>DASZUN010000299.1:0-5180 GCA_035547615.1 Gemmatimonadaceae bacterium | reverse complement strand
GGCGCGATCAAGCCGCTGAGCGAGGAGATCGCGGCGAAGATCTGCGACGACCTCGTCAGCTTCGCGAACTATGGATTCCCGGAGTCGCACGCGTGGAGCTTCGCGCTGATCGCGTACGTGACGGCGTGGCTCAAGGCGAACTATCCGACGGAGTTCTTCATCGGCTTGCTCAACGCGCAGCCGATGGGCTTCTATCCCGTATCGACGCTCGTACACGACGCCAGGCGATTCGGCGTGGAGGTGCGGCCGCCGTGTCTCGAGACGGGAAGCTGGGACTGCACGTACGAGGACGGTGCGATGCGCGTGGGCTGGCGCTTCGTGCGCGGTGTGGGCGACAAGGTGATCGAGCAATTGAAGGCCGCGCATCAGCGGGCGCCGTTCACGTCGATCACGGACGTGGTCTCGCGCGCGGGACTGAACCGCGACGACGTGCTGGCGTTCGCGCAGGCGAATGCGTTCGCGGCGTGGGCGCCGGATCGGCGGCACGCCGCGTGGGAAGCCCTGCGCGCGAGCGGCGACGTGCTTCCACTCGCGCCCGCGCCCGTGACGCGGCACGAGCCGGTGCCGATCAGCCGGGAGCAATTAGTGTTCTTGGATTACCACGCCGTGGGGATGAGCGTCGAGGGGCACCCCATGGAGTCCGTGCGCGAGCGGCTGGCGCGCGGCGGTGCGATCGACACGCGTGAGCTGATGGAGATGCCGAACGGGAAGACGGTGACGATCGCGGGGCTCGTGACCGTGCGTCAGCGGCCGGCCACGGCGGGCGGGACGATTTTTCTCCTGTTGGAGGACGAGTTCGGATACGCGAACATCGTCGTGCCGCAGAAGCTCGTGGGGCCGAACGAGGAAGTGGTGAAGCGCGCGCCGTTCGTGCTGGTGCAGGGGCGCGTGGAGAACGACGGCGCCGCGATCTCGGTGGTGGGGCGAAAGTTCAAGGAGCTGCAGGTGGGGGCGGCGCTCACGCACGCGGCGCACGAGTTCAGATGAGTGCGAGCGCGGCGATTCGGTACGTCATTCGCGAGCAGGCACCTCAAGATTACAGCGTGCGCCCGCTCATTCCGCTCTCGCATCTGAATGCGCCGTCCGATCCGGAACGGCGGCTTCGGTTGATGGAGGTGGTACGGCGCACGCTGCGGGAGCGACGGTATCGCCGGCGAACAGAAGAAGCCTACGTCCAATGGATTCGCCGGTACATCCTCTTTCACAACCGCCGCCACCCGCGCGACCTGAACGAAGAGGATGTGCGGCGCTTTCTCTCGTCGCTGGCTGTCGAATCGCAGCTCTCGGCCTCCACCCAGAATCAGGCGCTCGCGGCGCTCAAGTTCTTGTACGATGCCGTGCTGGCACGACCGCTCGAGCCAATCGACGGCATTCAGCCCGCGCGCCGCTCGCGATACGTGCCGGTGGTGCTGAGTGAAGCCGAGATCCGGCGCGTGCTCGACGCGCTCACGGGCTCCAAGCGCATCTGTGTCATGCTGATGTACGGCAGCGGGCTCCGACTGCTCGAGTGTGTCTCGCTGCGCGTGAAGGACATCGATGTCGACCGCCGCGAGATCACAGTGCGGGATGGCAAAGGCGGCAAGGATCGCCGTACACCGCTCGCCGAGTCGTGCGTGGCCGAGCTGCACCGCGAGCTGAAGCGCCGGCAAGCGCGGTTCCTGGAAGATCGGCGCCGGCACATTGGCACGACGGAGATCACGGACGCCCTGCGGCGTAAGCTGCCGCACGTGGACGCCGACTGGCGCTGGCAGTATGTGTTTGCGGCGCGTCGCACCTTCGTGGATTCCGCCGGGCGGCGCTGTCGCCACCATTTGCACGAGAGCGTCGTGCAGCGCGCGTTCGCACGGGCGATATCGACGGCCGGGATCACGAAGCGCGCCACATGCCATGCGCTCCGGCATTCCTTTGCCACCCATCTCCTGGAGCGCGGGGCCGACATTCGGACCGTGCAAAGCCTTCTCGGCCACACCGATCCCAAGACCACGATGATCTACACCCATGTACTCAACCGAGGTGGGCTGGGCGTGCGCAGTCCGGGGGATCAACTGTGAGTTCTCGGGAGTCCCAGAGATGTCGGTCAGCTGCGCCGCTCGGGGAGAACCATTTACCCGCTCGGACCTGCGATCGGCCGCGGCGCGAAGGCGATGGGGGGCTCTGTGCTCGACTCCCGTTTTCGCCGTCACATCGGAAGATTATCCGACATACCTATGTCGCCTAATCTCCTCGACGGAGCTTGCAGTCAGCCGTCCCAACTCCGCGCGCGACAGTCGCTTGTGCGAGTGCCGACGAGAACGGCTGGCGTGCATACCGACTTACGTATCTCGTATTTGTCGATTGTAAGTCGTATAATGTCGCAGTCTAATTAGCGTTATGCGGGCGAGGCCATGCAATGGAGTTGCGGTGCGTGGGCAGATATCCCGGCGAGTGGCTGCCGCTCGTCTTCATTCCACCTGCCGCGCTGCGCTGGCCCTGAGCTCGCGCCTTGGACGGCCTCGGCGTCCACGAGCACGCGCGCCGGCCGATTGATGATCGCGATCGAGTCAGCGGTATCGCGCCAGATGGTGCGCCGGCCCACACGCGCGGGCATCCGACGTCCCTCGCGATCCGTAGCTGGGAGACGTTCGCCTCGGCCACCACGTCGCCCGCATAACGAAACGCTGCAGCTGCCGGAGCGCTCCAAGCATTGCGGTTGCGCTCCTTCAGAGTATCATCAACCGTAATCCGCTCGGCGCCCGTCGGCTTGGCCGCCCGCAGCTGAGCTATGCGTTAGGGCGCTACCGGAGCATCATGAACTCGGACAGTTGGCCCCCTGCCGGCCTAGATTTGAACGAGCTCCAAGCTGCTGCGCGTCAGGTTGCGAAGAGCATCAAGCCAGTTCTGGAGATTCAGGAAGGCTCTAAGCGAATGAAGCAGGTTGGCTCGAGCTTCATCTTGCGGATGGGAACTCGCGCCGCGCTCGTGACGGCAGCCCACACGGTCTCCGGACCGACAACGAAGGTCATCGCGCTGGACAAAGGAAGTGCCACGCGATGGCCCGGGCAGTATCTCGTACTGGAACCGTTGAGGGCGGGCATTCCGGACGCCGATGTAGCCTATTCGTTCGGCGAAGTGCGGGCGGAGGCCGACGATTTAATGGGCGGTATTCCACTCGACCGCATGGCCGTGAACGCAGTGTTTCCGGAGGGAGCTTCGTTCATGGCCATCGGGTACCCCGCGTCGAAGGCTGAGTATACGGCCGCAGACCAAAGCCTGCGCAATCAACTCTTCTTCGTTTCTGGCCACCGCGCGGGAGATTCCGCGTACGCGAAGCACGGTTTGGATCTGTCCGTGCATTTAGCCGTGAGCTATGATCCGAAGTCAGTACGGACGATGGACGGCAATCTTCAGCAAGGTCCGAAGCCTGCGGGAATGAGTGGCGGGGTTCTATTCGCGCCTATGACGCTAGTGCGCGGCGCTGAGACTTCTATAGTCTTCTTTGTTGCAGGGATCCTAGTTGAGCAACGCGGTAGCCCTCACAATTTGCTAATTGCAACGCGGATCGACTGCCTACTTGATGAACTCGCGCCAGGTCGGCCGGAGCCGGACCGCACACATGCGGCACGCCTAACATCCTAATCGCGAGCGCCCTAACGTACGCTGCAGCAGACGGGCGATTTAGGGATGGCGCATGCTGCGCATGCGCTCTTATTGTGTCCGCCCGCAGCTGAGCTAGGGCGTTATGCAGCGCCCCCGCATCCGCGACCCTGAGAGGGCTTTGATTGTGTCTATGCTCGATCGATTCGCCCGTTCTGCAAGCCGTCGCTTCCCAGCAACGCGCGCCATGGGCCGGCTGGGCGTGATCGCGGCCGTTCTATCCGGACTCGCGGTCGCTCTGCATCTCGGCGGTCGCGATGGGTACGCATTGCCACTGAGTTATCTACTCGGCGCTCCGGGCAATCTCGGAACCCTCCGCCTGCTCGCGGCGATCCACCCCATCCCGCCGCACGCCCTCTCATCCGGGGCAGACTGGAACGCCTACCTGCTCGTGTTCACCGGGTCAATCGCGCTGAACTGGACGTGCATTGGGCTGGCCGCCGATCTCTTCGATCGTCGGCCACCACGGCGACGCGAGACGCTCAAGCCACCAGTTGAACTGCCCGAACTCACCAACGGCGACGTCGACCCGCTCGTACGGGAATTCGAAGAGCTTGAGCGGAAAGTCCGTGAGCGCCCCCGCCCGCGGGGTCGGGGTACGTACAGGCGCGCTGCATAACGAACGCTGCACCTGCCAAGGGAGTTGCAGATTGCGCGCGGCTGCGCCGCGCGCTCTTATTGGATTCCCTTGCAGGTGAGCTAGGGCGTTAGGTGGCTACGATCTTCTATTGAGGTACGGCCTCTGTTCGATGTAAACCTCTCCAATGTTCCCATTATCAACCTTCGCTGGGAATTCAGAGAGTTCTATGAGCGAGCTCATTCGCCGCACTTTCTCAAGCAGCCGGACGGAATAGTCCGGCCGCTGCAGACGCGGTACTTCGTATGGCTAGGAATGCCGGAAGCAGGTGCCACAATGATGTTGAGTCGCTCCATCTCCGGGTTGGAGGCATTCATCTGCTACGCGTGCGAGTTCAGTGGGGCAGTCCGTGGAAAGCTTTCTCCTCGGTTCCGTGTCGCGTGTCGAAATCCATTCACATTGGGCGGCGGTGCCGCTGATAACTACTACAATCGGCTGCCGGCGTTGGTTGGCGACGACATTCCCATGAGGGTGGCGCGACCTCAACTCTGGCCCCGAACGCTTGCGTTCTACAACATCGTGCGCAATCCAGTCGTCCACGGCCACCAGCTGAGTGACGTGAGCAATGAGCGCTTTGCGGAGCTGTTTGACTACATCGCCGACGTATACGACTGGATAGACTCGTGGAACGTCGTCGACGAGATGTTCAAAGGCGCACAACAATCGTTTGTCGTTCGGCGCCCAGACCCAGCCACCTAACGAACGCTGAAGCTGACAAGGAACGTTATTGAGTTGTGCGCGCTGCGCGCGCACTCTTATGAGACTTCCTTGCAGCTTAGCTCAGGCGTTAGGCAGCACCCATCCTTTCGAGGTCGGCTTGGTCTCGTTCATCCTAGTAGGGTCGAGCCTAATGAGCATCGCGGCCGGGATCTACACCCTCGCCACCAAGCGCTTACCGCCGATCTTTCCG
>DASZUN010000298.1:0-3730 GCA_035547615.1 Gemmatimonadaceae bacterium | reverse complement strand
CGTCCATGCGGAACAGCGTGGCCGATGCGGCGAGCGGCCCGCGATCCAGCTTGAGCCCGGTCTCGTACGCCCACTCCGTGATCGGCTCGAGCGTGGGATCCTCGATCACGCCGTCGCTCGAGCGAAAGCCGCGCGACACGTTGCCGAACAGTCCGACCGTGGGCGTGAGGTGCACGAACGCGCCGAGCTTGGGCGAGACCACCGCATGCGCGCCGCTGATCGACGCGCCGCCGTCGTCGGGCGTGGAGCGCGTGTCGAGCACGTCGTACCGCAGGCCGGCGTCGATCCGCAGGCGATCAGAAATATTAAAATAGGATTGTAGAAACGGCGCGCCGAGGAGCTGGCGGCCGGTGAGCGCGGCGGCCACCGAATCGCGCCGCCGGGCCGTGGTGAAGTAGTTCTCGTAGTGCGAGCGGTCCCAGCGCGTCTCGCCGCCGAGCGTCACCTCGCCGTTCGGCAGCGACCAGGTGAGCGCCGTGGTCGCGCCGGCGCCGGCGCGCGAATCCTCCTCCTCGGTCTGGCTGCCCGACCCCTCGAACTTGCCGCCGGCCGGCGGAATGGTGAGATAGAGCTGCCACCGCCCCTCGGTCGCGTAGGCGGTCGTGCGCCAGAGCATGCTGCCGGTGAGCACGCGCAGGCTGACGCGCTCCTGTGCGCGGCGCTTGTAGCCGCCGTCGGTGGGATTCGACACGATGTCGTACTGATGCGCGTTGAACTCGTCCTCGCTCAAGAAGCCGGGCGAGTTCCAGTTGCTGCCGTACAATTCGGTGCCGGCGTCGATGCGAACCGCCGAGTTGAGATCGTGCACGATGCGGCCGTGCGCGTGCACGACGTCGTTCCGCGAGTTGGGTCGGAAGCCGTCCTCCCGCAGGAAGTGCACGCCCATCATGCCGCCGCCGCGCGCGCCGTGGTCGAACCCGGTCATCACCATCCCCTCGGCGCGGCCGTAGGAGCCGGTGCCGGCGGTGAACTCGGTGCCACGCATCCGCTCCATGGTGCGCACGTTCACCACGCCGGCCATGGCGAAGTTGCCGAACAGCGCGTTCGTCGGCCCGCGGATCACGTCGATGTCCTGGATGCCGCCGGGGAAGAGCACCGTCCAGTCGTTGTAGCCCTCGGAGTGGCCGTTCACGGGCTCGTTGATCGGCACGCCGTCCACCCACAGCGCGATGTCCGTGGAGTGGTCGGAGCTGAAGCCGCGCAGAGACGCGTCGGACGCGAAGCCCGGCCCCTGGCCCTGGAGATGGATATCGAGCCCCGCGGTCTGCCGCAGGAGGTCGTACGCGTTGTTCGACGGGGTGACGCGGATCGCGAGCGCGTCGACGTGCGTGACGCTCACCGGCTCCGATCGCTCAGCGGGCGCGGCGACGATCTGGACGGTCTCGAGTCGCCGCGCGGAGTCCGCCGCGGCGCGCGTGTGGGTCGTGTCCTGCGCGCGCGCGATGCGGGCGCCGGCGCATATGCCAACGATCGCGGGCACGATCGCGAACGATCGCGCACGCAATGAATTCACGTGCATTGAGGTCCTCTCGGTCGGTTGGACAAGCCACGGCGAACGTGAGGCGCCGCGGCAGAGTGCCGGGCGCGCGCGCCGTGCGGTACGTCAGTCGATCAGACCGACGCGGGAGGACCGTTCGCGAATGGAAGCGCGTGCGCGCGATCGATGAGCGGGCTGGGGACGTCCGCGAAGCTGGGCTCGTGCGAGCGGGCGACGATTCGATCGGCGAGCTCGCCGCTCGGCGCCGACGGCACGAACGCGGGCGCGCTGCAGCCCGTGCTCAGACAGCAGCAGTGGAGCGGATGCTGCGACTGATGGCCGGGCGGCGTCTGGTCGTGCGCCATGGACATCCCCGCCATGTCCATGTTCGCCATGCCGGCCATGGCCCCCATCCCCGCCATGTCCGCACCGGCGGCGCCGTGTACGGGGCACTGGTGGATCCCCGCCGGCTCGATGAGCGCGACGGCGAACCACAGCGCCCAAATGGCGGTCAGAGCACGATACCAGACGGGACGGCGCACGGAGGAAACATACATCACAAATGGGTGCGGATCACCCCGACTCCCAAACTCGCTCCCGACGCCCGGCGACCACCCAAAGGAGTATCAGTCTGAATCTGTCCGATCAGTGCAATCGGTGGTTGTGAAGCTTTTGTGGCCAGGTGAGCCGCAGCGTGGACAACCAGGCCACAAATCCGTGGTGAACAGCCGATCTCAATGATCGGACGGATCGAACGGAAACTTCTTCAAGGAGTTTTCGAAGATGCGCCGGTAGAATTTGGCGCTGCGGCCATAGTGCAAGAACAGGCCAACCTGGAACTTCGTGGCGGCGAGGTAGGACTCGAGCTGTTGGATGAAGTTGTCGTGCAACCGCTCTCTGGCCTTGTTCTCGATCACGACTCGGTCATCCACGACCATGTCAAGCCGATGGTGGCCGATCTCGATGCCGTCGTAGTACACGGACGCGGTATACTCCCGCGCGACAGCGTGTCCGCGCCGCTTCAGCTCGATCTCCAAAGCAGCCGCATACACGTGCTCGAGAATGCCGTATCCCAGCTTGTTGTAGACCGTGTAGAACGCGCCGATGATCGAACGCGTCAGTTGCTCTTCCAGGAGCGTTCGTCGAGCTCGCGTGTCCATTCGGTGAAATTCGTCACATCCGTTCCGATCGGCTTCACCATTCCTTTGTGGCCCGCATCGCCACATTGCACCCTCCCGCCACACCGCCCCGACTTCCCCTGACAGCTCGCGCCGCCTCCGCCGACTGACGGCACCCCGCCGCTCGGCATCCTTCAAGAAGCGCCACGGAGGCTGCCATGGCCGCGACGTCGGCCGCGCCGGAGACGCGGGCGGTCTTTCACGCCCGCGGGCTCACGAAGGTCTATCAGATGGGCGAGGTGCAGGTGCACGCGCTGCAGGGCGTCGACCTCGACCTGTTCGAGGCCGAGTTCGTCGTCATCCTCGGGCCGTCCGGCAGTGGGAAGTCGACGCTGCTCAACATCCTCGGCGGCCTCGACTCGCCGACGAGCGGCGACGTCCACTTCCGCGATCACGACCTCGTCGCCGCGGACGACCGCGCGCTCACGCGATATCGCCGCGAGCACGTGGGATTCGTATTCCAATTCTATAATCTCATCCCGAGCCTCACGGCGCGCGAGAACGTCGCGCTGGTGACGGACCTCTCGGAGCATCCGATGGACGCCGTCGAGGCGCTCGGCCTGGTCGGGCTCGGGGACCGGGTCGACCATTTTCCGGCGCAGCTCTCCGGCGGCGAGCAGCAGCGCGTCGCGATTGCCCGCGCGATCGCCAAGCGGCCGGACGTGCTGCTCTGCGACGAGCCGACCGGCGCGCTCGACGCCGAAACCGGCCGGCTCGTCCTGCAAACGCTCGTCGACGTGAACGCCCGCGTCGGCACCACGACGGCGATCATCACGCACAACGCCGTGATCGCCGGGATCGCGAACCGCGTGCTGCACATGACGAGCGGGCGGATCTCGAGCGTCGAGACGAACGCGACGCGCGTGCCGATCGCGCAGCTCGTGTGGTGACGACGATGCGCACGATCGACCGCAAGCTGCTGCGCGAGCTCCGCCGCCACTGGGTCCAGGTGACGTCGATCGCGCTCGTGATGGCGTGCGGCGTCATGACGATCATGGGGCTCCGCAGCACGCTCACGTCCATTCGCGCGGCGCGCGATGGCTACTACGCCGCATACCGGTTCGGCGATCTCTTC
>DASZUN010000297.1:0-23834 GCA_035547615.1 Gemmatimonadaceae bacterium | reverse complement strand
GCCGGCGTCGCGCTGCTCATCGACGCGGTGACCGACAATCCGACGCGCACCGTCGCCGAAGTGCGGAGCAAGATGACGCGGCTGGGCGGCAACCTCGGTACGCCCAACTCCGTGGCGTGGATGTTCGACAAGAAGGGGCAGATCTACGTCGACGCGTCCACCATCGACGAGGACGCGCTCATGGAGGCCGCGCTCGAGGCGGGGGCCGAAGACGTGGTGCGCGAAGACGAGCGCTTCCTCGTCACGACCTCGCCGACGGATTTCCACGCCGTGCAGGAAGGACTCAAGGCCAAGAACATCGCGATCGCCGAAGCGGAGCTCGCGATGGTTCCCAAGACCACGGTGAAGATTGAAGGCAAGGACGCGGATTCGCTCATCAAGCTGCTCGAGACACTCGAAGATCTGGACGACGTGCAGAAGGTCTGGGCGAATTTCGACATGGACGTCGCCGCGATGGCCAACCTCGAGGGCTGACCGCCTACGACCTCCGCAACATGATCGTTCTCGGCATCGATCCGGGAACCGCCAACACCGGCTACGGTGTCGTTCAGGGAGACGGGCTCGGCCTCGTCTCCCTTGTCGAATGCGGCGTGATCCGCACCAGGGCGCGCGATCCATTGCCCGCGCGACTCCACGAGATCTACGAGGGCGTGTCGGAGCTGATCGCGCGTCATCGCCCCGATGCGTTGTCCGTCGAAGACGTGTTCTACGCGAAGAACGTGCGCACCACCGTGGTGCTCGGGCACGCGCGAGGGGTCGTGCTGCTCGCCGGACAGCAAGCCGGCGTGGCGGTGCACGAGATTCCGCCGGCCGAGATCAAGAAGGCGGTGGTCGGCACCGGCGCCGCGACCAAGGAACAGGTTCAGTACATGCTCACTCGCCTGCTCAAGCTCAAATCCGTGCCGCAGCCGTCGGACGCGGCGGACGGGGTGGCCGCGGCGCTCGCCTGCCTCATGACCATGCGCGTCCCGACCCTCGGCGGCGTTCGCGCGCGGAGCGCCCGCACATGATCGCGCAGATCAGCGGCGTCCTGGTGAGCAAGGAGCTGGACCGCGTCGAGATCATGACGCCGGGCGGCGTGGGCTACGAGCTCGCGATACCGCTCGGCGTCTACGAGTCGCTGCCGCGCACGAACGAAGCGGTCACGCTGCACACGCATCTCGTCGTCAAGGAAGACGGCTGGCAGCTGTTCGGGTTCGCCACCACGTTCGAGCGCCGGGTGTTTCAGCGCGTGCTGAACGCCAAGGGCGTCGGCCCGGCACTCGCGCTCGGCCTGTTGTCGACGCTCACCGCCGAACGGCTCGTGCGAGCGCTGCGCGACAAGGACGTGGCGACCCTGCAGAGCGTGCCGCGTGTGGGCCGCAAGAAGGCCGAACAGCTCATCCTGGATCTCGCGGACAAGCTCGATGATCTGCAGGTTTCCGCCGCGCCGGGCGTGCCGCGGCCGGAAGGCGCCGGCGTGGAGGACGCGATCCGCGCGCTGGTATCGCTCGGCTACTCGACGGCCGACGCGGAGCGCGCGGTGCGACAGGCGGTGGACGACGGTGGAACGGGATCGGGCGCGGCCGAGCTCATTCGAGCCGCGCTCGGCAAGATACGGGGGTAACTCGAGTGCTCGCTGCCACGCGGACCGCGACGTTCACCGAATCGGTGATTCGCGAGATGACGCGCATCGCACAACTTCACAATGCCGTGAACCTCGCGCAGGGGTTCCCGGATTTCCCGATGCCCGACGCGATGAAGGCGGCGGCGTGTACGGCGATCAACGGCGACATCAACCAGTACGCGGTGACCTGGGGCGCACCGGTGCTCCGGCAAGCGATCGCCGAGAAGTACCGCCGCTGGTACGGGATGGAAGTCGATCCCGACCGCGAGGTGACGGTGACCTGCGGCGCGACCGAGGCGATGGCGTCGGTGTTCATGGCGCTCGTCAACGCCGGGGACGAAGTGATCATCCCGGAGCCGTTCTACGAGAACTACGGGCCGGACGCGATCCTCGCCGGCGCCAGGCCGGTGTTCGTGCCGTTCGAGCGCCCCGCGTGGCGCCTGGACCCCGACCGGCTGCGCGCGGCGTTCAACGCGCGCACGCGGGCGATCATCGTGAATACGCCGCACAACCCCACCGGGCGCGTGCTCACCCGCGACGAGATCGGACTGATCGCCGAGCTGTGCATCGAGCACGTCGCGTGGGCGATCACGGACTCGCCGTACGAGCACATGGTCTACGCCGGCCACCATCACGAGATCGCGACCTGGCCCGGGATGCGCGAGCGGACCATAACGGTTTCCTCATTATCAAAGACATATAGCTGCACGGGCTGGCGCATCGGCTGGATCATCGCGCCGCAGGCGCAGACGGGGCCGATCCGCAAGGTTCACGACTTCCTCACGGTAGGCGCGCCGGCGCCGCTCCAGGCCGCGGCGGCGGTGGGGTTCGCGTTCGACGCCGAGTACTACAACCACTTCGCGAACGAATACCGCCAGCGGCGCGACTTCCTCGCGCCGGTGCTCCGCGAAGCGGGCTTCGAGTTCACGACACCGGAGGGCGCGTACTACGTGTTCGCCGATTTCTCGAAGCTCAGCGATCTGGACGACGTGACGTTCGCGAAGTGGATGGCCGCCGAGATCGGCGTCGCGACGGTGCCCGGGTCGAGTTTCTACTCGCGCAAGGACGATGGGCGAACGTTCGTCCGGTTCGCGTTCTGCAAGAAGCAGCGGACGCTCGACGACGCGGCGGCGCGGATCGCGAGGATCAGAGAGACGATCTAAGGCGTCCCCGGGCGGGCTGCGGCGCGGCCGCGTATGGCTCCAGCACATTCGACGCGAAGACGGCCGCGAACAGAGCCGGAACACAGCGCGAACGAGTTCGCGACCGTTCCGGCTTCGTTCACGGCTGTTTTCGCGTTCAAACGTGTTGGAATCGTGAATGGTGAAAAAAACCCCGACCTCTCAGTGGAGGCCGGGGTTTTCTCGTCCAGTGCGAAACCGCCCGATCAGCGAATACTGATCGCGTTCACCGTGATCGCCGGCTCCTTGCCGCCGTTGATCGTGCGGAGCGCCGCGCCCACGCCGAGCTCATAGCCCGCGAGCTTGAGCCCAATCCCGCCCGACACGCCCCAGCCGCCGGTCACGTACGACGCGCCGACGCGGAGCGGGAGCAGCGGAATGCCCCGGAACTCCAGCCCGCCGCCGACCTGCGTCTTCGGCCCGACCACGATCCCGTCGCCGATCTGCGAGCGCGCATCCGCGGAGAAGGTCGTCACGGAATTCACCGCGTACGCGATGCCCGCCGCGACCACCGGCTTGAACTTGTCGTCGGTCACGCGCTGCCGCAGCGCCGTGGGCGCGTTCGCGTACGGCTGATCGGCGAAGTCCGTCGTGTCCGTGTTGCCGTCGAAGAGCCCCGTGCCCTTCTTCGAGTACAACTTCGATTCGTCCCACGCGAAGTTGTTCATCACGTTCTGCACGGCGGCGCCGAAGCTGAGCTTCCGCGTGCTGTACGCGAAGCCCACGTCCACGCCGATGCCCGCACCCACGTTCGCGCTCGAGTCCGGGTTCGAGTACACGATCGGCATGTTCACCGTCACCGCGTTCGTGCCGGTCTGGCTGCCCTGATCCTGCGCGATCGCGAGGAAGTGGCCCACCGTGTACTTCGCCGTCACGCCGAGCGACATGTGGCTGTCCTTCGAGCTCGCGACGCCGAAGCCGTAGCTCACCGCACCCGTCGTGAACGCACCGACGCGCGCCTGCGAGCCGGCGAGGCTCAGGTTCTCGACGGTGCCCGTGCGCCCGGCGTTGCCGAACATCACCGCCTCGAAAGCGTCGGGGCTCAGCTTGGTGGAACCGCCCACCGACGAGCCAACCTGGAACGCGAGATGGCCGAAGCTCATCGCGAGCTCCGTGAGGCCGCCGTCCATCGTGCCGTTCTCACCACCCTTCGCGGTGACCTTCTGCAGCCACTGCTCGCGCTGCGATGCGGGCAGCGTCTTGTCGGAGTACGGCGCGAAGTCGTTGAGCGAGATCGGATCGAGGCCCGACGAGCCGCTCAGCGCGAGCATGCCGATCGAGAAACCCGGGTTCCCCGGCAGACCGAGGTTCGCCGGGTTCCACGCGACGGCGTCATAGCCCCGCGCGCGCGCGATGAACGCGCCACTGAGCCCGGTCGCGGCCGGGCTGGCGTTGGGAACCTGCGCGGCGCCGACGCTCGCGACGGCGAGCAACATGGCCGCGGCCATCGCCGCCGACCCACGCGAAGACAGAGTGCGCATTAGTTGTTGCTCCCGACGTTGATGGAGATCTGCAGACGCGAGGACACGGAAATGGTCTGGCCAGGCTGCACGGTGACGGCGCTGCCGTTCACGTTGCCCGCGAACGTCATCTGCACGTCGTGGCCGAGCAGCGCGTCGAGCTCCGGCTTGGTGAACGTCACGGTGGGGGTGGTCGTGCCGCCCGCGAGCGCGACCGTTTTGACGATCGGCTGAGTGCCGCCCGAGAAGGTCACGTTGAGCGTGCCCGACACCGAGAACGGATTGGTTACGGTGAGCAGCAGCGAGCCGCCGTTCGCGTGATCGGTCACCTGACTGCCGATCCCCGACAAGTCGATGTTCGTCGGCGACGAGGTGACGTTCTGGCCGTTCAGATTCACCTTCGCGCTGGACACGTAGAAGCTGCCGACGGCGCCCGTCACCGTGATCGACGATGCGGAGTTCATCTGCACCGGATCGCCAGCCGGCGAGGTGAGAATCGTCGACACCGTGATTCCGCTCGCACCGTCGATCCCGCCGGTGAGCGGGATCTTGCGCACCGTCGAGGAGCCCGGCGCCAACGACTGGGTGACGCCGTCGAGCGAGTCGCGCCCGATGATCGTGCCGCCGCTCTTCACGATGATCGACAACGCGCCGCGGGTCGATCCCGCCGCCGCGCTCGGACGGATCGGATCGAAATTGAAGCCGTTGTTGATCGTCACGGTCAGCGTGTCGTGCACGAGCGTGGCGCTGGCGAGGCTCGAGGGTACGCTGACGGACGACGTACCGCCTCCGGTGAATGCCGGCTTGGGGATCGTCTGCCCGTTCGCCACGGCGCATGCCGCGCAGTCCTGCCCGAGCTGGCGCGTGATGCTCGTTGTGGACGGGGTCACGCTCACCTGAAACGCCGAGTTGTCGCCCGTCGTCGTCACCCCGCTCGGCAGGAACGAGTTCACGGAAATGCTCGTGCTCTTGCCGGGCACGTTCCACTCGGTGTCGTACTGCGGGAGACCGGTCGGAACGTCACAGGCGGCGAGCGATGCGAGCGCTGCCAGGCACAGCCCGGCACGGATGTGTCGCATGGTTACCGTCGTCGGTAAATGGTGGGTTGTCGGGGAGTGCTGCCGCAGTGGAGGAGGGACCTAAGTGCTGCGGCTCACCCAACATAGGTGCTTGCACTCGTTTTGTCAGCACAAACTTGTGCGTTTGCTCTTCGGCATATCTTCGGGATATATTCAACGAGCCCCAACCGCCTCAAAATCGGCGCTCGATTGGCCGAACCATCACCGCGTCGGTAGTGTGTAGCGATGTCCCGAGCCGAAATCACCACCCCCGAAGTCCTCTCCGACGAATCCGTCGTCGAGCTCTCGCTACGCCCGCAGCGGCTCGCCGAGTTCATCGGGCAGCAGAAGGTCAAGGAGAGCCTCCGCATCTACATCGATGCGGCGCTCGCGCGTCGCGAGCCGCTCGACCACACCCTCTTCTTCGGCCCGCCGGGACTCGGCAAGACCACGCTCGCCGAACTCATCGCGCGTGAGCTCGGCGTCAACATCCGCACGAGCTCGGGACCCGCGCTGGAGAAGCCGGGCGATCTCGTCGCGACGCTCACGAACATGCGCCGCGGCGACATTCTCTTCATCGACGAGATTCACCGGCTGCGGCCGATCATCGAGGAATTCCTCTATCCCGCGATGGAGGACTACAAGATCGACATCCGCCTGTCCGAGGGCCCCAAGGCGCAGACGATCACCATGCCGATCGAGCCGTTCACGCTGATTGGCGCCACCACGCGGCTGGGCATGCTCACGGCGCCGATGCGCGCCCGCTTCGGCATCGAGCAGCGGCTCAACTTCTATCCCGCCGAAGACCTCGAGCTCATCGTGCACCGCACGGCGGAGGTGCTCAAGGTCGGGATCGACGCGGAGGGCGCGGGAGAGATCGCGCGCCGGGCACGCGGCACGCCGCGCGTGGCCAATCGACTGCTCCGCCGCGTGCGCGACTTCGCGCAGGTGAAGGGCGACGGCACCATCACCAAGCCCATCGCGGACCAGGCGCTCGGCCTCCTCGATGTCGACACGTTCGGGCTCGACGACATGGATGCGCGCATCATCAAGACGATCATCGAGAAGTTCGACGGCGGTCCGGTGGGCCTGAACACGATCGGCGCGGCGATCGGCGAGGATGCGAACACGATCGAAGAGGTGTACGAGCCGTTCCTCGTCCAGCAGGGATTCCTGCAGCGCACGCCGCGCGGACGCGTGGCGACGCCGCAGGCGTACCGGCATTTCGGCTTCACGCCGAACGCGCCCACCGAGCAGGAAACGCTGTTCCAGTAGTACGCGACGGCCGAGCGCGCCGTGTGAATGCGCTCGGGCCGCGAGCTCGGGCCGTGCCCGAGCCGCTACTTTTCGCGGATGCACGCCCCAGGCACGCGCACGTCCGACTACGAATTCGAGCTTCCACCGTCGCAGATCGCGCAGCATCCGATCGAGCGGCGCGATGCGAGCCGACTGATGGTGGTGCAGCGCGACACCGGCCTGGTCGCGCACCGGCACTTCACGGACATCGTCGAGCTGTTCGATCCCGGCGACGTGCTGGTGGTCAATCGCACGCGCGTGCTGCGCGCCCGCCTGCTCGGCATTCGCGAGTCGTCGGGCGCACCGGCGGAGATCCTGCTGCTCAAGCCGCTCGGCGCCGGCCGGTACGAGGCCATGGTCTCGCCGGGCGGAAAGCTCAAGCCTGGACGGCGCGTGCTCATCGCGCCCGACTTCTCGGCGGAGATTCTGGAGATCACCGAGCGACGCACGCGAATCGTGCAGCTCGAGGCCGCGCTGCCAATCGACGACGCGATCGAACGCTACGGGCACGTGCCGCTGCCGCCGTACATCGAGCGCGCGGACGAGGGAGCGGACGCGGAGCGGTACCAGACCGTGTTCGCGCGCGAAGCGGGCTCCGTGGCCGCGCCCACCGCCGGGCTGCACTTCACGCGCGACCTGGTGGATCGCGTCACGGCGCGCGGCGTCGCGCTCGCCGAAGTGCTTCTCCACGTGGGCGCCGGCACGTTCAAGCCCGTGGAAGTCGATGATCCGGCGGAGCACGTGATGCACGAGGAGTGGTATTCGGTTTCCGAGGAGACGGCGCGGACGATCAACGAACGGCGCGCCGCGGGCGGCAAGGTCTGGGCGGTCGGCACGACGAGCGTGCGCACGGTGGAGAGCGCCGCGACGGAGGATGGCGTCGTGCACGCGGGGAGTGCCGACACGCGCATCTTCATCCGGCCGCCGTATCGATTCCGCGCCGTCGACCGGCTGGTGACGAACTTTCATCTCCCGCGCTCGACGCTGATCATGCTCGTGGCGGCGTTCGCGGGCTACGATCTCACGATGCGCGCCTATCGCACCGCCATCGAGGCGGGCTATCGCTTCTACTCGTACGGCGACGCGATGTGCGTTTGCTAGCGTTCGCGGACAGAACACCCACAGCCACGTGACAGGATTCGCATTCACGATCGAACACGAGCGCGGCTCGGCGCGCGCCGCCCGATTCGCCACGCCGCACGGTGTGGTGGAGACGCCGGCGTTCATGGCCGTCGGCACGCTCGCCACCGTGAAGTCGCTGGACCCGATCGAGCTCCGCGCGCTCGGCGCGCAGATGATTCTCGGGAACGCGTATCATCTGCACCTGCGTCCCGGCGACGAGCTGATTCGCGATTTCGGCGGCCTGCACCGGTTCATGGCGTGGGACGGTCCGATTCTCACCGACTCCGGCGGCTTCCAGGTATTCTCGCTCGAAGGGTTGCGCACCATCAGCGACGACGGCGTGGAGTTCCGGAGTCACATCGACGGCTCGCGGCACGTGTTCACGCCGGAGAGCGTCATGCAGATCGAGCGCAACCTGGGCGCGGATGTGATCATGCAATTCGATCACGTGATCCCCGGGCAGAGCGACGAGGCGACGGCGCGCGATGCGAGCGAGCGGAGCATTCGGTGGCTGGCGCGGTGCGCGACGGCGCTCGAGGGGTTGCGCGCCGGGGGGCCCCCCCCAACAACAACGATACCCGATTCCCCGCCCCTCCCCGGCACCACGTTCCCGCTCCCCGCACCAAATCATCCCCAGGCGCTCTTTCCCATCGTGCAGGGCGGCATCCACGAGTCCCTCCGCCGCGAAGCCGCGCGCGCCATCCGCGACCTCGGCGACTGGATCGGCTTCGGCATCGGCGGGCTCTCGGTGGGCGAGGCCAAGCCGGACATGTACCGCATCCTCGAGGTCGTCGACGGCGCCCTTCCGCGCGACCGGCCGCGATATCTGATGGGCGTCGGCTTTCCCGAGGACCTCGTCGAAGGCGTGCGGCGCGGCGTCGACCTGTTCGACTGCGTCGCGCCCACGCGCATGGGGCGGAACGGCGCGGCATTCACGCGCGACGGACGCCTCAACATCAAGCGCGCCGAATTCCGCACGGATCCGCGGCCGCTCGACGAGGCGTGCGACTGCAGCGCGTGCCAGCGCTTCTCGCGGGGATACATCCGACATCTCTTCACGGCGGACGAGATCCTCGGACATCGCCTGCTCTCCCTGCACAATGTACATTTCTTGGTTCGTCTGATGCGCGACGCGCGAGACGCGATCCGCGCCGGAACGATCGACGCGTGGAGCACCGAGTGGCTCGCGCGCTATCACTCTCGACCGGTACCGCCCGCATGATCACCCCCGGCACGCTCCCCGCGCTGCTCCTCGCCCAGGCCGCACCCGCCGGCGGCGGGAGCTCGCTGACGCCCTTTCTCGTCCAGCTCGTCCTCATCATCGCGATCATCTACTTCATCATGGTGCGCCCGCAGCAGAAGCAGCGTCGCAAGCATGAGGAAGCGCTCAAGGCCCTCAAGCGCGGCGACGAGATCGTGACCGCCGGCGGGATCATCGGCGAGGTCGTGCACATCAAGGAGGCCGGCGGGAAGGGGCTCGACGACCGCGTGACCATCAAGTCGGGCGAGTCCCGGCTCGTGATCGAGCGCGGCCGCATCGCGCGGATCACCGGCGCCGCGGGCACCACCTCCACCACCTCCGCGTCGGCGTGAGCATTCTCGAAATTCGCGTCCTCGGCGACCCGATTCTCCGCGAGGAGACGACGCCCGTCCCCGACGTGACGGACGAGCTGCGCGCGCTGGCCAAGGACATGTTCGAGACGATGTACGTGGCCAAGGGGATCGGGCTCGCCGCGCCGCAGATCGGGCGCAGCGAGCGCATCGCCGTGGTCGACGTCGACGGGGCGCGCTACGCGCTGATCAATCCGGAGGTCGTCGAATCCGGCGGCGGCACGGGCAAGGCGGAAGAGGGCTGTCTCTCGATTCCCGACGTGTACGGCGACGTCGTGCGCCCGAAGACCGTGCGCGTGCGCGCCATCGGTCTCGACGGACAGCCGTACGAGGTCGAGGCCGCCGACCTGCTCGCCCGCTGCATCCAGCACGAGATCGACCATCTACACGGCAAGCTGTTCATCGACCATCTGAGCGTGCTGAAGCGCCGCGGCGCCATGGCGAAGTGGAGCAAGGAGAAGGACAAGTATCCGAACTTCATCCGACGCCTCGCGGCCGATCCCACGAGCACGCACGAGCACCCGAGCGAGGAGCTGTGAATGCGCGTGCTCTTCTGGGGCACGCCTGACTTCGCGACGCCCGCCCTCCGCGCGCTGATCGGCGAAGGGTTCGACGTCGCGGCGGTCGTCACGCAGCCCGATCGCGCCGTCGGACGCTCCCGCTCCGTGCTCGAGCCGCCGCCGGTGAAGCGCATCGCCCTCGAGGAGTCGATCCCGGTGCTCCAGCCCGAGAAGCCGCGGGGCGAGGAGTTCGAAGCCGCGCTCCGCGGACTCGAGCCGGACATCTCGGTCGTCGTCGCATACGGCCACATCCTCTCGCAGGCCATCATCGACCTGCCGCGGCTGGGGACGATCAACATCCACGCGTCGCTGCTTCCCAAGCTGCGCGGCGCGGCACCCATCCAGGCGGCGATTCGCGACGGGCACGACGAAACGGGCGTGACGATCATGCGCATGGTGAAGGCGCTCGACGCCGGCCCGTCCATCCTGCAGGTGAAGACGCCCATACCGGAGGACGAGACCTACGGCGAGCTGCAGCTCCGCCTCGCCGAGATGGGAGCGCTGGCGCTGATCGAGGCGCTGGCATTGATCGAGATCGGCGAGGCGACGGAGACGCCGCAGGACGACACGCGGGCGACGTACGCGCCCAAAGTGGACCGGACCATGACCCGTGTGGACTGGAACGCCGAGGCGCGCACCGTCGCGCAGATCGTGCGCGCCTACGATCCGCGTCCGGGGGCCGTGGCCGCCGCGCCGGGTGGCGAGGTCAAGCTGTTCGGCGCACGTGTTGCGTCTGCCACGGGCGACGGCGATCCGGGACGCGTACTCGCGATCGACGACAACGGCATGACCGTCGCGTGCCGGACGGGCGCGGTGCAGATCGGCGCCGTCCATCCGGCGGGCAAACGTCGGATTTCACCGGCAGAATGGGCGCGCGGACGCGGCATCGGTGTGGGGGAGCGACTATCTTAGAGCATATGCCAGGGGCAGATCAGGACCATGGGTCGCCCGCTGGAGTCGCGGTGCACCGTAGCGGCCCGGTGACGGATGCACGCGTCGCGGCCGCCGAGATCTGCGCCGACCTCCGTAGCGGTGAGTTGCTCGACCCGTCCTTCGACCGACGCACGGCGCGTCTCGACGCGCGCGACCGCCGGTGGGTGCGGGAGCTCGTCTACGGCACGCTGCGCCGCCGCGGACGGATCGACGCGTACCTCGACGCGCGCGTGCGCGGCGGGTCGGTGCGCCTCGATGCCGATCTGCTCGACCTGCTTCGGCTGGGCGCGGCGCAGCTCCTGTTCATGGAGAGCGTCCCGGCCTACGCGGCGATCGCGCAGACGGTGGAGCTCGCCAAGCGCCGTCACGGCATCGGAGCCAGCAAGCTCGCCAACGCGGTTCTGCGCCGGCTGGACCGCGAGCGGGATGCGCTCGAGCTGCCGCGCACCTCGGATCCCGTGGACGCGCTCGCACTGGAGGGCTCGCATCCTCGCTGGCTCGTTGCTCGGTGGGTCGCGCGGTGGGGCATCGACGAGACCCGCCGGCTGCTCGAGGCGAACAACCGCGAAGCGCCGCTCATTGCGCGGCCGTATCACGCCGTGCGCGAGCAGCTCGAAGCAATGCTCGAGTCGGCGGGCGTGCAGGTGCACGAAGCGCCGCTCGTGCGCGACAGCATCGTGTTGTCGAGCCCCGTGTCGTCGCTCACCGAGCTGGGGCCGTTCCGTCAGGGCCTGTTCCATCTCCAGGATCCCGCATCGACGCTCGTCACGCAGTACGCCTGCGTGCCCAGCGGGGCCGACGTGGCGGACCTGTGCGCCGCGCCCGGCGGCAAGTCCGTGGAGCTCTCGCGGAACGCGGGACACGTCTACGCCAGCGACGTCTCGCGCGCGCGGCTCGAGCGCGTGATCGAGAACGGCCACCGGCTGGAGATCGACACGCTGTTCGCGTACGTCGCCGACGCACGCTATCCCGCGATCCGTCCGGTCGATCTCGTGCTCGTCGATGCCCCGTGCACCGGCACCGGCACGTTCCGCCGCCACCCCGACGCGCGGTGGCGTTTAAAGATCTCTGATCTCGCCGTGATGGCCGCCCTGCAGCGCAACATCCTGCGCGCCGCCGCCGCGGTCGTGAAGCCCGGCGGCCTGCTCGTCTACAGCACGTGCTCGCTCGAGCCCGAGGAGAACGACGAACAGGTGAACCAGTTCCTGAGTGCGCATCCCGGCTGGCGGATCGATCCGCCGCCCGATGGCGTGGTGTCGGCTGCGGTCCTCGACCAGGGCCTCCTGCGCGTCCTTCCGCAGCGCCACGGCACCGACGGCGCGTTCGCCGCGCGCCTCCGTCGTCCGGCGGAGGCCGCATGAGCACACGCACGCGGCTGCGCGCGTCGATGCCATACGCGGTCACGATCATCGGCGGGTTCCTGCTCGCGTACCTGATCGTCGCCTTTCTCATCTTTCCCTCGGGCGTGATCCCGGGCGACGCGAAGGTGCCGAACGTGGTGGGCCTCCAGTTCGACGACGCGGCACAGCGCCTCGCCGCGGTCGGCTTCAAGGCGTCCCGCGGCGACCAGCAGGTGCGCGAGGCGACGCCGGTCGGGACCGTGCTGGCGCAGGAGCCCGCGTCGGGCAGCAAGGAGCCCGAGGGCAGCACCGTCACTCTCACGGTGAGCACGAACCAGTAAATGGCCTCCCCCGTTCGGATCGCACCATCCATTCTCAGCGCGGATTTCACGCGGCTGGGCGAGCAGATCGCGGCCTGCGAGGCGGGCGGCGCCGACTGGATCCACATCGACGTGATGGACGGGCAGTTCGTGCCGAACCTGACCTTCGGCGCGAAGGTGATCGAGGCCGTGCGGCGCGTGACCTCGCTTCCGCTCGACGTGCACATGATGGTCGTCGAGCCGGAGAAGTACTTCGATGACTTCGCCGCCGCCGGCGCGAGCGGTATGACGATCCATGCCGAAGCCGCGCCGCATCTGCACCGCCAGCTTCACCGGATTCGAGAACTCGGCTGTCGTGCGGGGGTAGCACTCAATCCGGCGACGCCGCTGAACGCGGTGTGCGAGATCATTCCCGAATTCGATCTGCTGCTCGTGATGACGGTGAACCCCGGGTTCGGCGCGCAGACGTTCATCGAGTATTCCATCGACAAGATCCGGCGGGCCCGGCTGATGCTGGACGACGCCGGGAGCCAGGCCGCGCTCGAGGTGGACGGCGGCATCAATCGCGACACGATTCGCGACGTCTGGGATGCCGGGGCCGACACCTTCGTCGCCGGCAACGCCGTGTTCACCGCGCCGAACCTCGGCGCGGAAATCGCCGCGCTGCGCGCGACGTGTGGAGTCGTGGTATGACGGTACGGCAGCAGTGGGCAGTCGTTGGCATGGTCGTGGCGCTCGTGGGCGCGGGGCTGCTCGCGGCGACGCACTTCATGCACGATCAGCTCTTCCCCGTGGATGTGGGCGCACAGGCGCCGGATTTCCGCGCCAAGGTGCTCGGCGAGAACGCCTACAAGACGCTCGCCGACTACAAGGGGAAGGTCGTCCTGCTCAACGTCTGGGCGACGTGGTGCATCCCCTGCCAGCGTGAGATTCCGAGTCTCGAGAAGCTCTACTCGCAGTACGAGGGCGAGGGGCTCAAGCTCGTGTCCGTGAGCATCGACCGCTACGTGTCGGAGGACTCGATCCGTTCGTTCGCGAAACAGTACGGCGTGACGTTCGAGGTGCTGCACGACCCCACGGATTCGATCGGTTCGATCTATCAGACGACTGGCGTGCCCGAGACGTTCGTGATCGGCCCGGAGGGCACGATCCGACGCAAAGTGATCGGCGCGATCGATTGGGATTCGCAGGGCAATCGCGCGCTCTTCGCCCAACTGCTCGGGCTGCAGACACCGCGTCCCGTGGCGGACGCCGGCGACCGCTGACGACGCCCGATGGCCGATACTCCAGCACGGCGGCCGCCGAACGCCGACCGCCGGCGCCTGGTTGCCGCGTTCACGGAGCGCCTCGGTCTCAAGGCCACCGCGGTGCTGCTCGCCGTGGTCCTCTGGTTCGTGGTGAACGCGAAGGAGCCGCAGATCGAAATCGTGCCGGTGGAATTCAGGCCGGTGCTCGACAGCTCGCTCGTCCTGCGTGACCCACCGCCGCAACTGCACGCGCTCGTCGCGGGCTCGCCGAAGGAGCTGATCAAGCTCAGCTCCAATTCCCCCGTGGTCCGGCGCCAGATCACGTCGGATTCGCCGGATACCGTCGTGCTCGACCTCAGGCCGGACGATGTCGCGCTGCCGCCCGGCGTCGACGCCGTGGTGCGCGATCTGGAGCCGCGAAGCGTGACGCTCCGCTTCGAGTCCACCTGGTCGCGCAAGGTCCCCGTGCACTCCGCGCTCACGATCGTGCCGATGCCGCTCCCCGGCCCCATCGAGACCCGATTCGATCCGGAGAGCGTCGTCGTGAGCGGTCCGCGCCATCTCGTGCTGCGCATCCTCTCCGTCCGCACCACCAAGACGACGGTGACCTTCCCGGATTCCCTGCCCCACCTGGTGGACATCGACACCACGGGATTCGGCCAGGCCGTGCGCGTCCGGCCGACGCAGGTGAAGGTGCAGCTCATCCAGATGCCAAATCCCTGATGCGAGTTCTCGGAATCGAGACCTCGTGCGACGAGACGTCGGCGGCGGTGCTCGACGGGGCGGGCGACGCCGTCGCGCTGCGCTCGCTGGTCATCCTGTCGCAGGACGTGCATCGGATCTTCGGCGGCGTGGTGCCGGAGATCGCTTCGCGCGCCCATCTCACCGCCGTCGTGCCGGTCACCGAGCGCGCGCTCGCGGATGCGGCGGTGGCCGACGTCGACGCGGTCGCGGTGACGAACGCCCCCGGCCTCGTCGGCGCGCTGCTGGTCGGCGTCAGCTACGCCAAAGGGTTCGCGTACGCGCGCGGCGTGCCGGTGATCGGCGTGCATCACATGGAAGGACACCTGTTCGCGACGGCGCTCGAGCATCCGGAGGCCGTGCCGCCGTTCATCGCGCTGCTCGTCTCCGGCGGCCACACGCTGCTGCTCGACGTGGAGGCCTGGGGCCGGTATCGTTTGCTCGGCCGCACGCGCGACGACGCGGCCGGCGAGGCGTTCGACAAGGTCGCGAAGCTGCTCGGGCTGCCCTATCCCGGCGGCCCGCACGTCGAGCGCCTGGCCGCCGCCCACGACAGCGGCCGGTTTCGGTTCTCCCGGCCCATGCTCCGGCGCGATCAGTCGCCGCAGGATCCCGAGTTCTATGACGTCTCCTTCAGCGGGCTCAAAACGGCGGTGCTCAACGCGGTGAAATCGTCCGACGAGGGCGACCGCGGCGCGATCGCGCGCGCGTTCCAGGATGCGCTCATCGACACCCTCGTCGAGAAAACAGCGCGCGCGGTCGCGCGCCGTCGCCGCGCGCGGGTCGTGCTCGGCGGCGGTGTGGCCTGCAACGCGACGCTCGTCGCCGCGATGCGGGAACGATTCACCCCGCGCGGGGTCGAGGTGTATGCCCCGTCCGCCCGGCTCGCGACGGACAATGCGGCGATGATTGCCCGCGCCGGCCTCTTTCGTCTGGAACATGGCGAGCGTTCGTCGCTCGAGCTCAACGCGTTCGCCACTCAACCACTTCCCGGACTCGTCAGCGAATGACGCTCGCCTCTCCGATCATCCATCACCCCTTCGAGATCAGCCTCGGCGGGTTCAAGCTCACTGGCTTCGGCATCGCCGTCCTGCTCGCGTTCCTCATCTCGCAGGTGATCACCGAGCGCGAGCTCGCGCGGCGCGGCCACGACAAGGAGGCGACCGCCGTGGCCGACGTGCTGTTCGCGGCACTGCTCGGCACGATGATCGGGGCCAAGGTCTACTACGTCACCATCATCACGCACAACATCGCCGACCTCTGGAGCCGCGGCGGCTTCGTGTTCTGGGGCGGCTTCATCGGCTCGGTCGCGTTGTGCTTCGCGACGATCAAGTACAAAAAGCTGTCGTTCGTCCGGTTCGCCGACGTCGCAGGGATCGCGATCGCAGCCGGCTACTCGATCGGCCGCACCGGCTGCTGGGCCGTCGGCGACGACTACGGACGGCAGTACAACGGCTTCCTCTCCGTCGCGTTCCCGAACGGCGCGCCGCCGTCGACCGTGCTCGAGATGCAGCGCACGTTCCACATGAGCTTCCCGGCGGGCGTCGATCCGAGCACCGTCGTCTCGGTGTATCCCACGCAACTGCTCGAGGTGCTGCTCGGCTTCGTGATGTTCATGATCCTGTGGCGCATCCGCGATCACAAGCACGCCGAAGGCTGGCTCTTCGGCGTGTACTGCGTGCTCGCGGGCGTCGAGCGGTTCATCGTCGAGTTCTTCCGCGCCAAGGACGACCGATTCGCGTGGAGCGCGGGATTGAGCATGGCGCAGCTCATCGCGATCGGCGTCGCGATCGCGGGCGTCGCGATCATGATGGCCCGCAGCCAGACCGGCGAGGGCCGGCCGGGGATTCACCGGGTGCCCGTCGCCGCCTGAGTCGCCGGTCAGCCTCCCGGCTGCTCGATCGCTGACTCGATCACCTCGAGCCGCGCGGCCAGACGCGCGTTCTCCGCGCGCAGGGCCGCCAGCTCGGCGCTGATCGCGTCGGCGGCCGGTGCGGCGTTCGGCGACACCGTGGGCAGCGTCACCGAGCGCTTGGGCCAGAACGTCTTCATCACCGCGAACACGAGCAGGCCGAGCAGCAGCAGCTGTGCAAGGACGGTCTGCCACGTGGGATAGATCCCGAGCGCTTCGACCGTGGGAAAACCCGGAATCAGGCTGATCGGCATCGCGTTGCCTTCCTGCAGCTCGCGCACGCCCTTCCCGATGAAGACGAAGGCCATGTAGTAGAGCAGGATGCTCGTGACGCTGAAGAACGGCCGCAGCGGGATCTTCACGCCGAACTTGTAGAAGAGGGTGAAGATCACCGCGAGGCCGACGAAGCCCGCGACGATGCCGAGGCTGATCGGCAGCACGACGTGCGCCCCTTCGTTGAACAGCGCCTGGTAGAAGAGCGCCGTCTCCGCGCCTTCGCGGTACACCGCGAGGAACGCCACGAACGCCAGGGCATTGCCGCCCCCGTGCGCCAGCGCGTTGTTCACCTTCTCGCGGATGAACTGCTGCCACTTCGCCGCCTCGACGCGCGAGATGAGCCAGTAGCTCACCGAGAACAGCACCGCGACCGCCACGAGCAGCGTCACGCCCTCGATGATCTCCTGGCTCGCCGGAATCGCCGTGAGCACGGTGCGCAGCACGACCGCCGTGAGGCCGCTCGCCACCAGCCCGAGCACGATCCCCCACCAGATCGACCGCAGCCGTTCGCGGTGCCCCGTCTTGAGCAGAAACGCGACGACCGCGCCGATGACGAGGATCGCCTCGAATCCCTCGCGCAGGATGATGAGCAAACTCTGAAGGAACGCCTCCGAGCCGCTCCCCGCGGGGCGCGTCAGCTCGACGACGTTCGGCATGTTCGCTTCGATCGCGTCGCGCGCCCGCTCGGCGCCGTGCAGATCGTTCGCCTTCACCGCGCCCTTGAAGTCGGCGAACAGCCGCTCCATCGAGGACACCACGCCCGGATTCCGGGCGCGCGCCGGCGACTCGATCGGCTCGAACGCGATGTAGGCGTCGAACGCACGATCCGCCGCGTCGTTCATTCGTCCGTTGCGCGCCGCAGTGAGCGACTGCTCGAGCAGCGAGAGCGACAGCTTCGCCGCGGCATCCGCGGAGCCGCTGTCATTGCTCGCGATCGCCGTGGTCCCGCCGCGCGCCGAGAGATTTCGCAGATACGCGACCACGCTCTGCACCTGCGCCGGCGACAGTTGACGCGACGGCGGCATGGGCGTGCCCGGCGTGCCGTTCGCGACCATGTCGGCGAGCAGCGAGTCGCTCTTCTCCGCCTGCCGGGCGAACGAGCCGACTTCCGGCGGGAGCTTGCTCAGCGATCGCGCGAGCGCGCCGTCGCTCAGGCCCGCGGCGCCGTGGCACTCGAGACAGTTCTGCGCGTACAGGCCTTCGCCCTCGGCCACCTGCTCGGGCGTGCGCCGCAGCGACTCGAGGTACGCGACCACATTCCAGCGCTGGTCCGCCGTGAGCTTCGAGGCCCACGCGGGCATCGCGGTGCCCGTCACGCCGACCGAGATCTTGCGGAACATCATCGCCGGCGTGACGGCGTTCATCACGCGTTCGTCGCCGAGCGCCGGCGGCTTGGGGTTGATGTTCGCGGCGGCCGGTCCGTCGCCGCCGCCGAGCGCCCCGTGGCAGCTCGCGCAATTCGCCTCGAACAGCTTGCGGCCGTCGGCGAGATCGAGGGGCTTGGTGGGAAGCTCGAGCGCCGCGCCGCTGCCGAGGGCCGTCGAGAAGCGCTGCGCGAGCGGCGCGAGCGCCGAGGGCGGCTTCTTCGCGTCGACTGCGGTGATGATCGAATCGAGAATGGCGCGCGCAGCGAGCGCGCGATCGCCGGAGAGGCGAAGCGCGGCGTCTCGGGCATCCTGAAGGAACCCTACCGCTTCGCGGTATTCGTCGTTCGAGGTGAGCCGGCCCTGGGCATCGATGCCCTTTCCATATTCCTCAACGGCCACGCTCACGATGCTTGCGACGCGCTGAACGGGGTTCTCCTGCGCCAACCCCCGGGCGGGTAGCCCCGCGAGCACGTACGCCGCGGCGACGAAGCCGAGCCTGGTGCTGAATCTCATTGCCGAGGGAATATATCGGGATTAGCGGGGGCGGTGTAGCCCGCGGATTCTTCGGCGCTTAGCGCTCGACCACCACGACCGCGACGGCCGTGGTAGCGCTGTGGGTCAGCGACACGTGGGCCGCCGTTGCCGTGAGCTCCGCGAACCGGGCCGCCGCGCGTCCGTGCAAGCGGAGCTCGGGCGCGCCGTCGCTCCGAGTCACGACCTCCACGTCGCGCCATCCTATTCCCCGCGCGAGCTCGTTGCCCGACAGGGCCTTGTACGCCGCTTCCTTCGCCGCGAGCCGCACCGCGAGATGCTGCGCAGGCTTCGCTTTGGCGGTCAGGTACGCGAGCTCTCCGGGTGTGAAAAGGCGGTCGAGCATCCGCTCGCCCTTGTCCTTGAACATTCGTTCCACCCGCTCGATCTCGACTGCGTCGATGCCGAGGCCAACGATCATCGCGCCAGCATCCCGCGATCGAGCGCCGCATCCAGCGCCAGCCACGCCCGATCGGCCGTCTCGAAGACCGCGCGCAACTGATCCGACCACGAACGCCAGGCGCGCAGATCCTCCGTCGTCGATCGCGCAACATCGGCGAGGCGTGCCAACTCCAACAGCGCATCGCGCAGCGGTTCGCTCGCGTCGACCAGCTCCGCGTGGAGCGCTCGTCGTGCGGGCGCGTTCGCGCCGAATCGCGACGCGGCGAATGCGGCGAGCGTTGCGTCGATCTCGGACGAGAGTCGGCTCGCATCGAACGCGTCGAGCGCGGACGCGGGTGGACGCACCGCATCCGCCGCTCGCCGAGCAGCCAGCAACGGCGCGAAGAACCGCTGCTGATCGGCGGCGCATGTCGCTCGCAGGCCGCGGCTGCCCCGACGCGAGCCGAACGCGCGCAGCGTGCGCGTCAACTCGGGGAGCGCGCAGCACCGCAGCAGCAGCTCGTTTCGGACCTCGGCCAGGCCATCGCTGGCGAGCTCGACGCGCGTTCCGTCGCGCAGCGACAGCTCGATCGCACGCTCGCCGTGACGCACCGATTCGATCGCGGCGAACGGCACGCGCACCGGTTCCTCGTTCGCGACGCCGACGATCACGACGAGCGCATCGTCCTCGAAGACGACGGTCGCGGTGCCCAGATCGGTCCGGCCGATCCGTGCCGCGCTCATGCGATGGGGAGTCGGCGTGCGCTCGATCATCGCATTCAATGTATGCGCGGTTACACGGCCGCGGACAGGATCACCTCGACGACCTCCGCCGTGTTCGACAGATCCTCGAACGCGGCGTACGCGCCGTGCACCCGCAGATCCTCGACGGAGTAATGGCCGGTCGCGACGCCGATCGCGCGCGCGCCAACCGCCCGCCCGCACGTCATGTCGGCCGGCGTGTCGCCGATCACGACGATGTCGTGGCCATGAAGCTCGAGACCGAGCTGCTCGCGCGCGCGCTGCTGCGCCACGGCCGGCAGCTCGGCGCGCGTCTCGTGGTCGGAGCCGTACGCGCCCACCTGGAATCGCTCCGGATCGATGCCCGCCGCGGCAAGCTTGGCACGCGCGCCGTCGATCAAATTCCCGGTCAACAGCCCGAGCACCACGTCGCGGTGCGCATCGAGCGCGTCGAGCAAGTCGTACACGCCAGGCATCACGCGCACGCCTTCCGGCGCGGCACGAAGCTCGGCTTCCAGATACGCGACGTAGCGATCGAGCAGCGCGTCCATGCGATCGTCGATGTGCGCGTCGTGATGACCCGCGAGCCGCATCAGCTCGCGCACGATCTGCGGATCGGTCTTTCCATCGAAGCGATGATCGGCCGGCCCCGTGGTGCCGAACACCTCGTCGAGGGCGCGATGAATCGCCCGGCGGCCGGCGCCGTCGGTGAGCAGGATCGTCCCGTCGATGTCGAAGAGAACGAGCTTCACGCGCGCGTCAGCACGAGGCCGCCGAGAATGCCCGCGGCGCCCACGCCTTGCCAGGCGGTGGGCACTTCGCCGAGCAGCGCCCACGCGACGAGCACGGCGAAGATCGGCTGCAGGTTGGAGTACATCGCCGAGCGCGTCGGCCCGAGCACGCGAATGCCGCGATACCAGAAGAGATACGCGACGACGAGCGAGAAGATGCCGCTGTACAGCACGGCGCTCCACCCGAGCACCGGCACGGCGCGCCACGAGGTGCGCGCGATCGACGGCCACGCGACCACGAACAACGGCACCGCGCCGCCGATCATCGTGAGCGCCGAGAGCTGCATGCCGGACACGCGTTCGGTGTACGGCTTGAGCAGCACCGAGTACACCGCCCAGCAGGCCGAGCCGGCGAGCACCAGGAAATCGCCCGTGACCGACGGCCCGTTCGCGCCGCCGGCGTTCGATGCTTCCGTGGTGCCGAGCACGACGAAGCCGATGCCGAGCGCGGACAGCACGATGCCGAGGATGCCGCGGCCGTGCAGCCGATCGACGCCGCGAATCCGGCTGACGATCGCGATGAGCGCCGGCGACGCCGCGACGACCAGCGCCGCGTCGCTCGCGCGCGTGCGCGCGATGCCTTCGACGAACAGATACTGATAGATGCCGTTGCCGAGCACGCCGAGCAGGAGCAGTGCGACGGCGTCGCGCCGGCTCGGCATCGCTTTCCCCGCGAACACCACGGCGGCGAGCACGACGGCCGCCAGCATCGTACGCACGCCGTTGTACGCGAGCGGTTCGACGAGATTGGTGCCGTACTTCACGACGCTGTAATTGGCGCCCCAGATGACCGCCATCAGCACGAGCAGCGCATCGGTGAGCCAAACGCCCGGCCGCGTGGAACTCGCGTGGCCGGGCGTGACGGTTTCTCCTACGGTCGAACCCATGCGTGAAAAGTAGACGCCCGGGCGCGACCCTGTCTATGTTGCGTCATGCACGTATCATTCGCGCTGTTCGCCGACGCGGCGAACCTGTCCCAGGAAGGGAAGCTCAACATCCTCGGCGTGTTCGACGCGCTGCAGGTCGCGCAGCTTCCGGCGGTGCACCCGCGCGCGCACCTCGTCGTGCACCTCAAGGGCACGCATACGGACATCGGCGCGCACACCGTGGGCTTCCGCTGGATCAGCCCGAGTGGGCAGGAACTGTGGAACAGCGCGGGTGATCTCAACGTCGGCGCGCCGCCGCCGGGGGTCACGGAGATGGACCTGCCGCTGATCGCGCAGCTCGATCTGCCGCTCGAATCGGCCGGCGGCTACACGATGTCGATCGCGATCGACGGCGATCACACCATCGACGTACCGGTGCAGGTGCGCACGCAGGCGCAGATGGTCCCGAACGGGATCCTGAGCTGACGCGCTAGAGCATGCGCCGCGCGAACAGGAAGCGTTCGCGCAGCTTGTCGACGTACGGATCGGCGCGATCGTCCAGCCGCTCGATCGCATAGCCGCCGCGTCCGAGCGCGAGGTGCACCATGCGACGCTCGCCGAGCGCGATCCCGACATGCGTGATGCGCTGGTCGGGGCGGTCCGAGAAGAACAGCAGATCGGCGGTGCGAAGCTCGCCCACGTCGCGGCCCGCGTCGGTCCCGAGCTCCGCCTGCTGCCAGGCATCGCGCGGCAGCTGCATGCCGTGCAGCGCGAACACGCTCTGCACGATGCCCGAGCAGTCGGCGCCCCACGGCGTGACGCCGCCCCACAGATAGCTGGTGCCGGCGAAGTACTCCTGCGCGCTGCGCGTGATCGCCACGGCATCCAGCGGAAAGCGGTCGGCCACGTGCGTGGCGTCGATGGCCTCGCCGCTCTCCACCAGCTCGTCCGGCGACAGCACGGCGCGCAACGGGAGGGCACGGCGCTCGCCGGTGGGCGTGCGCGTGACGCAGCCGAGCGACACGCGCGCGGGCCGGCGGCTCTGGCGCGCCGACTCGTCGGGCGCGCGCGTCAGGAAGCCGGTGTGCATCCAGCCGTCGTAGCCGTCGGCGCCGCGGGCGCGCATCCAATCGCCCTCCTCCTCGAGCACGCCGACGCGATGCCCCGCCACCTGCTGCGAGATCATCTGGCTCGCGATGCGCGGCTCGGCGTGCATCGGCGCGATCGGCGACCGCACCGTCGCCTCGTACAAAACCGACTCGTCCGGGATCACTTCTGTGAGGCCGCGTCCCGCTTCGCCTGACATGCGCGACAGCGCGTGATTCCGCGCATGTCGCAGATGACGCAGATGAACGTGCCGCAGTCGACGCACGGGTAGCCTTCGGACGCGCGCTCTTCGTTGCCGCACGAGCGGCAGATCATCGCGTCGTGCTCCTGGACCTTGCTCATGGCGCTAAGATAGCGGCTCGGGCTCGGCTTCCGCGAGGACGACCGCGGCGAGCTCGTCGAGGACGAACGGCTTGGCGACGGTGGGGCAGCCGGTGGCATCGAGCACGCGGCGCGCCTGCTCGCTCTGCGTGTCTCCGGTGATGAACACCACGCGCGCGGGAACTCGGCCGAGCGACCGGAGCTCGGCCAGGACCTCGTCGCCCGGAATGTCGGGGAGCCGCAGGTCGATCAGCAACGCGTCGTACTCCACCTCGACTGAACGCAAGACCGCGTCGCGGCCCATGCCCACCAGATCGACGAGGTGACCCAACGAGCGGAAGTACGTGGCGATCGCGTGGCGAATCGCTGGCTCGTCGTCCACGACGAGCAGGCGCCGGCGGTCGACCGCGGGCACGGCCTGCTCGTCGTTCGGGGTGGCCTCGGCGCTCGGCGGCGCGACGTGCGGCAGCTCGAGGATGAATGTTGCGCCGCGCCCGGGACGTGATTCCACGCGAATGCGACCGCCGTGCTCGCGGACGATGCCGTCGGAGATCGACAGGCCGAGCCCCGTGCCCTCGCCGACGGGCTTGGTCGTGAAGAACGGATTGAAGATGCGCTGCTGATTCTCCTGCGAGATGCCCGGGCCCGTGTCGCGGACCTCGAGCAGGAGCTGGTCGCCCGAGTGTTCGGTGCGCAAGACGATACGCCGCTCACCGTCCCACGAGCCGAGCGCGTGTTCCGCGTTGGTGATCAGGTTGAGCACGACCTGCTGCAGCTGGAACGGATCGGCCCACGTGATCGGCAGCAGCGGATCGAGCCGCGTCTCGATCTCGATCTGCGCGAGCCGCAGCGCGTACCGCCGCAACTCGAGCGTGTCGTCGATCACGCGGTTGAGATCCGTGACGGTGCGCTCGGGCTGGTGCTGTCGCGCGAACGTGAGGAGGTTCGAGACGATCTTCGCTGCGCGCTTGGCCTCGAGGTTGATCGCTTCGATGGCCCGCCGGTCCTGCGCCGCGCCGGCCGGGGCCGCGAGCAGAAGCTGCGCGAACGCCATGACGCTCGCGAG
>DASZUN010000296.1:0-10936 GCA_035547615.1 Gemmatimonadaceae bacterium | reverse complement strand
CGCGTGAGCAGCGTCGCCATGATGGCGATGCCGAGCGAGCCGCCGAGCTGGCGCGTCAGGTTGAACATCCCCGTGCCCTGCGCGAGATCCTTGAGCTTGAGATCGGCCATCGTCGCGTTGGTCAGCGGCACGAAGATCAGGCCCAGGCCCACGCCGCGGAGGATCAGCGGCCAGAACGTCTCGTCGGGGCCGCTCGCCAGCGTCATCCGCGCGAGCATCCACATCGACACGAAGAACAGCACCGCCCCGAGCGTGACGGTGGCGCGCGCGTCGAGCCAGTTCGCGTTCTTCCCCACCCACATCATCGTGAACGCCGACGCCAGCGCGCCGGGGAGAATCACGAGTCCGGTCTGGTTTGCCGTGAGTCCATGCAGATTCTGCAGGAAGACCGGCAGCACGAAGATCGAGCCGAAGAGCGCGAGGCCGAGCACCGAGGCGATCAGCACGCCGGCGGTGAGCTGCCGGCTCTTGAGCACGCGGAAGTTGATGATCGGCTCGTCCGTCGTGAGCTCGTGCCACACGAGCCAGATGAACGACACCGCGGACGTGATGGCGAGCCCCGTGATGAAGCGCGAGTCGAACCAGTCGTACCGCTCGCCTTTCTCGAGCATCCACTGCAGCGAGCCGACGCCCGTCGCGAGGAGGATGAATCCCAGGAAGTCGATCTTCTCGGCGCGCTCCTGGTGCTCGGCGTCGTGCACGTACGTCATCACCATGATCGCGGCGAGGATGCCGAGCGGCACGTTGATGTAGAAGATCCAGGGCCAGTTGTAGTTGTCGACGATCCACCCGCCGAGCGTCGGGCCGATCGTCGGCCCGACCATCACGCCCACCCCGAACATCGCCTGCCCGATCCCGATCTCCTCGGGCGGGAACGACTCGAACAGCGTCGTCTGCGCCGTGGAGAGCAGCGCGCCGCCGCCCACGCCCTGCACCACGCGCCAGAGCACGAGGCCGCCGAGCGACGTCGCCGCGCCGCACATGAACGACGCGGTCACGAACAGCAGGATCGAGCCGGTGAGATACTTCTTGCGGCCGAAGTACGCCGACAGCCAGCCGCTCATCGGGATCACGATCACGTTCGCGATGATGTAGCCGGTCGACACCCACGAGATCTCGTCCAGCGTGGCGCCGAGGTTCCCCATCATGTGGGGAATCGCGACGTTCACGATCGACGTGTCGATCAGCTCCAGCACCGCCGCGAGCGTGACCGCGATGGCGATGAGATATTTGTATTTATACTTGTCTTCTGCCGGCGCGATCGCGGCGGGCGGCGCGTACAGGCGCGCCGTCCCCCGCGGCCCCGACGACAGCGTGGTCGCGTCACTCGCCACTTAGCACTTCCCGGTCGGCGACTTCGTGTCGACGTGCGCGTTTACCGACATGCCCGGACGGAGCGGACGCTCCGGGCCGAGGCCCTGCTTCACCTTGATGCGCACCGGCACGCGCTGCACGACCTTCGTGAAGTTGCCCGTCGCGTTGTCGGGCGGGAGGAGCGCGAACTTCGAGCCCGTCGCCGCGCTCAGGCTCTCCACGCAGCCCGTCGCCGTCGCGCCGCCGTACGCGTCCACCTCGACCTCCACCGGCTGCCCCACACGGATGTCGGCGAGCTGCGTCTCCTTGAAGTTCGCGGTGACGAACACGCCCGTGTCGGTCACGATCGTGAGCAGCGGCTGGCCGGCCTGGATCAGCTGGCCCGGCTCCACCTGCTTGCGCGACACGATGCCCGACGCCGGCGCCACCACGCGCGTGTAGCTCAACTGCAGCGCCGCGTTGTCGCGCGCCGCCTGCGCGCCGGCGAGCCGCGCGTCGGCGAGCCGGACGCCCGCCTGTGCGCTCGCCACGCCGCCGCTCGCCGCCGACGCCTGCCGCTGCACCGCGGCGAGGTTCGCGTCCGCCGCTTCCGCCGCCGCGCGCGCCGCGTCGAGCTGCATCTTCGACACGACCTGCTTGGCCGCGAGATCCTCCATGCGCGCGAGATCCTGATGCGCCTTGGTCGCGTTCGCCCGCGCGGCCGCGATCTGCGCCGTCAGCGACGCCTGCTGCCCGGTCGCCTGCTGCACCATCGCCTCCGCCTGGCCGCCCGCGCCGTTGCCGCCCGCGCCCGCGCGCGCCGCGGCGAGATCCGCCTCGGCCTGCGCCAGCCGGACCTTGTACTCCGACGGGTCGATCTGCACGAGCAGCGAATCGGCGTTCACGTGATCGTTGTCGCTCACCGTGACGGCCTGCACGTAGCCGCTCACCTTGGCGAGCACCGGCACGAGGTGGCCGTCCACCGCCGCGTCGTCGGTCGACTCGTGGCTGCGGCCGTAGCTCCACTGCTTGAACGCCCAGAGGCCGCCCAGGAGCACGAGCACGATGACGATCGGAAGCACGATCTTCCGGCGATTGCCCGAAGGCGGCTCGAGATCCGCGCCGGGAATCTCGTGAGCGTTCACGTCTTGCTTGATTGCGGTTGCCATGATCGGAGGACCAGTGTGTATGAAATGCTGTTAATGAATCTGTGATACCGTGCCTTCGGCGTGCGCGAGCGAGACGCGCGCGGCCTGCTGCGCCGTGAGCGCGTCGACGAGCGCCGTGCGCGCGCTGTTCAGCGACAGCGACGCCGTGATGACGTCGGCGTTCCCCGCGACGCCGGCGCGGAAGCGCTCGCGCGCCTGCGCCACTTCCTGCTCGGCCAGGCGCTCGCGCTCCTGCGCCGCGCCCACCTGCTCCTGCGCCGACGCGAGATCGAGCATCGCGCTCCGCACGTCGAGCGAGACCTGCTGGCGGAGGTCGCGGCGCCGGATCTCGATGTCGTGCGTCAGCGCCTCCTGCTCCTGCGTCTGTCCTTCGCGCCGGCCGCCCTCGAACACCGGCCACGTCACCTGGATGCCGTACGTGTACGTGTTGAGGAGATGGTTGAAGCCGAGGCCCGTCGGGCCGTCGTTGCCGAACACGCCCACCGTCGGGAGGCGCGTCGCGCGAATCGCCTTGAGCTGCTGCTCCGCCGCCGCGAGCTGCGCGTCCGCCGCGCGGATGTCCGGCCGCGTCGCCAGCGCGGTGTCGACGGCCGCCTGCTCGTTGGCCGTCGGCGGGACCGCGAGCGCGCCCAGCGAATCCGTGAGGACGATCGGCTGGTCGAGCGAGAGGTTGAGCGCGCGCCGCAGGTCGAGCATCCCGCGGTCGCGGTCGTTGCGCGCGCTGATGAGCTGCGCGCGCACGGTGGCGAGCTGCGACTGCGCGCGCGTGACGTCGAGCGCCACGCCCACGCCGGCCGCGAGCTGATCCTGCGCGATGCGCAGCAGGTCGGCGGCGAGCGTCGAGTCGGCGAGGCGCGCCTGCACCACCGCGTCGCCGCGGAGCGCGCGCACGTACGCGGTGGCGGCCGTCGTCGCCGCCGCTTCCGCCGCCGTCGACACGTTCGCGTTCGCCGCGGTCACGCTCGCCCGCGCCGCGCGGACGCGCTGCTGCGCCGCGGGATCGAACAGCGTCTGCGAGGCCTGCGCGCGGAAGTCATAGAGCTTGACCGGGCCGATGATCTGGCCGTTCGGGTCGAGCAGCGGCTTCTGGCCCGGCGCCGCCGGGAAGTTGAAGCCGAAGCTCGCGCTGTTCACGGTGTGGCTCGTCCAGTTGGGGACGGCCTCGATCTGCGGAAGCAGTGCCGAGCGCGACTGCGTGACGCGGGCCTGCGCGGCCTGGACCTGCGCCTCCGCGCTCTCGACGCCGGCCGTCTGCGCCGCCGCCATCCGGGCCGCGTCGGCGAGCGAGAGCCGCCGCGGCGTCGGGCCCTGCGCCTCGGCGGCGCGGACGGCGAACGCGAGCAGCGCGGCGACCACCGAGAGCCAGGCGCCGATACGAATGATCTTGAAAGAGGAATTCTTCATGAGTGCATGCCCCGCGGACGGGCCGGGCCCGTCGCGCTGGGCCGAAGGGCGTAGAGGTAGAACTGCATCATTTCGTCGAGAACTTGCTCATCAGACTTCTTGGAGACCGACTGGAAGTACTCCGGATGCGTGCACCACAGGCCGTGCATGATGAACTGCGCGTTGAGCATGCGGGCCGCGACCGCGGGATCGATGTCGCGGAACTCCCCCGTTTCGATGCCGCGGGCGATGATCGAGGTGATCAGCCGGTGCCCGCGCGCGACGACTTCGTCCGCGTAGAAACGTGCGAGGTCTGGGAAGTCGAGGATCTCGGCGTGGACGAGGCGGAAGATCGGCGCGAACTCGCCGGAGCGGACGAACGCCCAGTACCGCCGGGTGAACCCGGTCAGCATCTCCATGGCCGAGGCCGTCGGCGAGGCCGCCAGCTCCTCGCCTTCCTCGATCTTCCGGATCACCGTGTGCTGAACGACGGCGCGGAAGAGCTCTTCCTTGTTGGCGAAGTACAGGTAGATGGTGCCTTTCGACAGTCCAGCCCGTTTCGCGATATCGTCGAGGCGCGACGCAGCCAGCCCATGCTCACCGAACACGGCGAGCGCGGCGTTGAGAATCTGCCGCGGCCGCTCTTCGGGGAGCCGTCTCCAACGGGGCTCTTGGTGAGATGCGTGTGCCATTGTCAGGGAAAAAGGAATTTTACTGACGCGTCAGTAAATTACTTCTCCCCGTCATGGCAGACAAGTGGGCGCAGCATCCGCCGCACACACCATATGCACCGCATGCGCCGCATGCGCCGCATGCACCACGGCGGAGCCGCGGCGCCGGCAGCGCTCGCGCTCGCCTCGACGCCGCGGCTCCGCCGCGCGACTGCCCTGCCCCCAGCGACCTACTGCTTTCGATACACGATCGTGTAGCTCGGATTCGCCTCGACCAGCGACGTGTCGGTCAGCGCCGCCACATAGCTCCCGCTGTTGTCGTTCGGAACGAACACCACCGAGTTGCCCGACACCGAGTACGTGCCAGCCAGCGTGTCCGCCTCCAGGCTCGTTCCCGACGGCACCGTCACGACCACGTTCAACACGTCGAGGAACGAGCCATCCGTTCCGAGCGTGATCGCGCCGCCCGTGAGCTGCGCGGACGCGGTGTCGTTCTGTCCGAGGGTGAACGGGAGCGCCTGGCTGTTGATCGTCGTCAGCGCATACACGCCGCTCGGATTGCCGGGCACCGAATTGATCGGACTCGTCGGCGAATCCGAACCGCAGGCGATCGCACCAGCGGCCATGAAGAGAATGATCACGCGCCGCATGCGACCTCCTTTCCGTGTGTGTGTGACGCTACGGCTGGCAGCCGGAAAGGCAATTCGGGGACCGCATGCTTGGGCGAGCGCCGATTGTGCTCGCCGAGCGGCGAGCTCAGGCGGGCAGGCCCGCGCGCAGCCACGCGTGCGCCGCGTCGATGTCGGCGCGCGTGAGCCCATGTCCGCCAGGCTGCCACACGAGCGTCACGTCGGCGCCGCACACGCGCAGAAGCTCGGCGAGGTGCTCGGGGTGCGCGGGCGAGACCATCGGGTCCTGCTCGCCCGCCGAGATGAAGACGCGCTTCGCGGCGAGCGGCACCGGGTCCTTGGGCTCGAATGGCACCATGGGGCGGAAGAGCACCGCCGACGCCAGCGTCGCCGGTGAGCTGAGCAGCACGCTCGACGCGATGTTCGCACCGTTCGACAATCCGACCGCGATCACGTTCGACGCGTCGAACTCGTACTTGGAGGCCGCCGCCTCGACGAACGCGACGAGATTCTCCGTGCGCAGCCGGAGATCGTCCAGATCGAACACGCCCTCGGCGAGGCGCCGGAAGAAGCGCGGTGCACCGTGCTCGAGCACGCGGCCGCGCGGGCTCAGCACGCCGGCATCTGGCGCGAGGAGCTGTGCGAGCGGCAGGAGATCGTTCTCGTTGCCGCCGGTGCCGTGCAACACGAGCAACGTCCGCGTGTCGCCGTTCTTCGGCGGCACGTATCGATGCACGTGGTTCCGCAGAGCGCTTATGTTCACCAGAGAAAAATACACGGCCCGGACATGAATCAACCGCAGGACGACCGCGTCAGAGTCGACAAGTGGCTGTGGGCGGCACGCTTCTACAAGACACGCTCGCTCGCCACCGAGGCGATCGCCGGCGGCAAGGTCGAGGTGAACGGCGAGCGCGCCAAGCCGGCCAAGACGATCAAGCCCGGCGACGAGATCCGCGTCCGCGTCGGGCCGTTCGAGCACGTGCTGGTCGTGCGGGCGATCGCCGAGCGTCGCGGACCGGCATCGGTCGCGCAGAGCCTGTACGAGGAGACGCCGGCGAGCGTGGAGGCCCGGGAGCGACTCGCCGCGCAGCTCAAAATGGCGCCGGCGACGTTCGTTTACGAGGAGAAGGGCCGCCCGACGAAGAAGGATCGCCGCGATCTCTCGCGGTTCATCGATCGCAAGCGCCGGTGATCCGTTAGCGCGACTCGCCGAGCAGGCGCGGAAACACGCTGCGGCTCACCGCGTGCGCGCCGTCGAATTCGATCAGCTCATAGGGAACGCCCGCGGCGTCGAGTCGCGCACGCTCGGCCGCGAGCGCGGCAGCGACGATGTACTGGTCCCGTGATCCGACCACGAGCGTGAGCGGCACGCGTCGCATCGCGGCGTGCCCCGCCTCGAGATTCGTGTCGGGCGGAATCAGTCCGCCCCACAGCACGAGCCGATCGATGCGGGATCGACCATGCGTGACCCACCGCGTCGCCGTAGCCGCGCCCTGCGAGAATCCGATCAGATTGACCGCCGCCCCCGGCACGAGGCGCTTCGCGATCTCCTCGTACACGGTGTCGAGATACTCGACGTAGTCGCCGATCTCGGACTCGCGGTCCTCGCGCGTCATCCACGTCGCGCCCACGGGCCGCTCGTGCGCGGCCGCCTTGCTCGGGCCCACGAGGTAGTAGCGGTTCAGCGCCTCCGGCGCGACGACGAGCGTCTGCTCGTTCGCCAGATCCGCGAAGTAGCGGATGAACTCGCCCGCGAGCTGGCCATACCCGTGGAGCACGATCCAGGCGACGGTGGAACGCCCGACAGCCCCTCCCAGAGTATAGAAGCGCGCCGTCTTCTCGACGCGAATATGGTGCGTGTGCGGCATCGCTCGGCCGCTGCTCGATTCGACTGGCACGATTCAAGATACGGGTTTGAGACTCGTTGCAGTTTCTTTATATTGGTCCCAATGGCTTCGCAGGGAATCTCCGAATCGCTGCGCGCGTTCATCCGCGAGCACATACAATCGGTCGAGCAGATGGAAGTCCTCCTTCTGCTCTATTCGACTACCCCGAAGGAGTGGTCGGCGGTTCGCGTTGCGCGGGAGCTTCGGATCGACGCCATGTCCGCCAGCCGGCGGCTCGCGGACTTCGCCGAACGCGGGTTGATTTCCGCGCGGGCGGGCGACGAGGCCCTGCTCTACTGGTACGAGGGCTCGTCGCCGAACAACGATCGGGCCATCGCCGAGCTGGACCGAGCCAACCGCGAGCGCCGCACGACACTCATCGGGGTGATCTTCTCCACTCCCTCGGACGACGTTCGCGCCTTCGCGGACGCGTTCCGGCTGCGCAGGAGCACCGAAGAATGATTGCCAGGATCATCTACATCCTGTGCGCGCTCACCAGTCTTGCGTGCGCGGTGCTGCTGCTCCGCGGCTACGTCCAGACGCGAGTGCGGCTCCTGCTGTGGAGCGGTCTCTGCTTCGTGTTCCTCTGCCTGAGCAACATCGTGTTGTACATCGACATCGAGGTGCTGCCCTCGATCGACCTCTCGCTGCTCCGGGCGATTCCCGTGGTCATCGCGCTGGTGCTGCTGCTCTACGGATTGGTGTGGGAGGTCAAATGAACGATGTCCTCTCCGGTGTAATCATCACGGGCTACGCGATCGCGGGGCTGTTCTTCCTCCGATTCTGGCGCGACACGCGCGATCGCTTCTTCGCCTATTTCGCCGGCTCGTTCTGGCTGCTGTGCGTGCAGCGGCTCCTGCTCGCGATCTTCCGCGCGAACGGCGCCGAGAATCTCGCCTACCTGTATCTGCTGCGGCTGATCGCGTTCGTCATCATCGCACTCGCGATCGTGGAGAAGAACCGGCCGGCCAAGCCGGCCGGTTCCAGGGACGGCTAGCGCGTCGTCGGCGACGCGGCAGCGAGCAGCTGCGCCTGCGTCGTGCTGTGCGACAGGAGCTCGACCGCCTTCGCCAGCTGATGATCGGTCGCGAGCTCGCGCGCCTTCGCCGCGCCGTCGCCGAACGACAGCCGAGCGACGCGATGCGCCAGATCGTGCGTGAGAAACGCCTTCGCGGTCGAGTCGAACTTCGGGTCGAGCTTCACGCCCGCCGCCGAGATCCGATGCATCAACTCGGTGCCCCACGACGCGGGCGGCGTGAACTCGCGGCCGACGCTTCCCTTGAGCGCCAGCGAGTACTCCTGCAGGACCTTGTTGATGGACTGCGCGCTCGGCGCCGCCGCGCGAAGGAAATCGCGGTCCGCCGTGGAGAGCGTGTCGTCGGGCACGATCACGTCCGGGCGAATGCCGCCGCCGCCATACAGCTTGCGACCGTCGTCGGAGCGGTACACCGGAGCGGCGGCGGTGTCGGCGCCGGAGTCCGGATGCACGACCACGAACTCGCCGTCGGGGAGCAGCTTGCGATCGCGATGGATCGACCGTCCGCTCGGCGTGAACCACTTGCCGGTGGTGAGCTTGAGCTGGTATCCGCCGTCGAGCTGGTACACCGACTGGACGAGTCCCTTGCCGAAGGACGTCGTGCCGACGAGCAGCGCACGATCGTGATCCTGCAGCGCGCCCGCGACGATCTCGGTCGCGGATGCCGACCCTCCGTCGATCAGCACGACGAGCGGAATGGTGAGCGCGAGATGCCGGCCGTTCGATCGCGCCATCTCGGTGGGCTGGTTCCGCGCGCGCACGCTCACGATCGGCTCGCCCTCACGCAGGAACAGACTCGAGGTCTGGAGCGCCTGCTCGACGATGCCGCCGCCATTGTCGCGCATGTCGAGGACGAGGCCCTTCGCGCCCGCCGTTACGAGCGAATCCACCGCGCCGGCGACTTCGTCCGCGGTGTTCTCGTTGAACGTCTGGAGCGGGATGTAGCCCACGTGATCGCCGAGCATCGCCGTGTACGACACCGCCGGCACGTGAATCACGCGGCGCGTCAACTTCGCCTTGATCGGCTCCGGCACGCCGCTCCGCGCGAACGTCACGGTGACGTTCGTGCCCGGCACGCCGCGCAGCAGATCCGAGATCTTCGCCGACGACATCGCCACGGTCGACGCGGTGTCCACGGCGACGATGCGATCGCCTTCCGCCACCCCGGCTTCCTCGGCCGGCGTGTTCGGGAAGACCTGATCGACCACGACCACGCCCGGCGCCTGCTCGATGATCGCCATCCCGGTGCCGCCGTAGCGGCCGCCGGTGCTGCGATTGAAGTCCTCTGATTGCTTGGGCGAGAATAGCTCGCTGTACGGATCGTGCAGCTCGCGCACGAGCCCCGTCGCCGCCTTCGCGTACGCCGTTCCCGGCGGCAGCGTGTCGACGTACTGGTTGCTCACCAGCGACATCACCTGGTCGAACAACAGGGCGTTGGCGCGAGCGGGCGGCTCCTGAAGCAGGAAACCGCCCGCGACGATCGGGACGACCAGCAGCGTTGCCGCTGCCGCGGTACGAAAGCGAGGCATTGACGAACGAGAGGAGAGAGGAAAGCTCAGGAGTTGGGCAGCGCCGCCGTGGCGCGTGCCTGCGCGACGGATCGCTCAGGGCACGGCGTGTGGCGCGGCGCACGAACCGCGTGCGTATCGGCCGCCGCGGGCACGTGTCCGGGAGAGTACAACACGCGCCCGCGGGCGGCGCGAGCATCGCGCTTCTGCTCGAGCAGCGGGTCGTGCGCCGGCAGGGTCGAATGCGCTTTCCGCGGAACGAGCAGCACGCCGCCGTAGCCCGTGACCCGTCGCACCGGATCCTTGGTGGGACCGACCACCGCCACGGCAACCAACAATGACGCCGCCGGGACCTGCATCCATCGGCGCAGCCGTCCGATTGACCCTGTCATGAGGCCTACTCCCCGCGAGTGTCGCGCGATCGTCACACTACGAATTGTCGACCGGCTTGTCAACGAAAAAACTGCCTGGGAGGGCACGCGGCGTCACAGTGTAAGCCACTGTCGGCGCGAACTTTACGAAAGGCGAACAAATCGTCTCTACTTCGCCGGTCGGAGCGTCCAGATCCCGTTCAGCATGTCCGACGCGTACACTCGGCCGTTCGCGTACCGCACGCCCCACACGTACACCTTTCGCGGCTGGTCGAGCAGCCCGACCGCGACCTCCCTCCCCATAAGACGGAGATCGCACCGCGTGAGATTCGCCGTCGCATCGAAATTCTGCTGGCTCGCCGAGCAGGTCCCGAGGTCGCCGCGCACGTCGATCGCCCGGACGCCGCCGTTGTAGTAGGCGGCGTAGAGCACGCCGTTCGTTTCATCGACGGAGAAGTTGTGCGTCCCCGCTCCGTCCACGTGATAGAACGCGACCTCGTGCGGGTTCATCAGGTCGCTCACGTCCACCACGTGGATGTCGCCGAACGAGCTCGAGCCGACGGATCCCGGCCCTTCCTGACCGACGAACGCATAGCGCTTGTTTCCGCTCACGTCGTGGTACCACCACACGTTGTGCACCTCGCCGCCGAGCGTCTTCACGGTGCCGAGTACGTGCGGATTCTCGGGCGTGCCACCCGTGCCGCCGCCGCCCAAGTCCCAGATCTGCATGCCGTCGTTCCAGAGCGCGAGGAACAGCAGCCCGTCGCGCAGGAAGGTGTCGTGCACGTACGGCGCGCCGATCTGCTTGACGTACACCTGTTGCGGCGCGGCGGGATTGCTCAGGTCCACGATCACGATGCGCGCCGGCACGCTGTTGCCCTGTGGATCGACGCACAGGAACGCGTAGAGCTTTCCGTTCACGCGGCCGATCTCCGCGGTGTGCACGCCGGGATTCGTCTGATCGTTCGCGAACTGGCTCACGAACGTCGG
>DASZUN010000295.1:0-5198 GCA_035547615.1 Gemmatimonadaceae bacterium | reverse complement strand
AGACGCGCGCCGCGCACCTGACGGGGCGCGGCGCGCGGTCATTACACCGAGTCGTGCAGTTCGGCCTGGAGCTGCGGCCGCGCACGCAGCGCGTCGGACTTCACGGCGTCGGCGATGACATCGGCTGCCGACTCGAGCTGTTCCCACTCGTGCGCCGCCGTCACGCACGTGCGGAGCAGCGCCTTGCCCTGTGGCACGGACGGGTGAATGGCCGTGTTCACATAGATGCCGCGGTCCAGCAGCTCGCGTGAGACGCGCAGGCACCGCAGGTCGTCGCCGAGATAGACCGGCACGACGGGCCCGCGGGGATCACCGATCTCGAGTCCGCGCTCCGCGAGCGCATCGCGCCAGCGCTGTGCGAGCTCGCGCACCTTCGCCACGCGCCACGGTTCGGCCGCAAGCACGTCGAGCGATGCCGCGGCGGCGGCGAGCGCCGGCGGCGCGATCGCGGCGGAGAAGAGGATCGAGCGGCCGTGGAATCTGATCCAGTCGATCACTTTCGCCGGGCCAGCGATCCAGCCGCCGATCGACGCGAGACTCTTCGAGAATGTTCCGGCGAGGATGTCCACGCCACCGGGGATGTCGAAGTGCTCCTCGCTGCCGCGGCCGGTTGCGCCGAGCACGCCGAGCGCGTGTGCTTCGTCGAGCGCGAGTCGAACGCCGTGCGCCGCGCACGCCGCAACGATCTCGCGGAGCGGCGCGAGATCGCCCTCGTTCGAGTACATGCCTTCGGCGATGACGAGTGCGGGCGCATCGAGCGGCAAGCGCGAGAGCGTGCGATCGAGATCCTCGACGTCGTTGTGCTTGAACCGCACGATACGGCATCGCGAGATCAGCGCGCCGTCGTAAAGCGACGCGTGCGCGTATTCGTCGAGGACGACGGTGGTATCGGGATCCGCGAGCCCCGAGATCAGTCCGAGTTGCGCCTGGTATCCGGTCGCGAACACGAGCGCATCTTCTTTTCCGACGAATTCTGCGAGCCGGCGCTCGAACGCCCGCTGCTCGGCGGTCGCGCCGTTGTGCAGGCGCGACCCCGTGCGGCTCGTGCCTTCGGTCTGCGCCGCGCGGGCCGCGGCTTCCCGCACGCGCGGGTCGATCGAGAGCCCGAGATAATCGAGCGAGCCGAGTTGCAGGACCCAGCGATCGCCGTACCGGATGTGCGGTCCGCGACGATCGCCGAACTCCTGGTAGAAGCACATCAGGCCCGTGTCGCGCATCTGGTCGAAGACCGTATCGGCCATGGGCCGGGCGAACACGTCCCGGGTCTTGCCGGGCGTCTGTGAACTGGGCGACAGGCCGGCGTCGTCGGCGTGCGGCGCACCGCGCAGACGGCCGGCGAGCTCGCGCATCGTCGGGTTGTCGGCAATCGACTCGATCGAGATCGAACGGGCGAGACGGCCTTCGACCGCGCCGCGAATCGCGACGATGCCGAGGGAATCGAGCCCCAGCTCGGCGAGCGGCCGATCGACATCCAGGCTCTCGGGCGCGGCTCGCAGCTCGCGCGCGATCTCCTCGCGAAGCACGTTCATGATGTCATCATCGACGTCGGCTGGCGCCGATGGCGCCGCATCGGGTGCCGTCTCCGGCGACGTGTCGATGGACCAGCTCCACACGGTGGCAAGCTCGCCGGCCAACCACGCATCCCGACACGCACCGCGCCGGATCTTTCCGCTGGACGTGCGTGGAATCGTCAGCGGACGGACGAGTGCGAGCGCGCCGACTTCGGCGTTCACCGCGTTCGCGACTGCCGCGCGCACCGCGGCGAGCACTTCGTCGCCGTCGACTCCGTGCGTCGCGGCGTGCCGCGTCACCTCGGCGACGATCACCAGCCGCTCCTCGTCCGCGATCGTCGCGCCGACCGCCGCCACGCCGCCCGACAATGCCGGGTGGCACTCGGCGACGGCCGGTTCGACGTCCTGCGGGTGCACGTTGGCGCCGCGCAGGATGACGAGGTCCTTGGCGCGACCGGTGATCACGAGCTGGCCGTCGACCATCGCGCCGAGATCGCCGGTCCGGAGATACCGATGCGACTCGCCGGGGAGCTGTGCACCGAACGTCTCATCGGACTCGGCATCGCGATTCCAGTATCCGTCGGCGACGCTCGGGCCGCTCACCCACACTTCACCATCGACGATGCGCACGTCGAGTCCGTCGACGGTCGCGCCACATGCCACATTCGACCGGTTGTCGATCGTGACGTGATGGGGCCGCGTTGCGCCGCCGCCGCTCACCATCAGCGTGCACTCCGCCATGCCGTACGCCGGGAAGAACGCATCGCGACGAAATCCGGCGGGCGCGAAGCGCTCGCTGAATGCGTCGATCGTCTCCAGCCGAACGGGCTCGGCGCCGGTCAAGGCGACACGGAGCGACGAGAGATCGAGCGTCCCCACGACGTCGTCGGCCACGCGCTTCGCGCAGAGGTCGTAGGCGAAGTTCGGCCCGAAGGTCATCATCGCGGCGGAACGCGAGACCGTCTCGAGCCAGAGCGCCGGCCGCGCGGTGAAGTCGGCGGGCGACATGAGGTGCATGTGTCCACCGCCGCGCACCGAGGTGAGCACGCCGAGCAGGCCCATGTCGTGGAAGAGCGGCACCCAACTGGCGATCGAATCGCCCGCGTCTCCCTCGACGCGCACGGCGATCTCGCCCGTGTTGTGGCGAATGTTGTCGTGCGTGATGCGCACGCCGCGCGGCTCACGGGTCGAGCCGGACGTGTACTGCAGGTAGGCGAGCCCGCGCGCGTCGGCGTGGCGTGGCGCCTCATCCGTCGGCGCCGCGGCCACTTCGTCCGTCGCGATCCACGTGACTTCGGCGGGCCATGCCGCGGCGGCAGCCGAGCCGCGCAGCTTCGCGATCAGCGCCGACGTGGAGATGATGATCGCCGGCGAGGCGTCGCGCACGATGCCGTCGATGCGCTCGTCGGCGCGGCGGTGGTGCGGCGCGTACGCGGGGATCGCGACGATGCCCGCGTGCAGGCAGCCGAAGAACGCGACGACGTAGTCGATCGACGTCGGCAGGAGGAGGAGCGCGCGATGACCCGGCTGCGCCGCTTCGCGCAACGCGCGCGACAGCGCGCGCGCCGCTGCATCGAGCTCGCGAAACGTGAACGCGGGACCGAAGTCCCCGCTGCCGCTCACGATCGTCAACGCCGGGCGATCGGGGCCCAGTGTCACCCGATCGGAAAGCAGGTCATAGAAATGAGTCATTGCACCTTGCTGCTGTCATGCCGAGGCTCCGGCGATCGGCCGATCGTAGATCCGCCAGCGGCGATACTCCTTCGCCCCCATGCGCCGCATGGGCCGATTCAGGTTGTCATTGTCCTCGAGGATCCACGAGGCTTCGCCGGAGACGATCTTCATCGCGTGGCCCCGGCGTACGGCCTCGTGCGCGAAGAGCGCGAAGATGCCGCGCCGGCGGTACTCCGCCTTGACGCCGAGGATCGCGATGCGGCAGGTCTTCAGCCGTCGCTTGGATAAGAGAATCTTGAATACCCCCGTCGGCAACAGGCGCCCATTGCCGACCGCCTTGAACGCCCGATGGTAGTCCGGGAGGATGATCATGAACCCCGCCGGCTCGCCGTTCACTTCGGCGATGAACGCCAACTCGCGGAATGCGATGTACTTCAGCAACTTCGCCTCGTGCACGAAGCTGTCGTGCGACATCGGGAAGAAGCCCCAGTTCCGCTCCCACGCCTGGTTGTAGATCCCCCAGCAGCGCTCGACCTCGCCGTCGAAGTCGCCAATGTCGAGGTCGCGAAACGTGACGCGGCCTCCCTGCATGGCTCGTTCCGCATGAACCCGATAGCGCTCGTCGAGGGTGAACGGGTGCTCACCCGCCATGGGCACGTTGTACGCGATCAGGTCCTTGGCCTTGGCGAAGCCGCCGCGATCGACGAGCGCCGGATAGTAGCGTGGATTCCACGTCGTCATGAGGACGGGATGCTCGTGGAACCCATCCACCAGCATGCCGCACTCGTGATTCGTGGACGGGTTCATCGGGCCGCGCATGGTGTCGAGCCCGCGCGCGCGGAGCCAGGCTTCCGCCGCGTCGAAGAGCGCGTTCGCGGCCTCCTGATCATCCCTGCACTCGAAAAAGCCGAAGAAGCCGACGCGATCGTCGTGGAAGGCGTTGTGCGCGCGGTTCTCGATTGCGGCGATGCGCCCAACGAGCGTCCCGTCGCGATAGGCGAGGAACAGCGCTCGCGCGGCTTCGCGGTAGAATGGGTTATTCTTGGTGTCGAGCGCGTCGCGAACGGCGATGCGGAGCGGCGGCACCCACTCCGGGTGGTCCGTGCGATTGTAGATCTGCCACGGCAGGCCAACGAAGCGGCGCAGATCACGCGACGATGAGACGGGGACGACGTCGATGGACACGTCGGCGAATGTAACGCAGACGACAGGCGTGCCACAGGAGGGCGTGACGGTCGGGTTCGCTGCCCGCCGGCGCGCGCTCGTGTGGATCGGCGCGTACGTCGCGGCGTCGGGTGTGGTGCTCGTCGTCGGGCGCGAGGCGTATCTCGCCGTCGTGCATCTGCTGCTGCTCGCGCTGATCGCGTGGTCCGGGTCGAGCGAGCGCGCGATCGGCCGGTTCATCGGCGACGCGGCGCCGCTCGTGATCGCGGTGGCGCTCTACCCGGAGATCCCCCGACTGATCGCGGTGCTCGGCACATCGTACCACGATCTCGCGATTCAACATCTCGAGCAGCTCGTGTTCGGGATGCAGCCGGCGCGGACGTTCGCGCGCGCGGTCCCGGTGCCGTGGCTGAGCGAGGTGCTGCACGCCGGGTACATGCTGTTCTATCCGCTGATCTTCGTGCCGCCGCTGCTGCTGTATGTGCGGGGCGAGCGGCATGCGTTCGCGGAGACGATCTACGCGCTCACGGTGACGTGGATCGTGTGCTGGACGTGCTTCGTTCTCTTTCCGGTGGAGGGGCCGAGATATCTGTGGGGCACGCCGACGGGCGTGCCGGACGGACCGATTCGGCGCCTGGCGGACGGCATCGTGGCGGCGGGGTCGTCGCGGGGGGCGGCGTTTCCGTCGTCACACATGGCGGTTTCCGTCGTGCAGACGATCGTGGCGTTGAGGTGGCAGCGGCGTGTCGGGGTGGTGTGTGCGGTGGTGACGGTGCTGGTGGGGTTTGGAGCGGTGTATGATGGATTTCATTATGGGACGGACATGGTGGCGGGGGCGGTGGTGGGGGC
>DASZUN010000294.1:0-6810 GCA_035547615.1 Gemmatimonadaceae bacterium | reverse complement strand
TCCTCGAGCGATGAGCTCGTCGGTGCGGGGCAGTGAAGGCAACCTCTTGATCGACAGGAGTTCCACGATGGCGATTCTTCCCCTTCTCCAGGCCGCGGCCGGGTTCACCAAGGAGTACGAAGGTGCCTGGGCCATGCTCGGCGCCGGCATCGGCGCTGGCATCGCGGTGATCGGCGCCGGTTTGGGCATCGGCCGCATCGGTGGCTCGGCCGCCGAGGCGCAGGCCCGCCAGCCGGAGATCGCTGGTACGATCTCGACGAGCGCGCTGATTCTGGCCGCGCTCATCGAAGGCGTCGCACTGTTCGCGGTGGTCGTGACGCTGCTCATCTGGACCAAGTTCTAAGGCTCGTCGCTCGCGGCGCCCCCGGGGGCGCCCGAGCAGACTCCCCAATTCATTTGAGAATTCTCGACATGCGTACGCTCTCGCTGTCCTCGTTGCTCGTCGCGCTCAACGCGTCGGCCGCCTTCGCGCAGGAAGGCGCCGCGCCGAGCGGCGGGCTGATGAGCCTCCAGTACAACCTGATGTTCTGGACGCTGCTCATCTTCCTCGTCCTGTTCTTCCTGCTCGCCAAGTTCGCGTTCGGGCCGATCACGGCCGCCGTGGAATCGCGCGAGAAGGCGCTCGAGGAGGCCGTCGAGGCGGCCAAGCGCGATCGCGAGGCGGCGGCGGCGCTGCTCGCGCAGCATCAGGCCCAGATCGAGGCGGCGCGCGGCGAGGCGCAGCAGTACATCGCCGAAGGACGCGCGGCCGGCGAGAAGATGCGCGCCGACATGCTCGAGCAGACGCGCAAGGAGCAGCAGGACATGCTGGAGCGCGCACGCCGCGAGATCGAGAGCGAAAAGGAGCGCGCGATCGCGCAGCTTCGCCGTGAAGCGGTCGACCTGGCGCTCGCCGGCGCGAGCAAGGTGATCGAGCAGAATCTCCAGAGCGACAAGAACCGGCAGCTCGTCGAGACCTACCTGTCGTCACTCGGCACCCTCAACGTCACCCAGTAATGCGCGAGCCCACGATCGCTCGGAACTACGCCGAGACGCTGCTCGAGCTGGCGCGGAAGTCGGGAGACCTCGGCGCCTGGGGCGAGATGATCGACCAGGTCGCGGCGGCGATGGAGTCCGACCGCCGGCTGCGGATGTTCCTCGAGTCGCCGCGCGTGAGCGCGCAGCAGAAGAACGACATCGTGCGCAAGGCGTACGAGGGCCAGCTTCCGCGCACGTTCGTGCGCTTCCTGCAGGCGCTCGTGAATCACCGGCGGCAGATGCTGATCCCGGCGATCGCGCGCGAGTATCACGATCTCGTCGACCAGGTCGAGGGACGCGTACACGCCTCGGTCACGGTGGCGCGCGAGGCGGATGCGAACGACCGCGAGCTCGTGACGACGCAGCTCTCGCGCGTGCTCGGCAAGGAGGTCGTGCCGCACTTCTACGTGAACCCGTCGATCATCGGCGGCGTGGTGGTGCGCGTGGGCGATACGGTGCTCGACGGCTCCGTGCGCCGTCGCCTGGCGTCGCTCCGGTCGCGGATGCTCGGCGCGGCGCGCTGATTCATCGCATCGAGACGTGAGAAAGGGCCGCTCCTCTGGGGCGGCTTTTTTTTTCCGCCGAATCGGGAGTGGCGACGCGACGGCGTGGCGGGGTGGTTCGGGTGCGCCGAATCGGGTTGGATTGAATTGGGGACGCGGACCAGGCTGGCCTGCGACGAGCGGACTTGGCGGACGACTGCTTTGCAGTGAGGCTTGGGCTCGCACGAGCCGTGATTTTCTTGGGCACCGCCGCTCGGAAAGCTCTCAGTGCCGTCCAGAGGTCGTTCCCAAGAATCGTCTGGGCGCGTTGCGCGAGGAGGGCTCCACCAAGCGGAGCCGGTCCGCGCCTCGTTCGCAGCCGCAGGCCCGCCGAATCCGCGTCCCGATTCAATCCAACCCGATTCGGCGCAACCAGACCAACCCGCCACCACGATCCCGAGCCAATCCCGATTCGGCGCCCATGAGCGCCCGCTGAGCGGTCAGGCTCGCCAACGCCGGCATCACGGATATCGTATACCTTGGACGGCTCGAACCCACCCCGTCGAGCCCCAGACTTTTTCCGGAGTCACGCAATGACTCGTGCTCTCGCGTCACGGCAGCTCGCCTTCCGCATCGCGATCGGCGTGAGCGGCCTCGCCGCAACGGCGCTCCCGCTCGCCGCGCAGTCCGTCGTTCAGCAAGGCACGTGGAATCCGAAGGAGATCCTCGCGGCGGAGACGTACGTCAAGCCGCCCGCGGTGGTCGAGCGCATCGTCACCGCACCGCGGAACAACGTGGTGTTCACCAATCCGAGTCCGGACCGGAAGTACTTCCTGAAGCTGGAGACCGACGGGCTGCCGTCGATCGACGTGTTCGGGAAGCCGCACTATCGGCTGGGCGGCGTGGAGATCGACTTCAAGGCGAATCGCGCGCGCGCGTTGACGACGCGCGGGAGCGTGGGGCTCACGCTGATCGATCCGACGAGCGGCGCGATGCGCACGATCGACACGCCGAAGGCCGCGGTCGTGAACGGCGCGAAGTGGTCGCCCGATGGCAGGTCGATCGGCTACATCGCGAGCTTCGACGCGACGACGCAGGTGTACGTCGCGGACGTCGCGAGCGGGAAGTCGGTGCAGATCACGAAGACGCCGCTGCTCGCGACGCGCGTGACGTCGTTCGACTGGACCGCGGACGGGAAGCACATCGTCGTCGTGCAGCTTCCGGACAACCGGCCGCCCGAGCCCAGGCGTCCGGCGGTCGAGCCGGGGCCGCTCGTGCGCACCAGCGAAGCCGGCGTGGTGCACCGGAACGTGAACTACGCGAGCCTGCTCCGCGACCCGTACGACAAGGATCTCCTCGACTACTACACGCTCGGACAGCTCGCGCTGATCGACGTGAAGACGAAGGCGGTGAAGAAGGTCGGGGCGCCGGCGCTGATCACCAATGTCGACGCCTCGCCGGACGCCCAGTACTTCCGCGTCACGCTGCAGACCAAGCCGTACTCGTACATCGTGCCGGTGTCGAACTTCGGAACCGTGGAGCAGCTCTGGGACGCGAGCGGGAAGGTGGTCACCGAGCTCGCGAAGCGTCCGCTCAACGAAGGGCGCGGCGTGGACTCGACCGGCGGCGCGGGCGCGTTCGGCGGACGCGGCGGCGCACAGTCGGACACGGGCAAGCGGAGCATGCAATGGAATCCGGTGGGCCAGGGGCTCGTGTATCTCGAGGCCGAAGCCGCGCCGGCCGGCGCGGGCCGTGGCAATGGCGGCCGCGGCGCGCGGGGCGGCCGTGGCGGCGCGCCGCAGAAGGATCGCCTGTATCAGTGGAACCCGCCGTTCGGGCCGAGCGACGCGAAGGTGTTGTACGAGGCGGACAGCCGCATCACGTCGGCCGAGTTCAGCGCCGACGGCAAGACGCTGTTCGTGAACGCGGGCAACGATCTGTACGCGGTGAAGCTCGCCGATCCCGCGAAGCGCTACGAGATCGCGAAGGGCGGCACGATCGCGGCGGGCGGCCGCGGCGGGCGCGGCGGCGGCTTCGGCCGCGGCGGCGCGCAGAGCGATTCAGCGTTCTATAACAATCCCGGCGCGCTGCAGACGCGCGAAGGCCCGAACGGCTCGCCGGTGGTCGTCATGGCCGCCGATGGCAGATCGGCGTTCCTCGAGGGGACGAAGTACTTCCCGGAGTGGACGCGCGAGGCGCCGCGCAGCTTCGTCGATCGCGTCGACGTCGAGTCCGGCCAGAAGACGCGCGTGTTCGAGAGCAGCACGTCCGCCTCGGAAACCGTCGTGGCGCCGCTCGATGACGACTACGACCGCGTGATCATCAGCCGCGAGTCGCCGACCACGGTGCCCGATTCGTACCTGCGCGATCTGAAGACCGGGCAGGAAGTGAAGCTGACGAAGAACGTCGACTTCGCCCCCGAGGTGACGCACGCGATCCGCAAGCGCCTGCTCGCCGAGCGCCCGGGCGACGGGTACAAGTTCTGGGTCGACGTCACGTTGCCGAGCGACTACAAGGACGGCACGCGTCTGCCGGGCATCATCTGGTTCTACCCGACCGAGTTCTCGACGCAGGCGGAGTACGATCAGCGGATCCGGAACACGGACATCAACAAGTTCCCGGTGGTGGGTCCGCGCGCGCCGGAGATCTGGGCGACGCAGGGCTACGTGGTGATCCAGCCGCAGAACATCCCGATCGTGGGTCCCCAGGGCCGGATGAACGACCACTACGTCGACGAGTTGCGTGAGGATCTCGACCTGACGCTCGAGACGGTGACCCAGGCCGGCTACCTCGATCGCAGCCGCGTGGGGCTCTGGGGCCACAGCTACGGCGCGTTCAGCACCGTGAACGCGATGGTGCACACGCCGTACTTCAAGGCGGGCATCGCGGGCGACGGCATGTACAACCGCACGCTCACGCCGTACGGCTTCCAGAACGAGCGGCGCGACTTCTGGCAGGCGGAGCAGACCTACACCGAGATGTCGCCGTTCTTCTACGCCGACCGCCTCACCGGCGCACTCTTGATGTATCACTCATTAGAAGATCAGAACGTCGGCACCGATCCGATCAGCTCGATCCGCATGATGCAGGCGCTGCAGGGGCAGGGCAAGCAGGCGGCGCTCTTCATGTATCCGTACGAGGACCACGGTCCCGCGACGCGCGAGAGCGATCTCGATCAGTGGGCCCGCTGGCTGGCGTGGTTCGACATCTACGTGAAGCATCCGCAGAGCAAGACGACGGCGGTGAACGTCGTCCCGTAGCGGCACGGAACGGGCGCCGCGGCACGGGCCGCGCGCCCGTTCACGCGGCGGGTGCGTCGCAGTAGGCGTCGATCGCGAGCTGCACGAGCTCGTCGTGCAGCGGTTCCACCCATGCGCATGCCGGTTCGGGGCCGGGCGCGCACAGGTCGCTCGCGCACTCGAGCGTGAGCACGCGCACGTCGGTGATCACCGACTCGGCGGGCTCGCCGAGCTGCCGCAGGGTTCGAACGTATCGGGAGATGCTGTGTCGGAACTCCGCCTGGAGTCCTTCCGAGGCGCGGAGCCCGGCGTCGGCTGCGGCGACCAGCGCGGCCGATCGCATGCGTGCCCGCATCGCATCGCTGACGAGCGCGCGCGCCCTCGCGCGCGCATTCTGTGCAGCGGCTCGCGTGTTGGCCGCGCGGGGCCGTGCGAGATCCGTCGGCGCGCGCGGCGCGCGGACGACATCGGGACGGGTCCCGTGCACGCCTGCTCCCCGGAGCGCGTCGGCGCAGACTTTCCCGATCGCGATCAGCCGCTCGAGGGCGGGGTGCGTGTTGCCGGCGCCGCTCCTCGGCGCGGTACGGGCGACGTGCAGAATGAGCCGGAACACGCGGTGGACGAGCGCGTCGGGCGCCAGATCGGGCGTGAGCGCGAGCGAGGCGGCCACGAACTCGTGCACCGCGGGAACGAGCAGGGTGGCTGCGGTGCCCGCATCGAGTGAATCGCGGAGCGCCTGCTCGAGCAGCCCTCTCGTTTCGCGCAAGCGCAGTTCGGTGTTCCCTTCGATCACAGGGGCGTCTCCGCGCTGGCGGATCAGGTTCGCTGGCGGCGTCGCCCTTGCGATTCAGTTGCAGTCTCGACGGAGGACCGGGCGAATCACATCAGGGAAGGCCTGATTCGAATTTTCGGCAAACGCCCGACGTCCCGGGCCGCGCGGCACGCTCAGCGCTCGTACAACTTCGGCGGCGTCAACTCGTCATCGCTGATGGCCGCGATCTCCTCGGCGTCGCGCCACGCGTCCTCCAGCGCCGCGAGCTCGCCTTCCATGGCGCGGCGCTCGGTCTCCTCGTGCACGGACATCTCCAGCGCGAGTCGCTCGGTCGCCGACAGGCGCATTGCGCCGAGGTGGCGATACCGGTTGACCACCGACATGATGCGGCCGCTCCGCCATCCGTTGCGGCGCGACGCGGCATGCAGGAACCCGGTGGCGTCGCCGTGTGCCTCGATCTGGCGAACGGCGTCGTCCACACGCCGCGGGCTGGCGCCGAACGTGTTCGCCCCGGCGATCAGCACGCCGGTGGCCTGGATCGCGGTGGTGCCGTCGAACTCCGACCAGCCGCCGTCGTGCGGCACGACGAGCTTCATGGAACCGCCGCGCTGGTGCAGGGAGAGCTCGACGTCGTCGAGATGCTTCGCGCGCACGGTGACCACGCCTGAACCGGCCGCCAGCCGCGCCACGACGCGATCGTGCTCGAGGTAGTCGCGCGCGGCGAGCACGCCGATCACGGGCGCGACGGCCATCGTCGTCGTGAGTCCCGGGACGACGACGATCGAGATGGCGCCGAGCGCCAATGCGGGCGCGATCGTCGGACCGATGGTGATGCCGGCCACCGCGGCGGCCGCGATCCCGCCGCCGGCGATCGCGAGCGAGCGTCGGCGGCGCGCCCCGAACTGCCGGCCATAGCGCCACGCCGCGAACTCCGGTCTGAGCGGTGAACCGATCCGGATCAGCTCCGTGCCGTCCCGGAGCCGCGCGAGCCCGATGTTCGGCGTGGACACGCGCACGGTGGTCGCGCGATACATCCGCTCGCAGTCCTCGATCGCTTCCCAGCGCTCCTCGAGCGGCGTGAGATTCCACCGCCCGCACGAGGGACACACGGCCCACAGGCGTCCGCGCTTCGCGTCGAACGCCAGGCGCTCGCCGATCGTGAAGTGCTCGACCCGGTCGTTCGTGCCGAGCGACGCGTGACAGAAGATGCAGGCGGTGTACATGTCCCCCAGGCTTATATGCCTGGGCGACTACGGCCGCAAGGAGCGTGCGCCTTTGGGTCGGTTGGCCGGCTTGCGGG
>DASZUN010000293.1:0-34280 GCA_035547615.1 Gemmatimonadaceae bacterium | reverse complement strand
GGCCGACGGGCGCGCCGGGCGCGACGCGATCTTTCCCGCCACGCTCGCCGACAGCGCGAACACCGCGCCGGCGCTGATCGCGATCGCGCGGAACACCGCGCTCCCGCGCGAGACGCGCGAGGCCGCGCTGGGATCCATGGTGCGCTCGACCGACGGCATGCAGACGATTCCGCCGAGCGTCACTGATCCGATCCTCGGCATCGCGCGCGACGAGTCGGATTCGCGACCGGTGCGCCAGTCCGCGCTCGGCGTGCTCGGACGGCTCGATCACGGCGCGGGGATCCCAGCGTTGATGCAGTTGGCGCAACAGACCCAGAGCACGTGGCTCGCGCAGACGTCGATGTCGACGCTCGCGCGATCGGGCGACCCGCGCGCCCGCCAGTATCTGCGCGCCGCCGCGCGGCGCACGGATCTTTCCGCGGACGTGCGCGTGGTGGCGCTCCGTTCGCTCGGCCAGGAGTACGCGACCGCACAGGACGCCGCGCTGCTGCGCGAGATCTATCCGACGCTCGAATCGGACCGCACGCGCGAGGCGGTCTTCTCCGCGCTGTCGACGATGGGCGGATCGGAGAACACGCGGTGGCTGCTCGATCTCGCGAAGAACGACGACGTGCCGATCGCCACGCGCCGACGCGCGCTGGATGCGGCGAGCCGCTCTGGCGCGTCGATCGCGGAACTCGTGAAGCTGTACGACACGACGACCGATCCGGGGATGAAGGACGCGCTCGTGAGCCTGTACGTCCGGAGCGGGGAGACGCCGGCGATCGACAAGCTGCTCGCGATCATCAAGGGCGAGGAGAACGCGGCCGTGCGCCGCCGCGCGATCGCGCAGCTCGGCCGCTCGGACGACCCGCGCGTCAAGCAGGCGCTCGAAGCGCTCGTCGCGAAATAGCCGCGCGGCGCACGGGCCCGGAGCGACGACGTCACGGCACGTTACGGCACGTCGCGCCCCGGGCTCTCGAGCTCGGCCTTCTTCAGGAACGGCACGCCGTCGGTCATCCACGCCGGCGCCGGCCTGCCCATCAGGTAGTGATCGAAGAACTGGAAATAACGAATCGTCAAGTCCTTCCGATCGGCCAGGTTCGTGAGGCCATGCCCCTGGCCGATGTACGCGAGGAGGATGGCGTTCTTCCCGTTGTAGCGAAGCGCGTTGTAGAAGTTGAGTCCCTCGATGAAGTTCACGGTCGGGTCCGACGTGCCGTGCTCGATGAGGATCGGCTCCGTTACCTCCGGCACGTGCGTGAGCGCGGACTCCTGGTGATAGAGGTCCGGCTTGTCCCACGGCGACACGCCCCAGCGCCCCTGGCCGTAGAGGTAGTACTGGTTGCCGTTCTCGCCGCTGCCGCCGCTCACCTGATACGACCAGCCCCACTCCTGGCTGAAGTCCGTATAGAGATCGGTCACGCCCGCGCCGACGCCGACCGCGGCGAACAGCCGCGATTTCGTGGCGATGAACGCCGCGCCCTCGCCGCCGTAGCTGTGCCCGTTCAAGCCGATGCGCTTCGGGTCCGCATAACCCATCGCGATCACTGTTCGCGTCGCCGATTCCACCGCGTCGAGCTGGTCGGTGTGCGACGACCCGGTGTGGTAGTACACGTCCGGGATCATCATGATGTAGCCGCGGCTCACGCCCTCGATCGGCGAAGCGCCCATCCCGGTGAGGAACGACGGCGTCGGATACCGATTCAGGTTCTGTGAGTTCTTCTCGTAGAAGTTCACGAGCATCGGCCGCTTCTCGCCCGGCTTGTAGTCGTCGGGGAGCGCGAGCATGCCCTGCAGCTTGTGGCCGTCGCGATCGGTGAAATCGAAGAGAACGCGGTGCCCCCACCGATACTCGGCCTGCTGCGGATTCGCATCCGTGATCTTCGTCGCGCGCGTGAAGTCGCCGCCGGACACGCGCAGGTCCGGGAATTCGGCGAACGTCTGCCGGGTGAAGAGGAAGCGGTCCGCGCGGCGCGCCTTGACCGGTGTGCCGAACGACGCGTCCTCGTAGACGATCGGAGTGAGCTGGCCGTTCACCAGGCGATAGAACCCGTTCTTCTTCGTGAGATCGCCGAAGGCGGACAGCGTCACGGGCTTGGCGAGATCGAGCTCCTGTCCCGTTCGCACACGGCGGCTCGACGTCGAATCGATCGGCTCGAGGTGCGCCGGCCGCAGGATGATCCTGTTCTTCGCGCCAAGGCCATTCGTGATGTTCCGCGCCGGGCCGCCGCCGTCGAGCGGTAGTGCCCACAGGTCGTACTTGTCGTTCACGATCACGTTCTTCCCGTCGCTCGTATAGCCGGCAACGCCCCACGACGGCTTCGGCCCCGGATGATCGTACTCCGTATTCACGAAACTCGGCGCGCCTGCCCCCAGCGTCGTCGAGGTGCCCGACGCGAGATCGTACGCCTGGAATTTGTCATCCTTCCAGAAGACGAACTTCCGACTGTCCGGCGAGATGCCGAAGATCGCGCCCTGCGTGAGCTGGCCCGTGAGGAAGCGCGTGCGCTCGCCCGTGGCCGTGTTCACTCGGTAGAAGTCCGCCGCCGCCGGCTTGTAGTCGGACGTGTACGCGCGGGCGTCGCGGCCGACCGCCCATCGCCCATCGGGCGAGATCTGCAGATCGCGCATCGTCGAGTCGCTCAGGGCGACGTATGTCCGCGCGGCGACGTCGAACGCCTCGCGGTAGCTGAAGTTCCGATCCTGATTCGCTCGAATCATCTGCGCCGACTGGATCGAGCGGTCGTCCGTGCGCCACACGTCCACGTCCGCCACGGAATCCGATGCGCGGCGGCGCACGGTGTCCGCCGCGGGCGTCTGCGGCATCGCGCCGAAGAACACGCGCGCGCCGTCCTCGCTCCAGTCGAGCGGCGCACGATCGCTGATGACCCAGTCGCTCGGGAAACCGCTCGCGCTCGCCGCGAGCGTCGCGGGCGCGAGGCGCGCGTCGGCGATCGCCGCGCGCACGTCCGGCACCACGACCAGCTCGGTGTCGCGCTCACGCATCCGTGGCACCTCGGCGCCTTTCAGCACGGCGACGCCCGTCCCTGCGTCGTTCCAGGCGAGCCGGTCGTAGATGCGCGCGTCGTTATCGAGCGCGTGCGTTGCGCCGGTCGCGAGATCGATCACGAACAGGCCGTTGCCGTCGCGGACCTCGGCGTCGACGCTATACGCGAGCATGCTGCCCGACCGATTGAACTCCGCGTCCGCCACGCTGCCGAGCAACTGGCCGCGGCCGGTGGTGACGTCGTACAGGATTGCGCTGGTGCCGCGGCTCGCGGGCTCAGCGCCACCCGCGCCGCCGCGGCCGCCGCCTGGACCGGCGCCGCGCCCCGCCCCGCGGCCGCCCGCCTGCGGACGATCCCGGATGATGAGAAATTTCGAATTCGCGGCGAACGTCGCCGATTGCATGTCGTGCCAGATCTTCGTCTGCCCGGTCGCGAGATCGCGGAGCTCCACGCGGTGGAGCGGACCGGCGGGCGCGGCACCGGCGCGGCCGCCGGCGGTCGGATTGGCCGGGAGCCCGGCGGGCGGCTCACCCGACGGCGCGCCTCCGCGACCGCGACCGCCGCGCGCCGGCTGCGAGTCGACCTGATACACGATCCAGCGTCCGTCGGGGGAGAACGCCGGATTCGTCGCGTTCGCGATCGCCACGTCCTGCTTCGTGTCGAGATTCAGGACGTGCAGCTCCGGTTTGGAGTCCGCGGGCAGCACGTTGGTGTAGCGGTACACCCAGGCCACCCACTTGCCGTCGCTCGAGATCCGCTCGCCCTCGATCGCGCGCCACCGCGAGTAGTCGTCCGCGGTGAGAACCTTCTTCATGCCCGGGTCGGCATGCGGCGCGCCGGCCTGGGAGATCGTGGCGCCGCCACGCTGCGCCGTGGCGACGTGTCCACCGAGGACGATCGACAGTGCGACACCGGCCGCCGCGATCGCGCGGGCCCGGCGGAACGTGGGGAAGTCTCGCGACACGGAGCGGCTCTCGGAGAGGGGTGCGCCAAATTATCGCGCCACGCACGCCGAAAGCCAGCGACGCTCGGGCGACCATTCCCGCGTCATGCTCTGCCTGGCATGCGCGACCTTGTTTTGTACCAATTAACTAGTACATTGGGACTATGTTCGCCGTGGACTCGAACGACCCCACCCCGATTTACGCGCAGCTCGAGCGCGGCATTCGCGCCGCGATCGCGTCGGGCCGGCTCCGCGCCGGCCAGCAGCTGCCCACGGTGCGGCAGCTCGCGGTCGATCTGCGCGTGAACGCGAACACGGTCGCCAAGGTGTATGCCGAGCTCGAACGCGCCGGCGTCGTCGCCACCCAACGCGGCATCGGTACGTTCGTCCGCGATGTTCCCATTCCCACCCCCGCGGCGAGCAAGCGCGATCGCGAACGCGATCTGCGCCCGCTCGTCGACCGTCTGCTCGCCGATGCATCCGCGCTCGGGCTCACGCTGCACGACGTCGTGCAGTATCTGAAAACGCTCGAGACGCGCGCCGGCAAGGAGAAAGCCTGACATGGCCAACAGCATCAGAGGCTCGCGCTCGCGCGGACACCGCGCGGAATCCACCGACATGAGCGCCCGCTTCAACATCGTCGCGTTCCTGATCCTGCTCGCGTTCGTGCTCGGCGGCATCCTCCTCACCGCCGGCACCCAGCAGCCGGCCTGGCTCATCGCCGGGATCGTCCTCGGCGTCGTCGTCGCGATGTCGCCCAAGGTCGCCAAGCAGTGGGAGCGCGCCGTCGTGCTCCGGCTCGGGCGGTACGTCGGCCTGCGCGGACCGGGACTGTTCTGGATCGTGCCGCTGATCGAGAACGTGACGGCGTGGATCGATCAGCGCGTGATCACGACGAACTTCACCGCCGAGGAAACGCTCACGTCGGACACCGTGCCGGTGAACGTCGACGCGGTGCTCTTCTGGATGGTGTACGATCCGGAGAAGGCCGCGCTCGAGGTGCAGGACTACGCGCGGGCGGTGAGCTGGGCGTCGCAGACGGCGCTCCGCGACATCATCGGCCGCACGTCGCTCGCCGAGCTGCTGCGCGGGCGCGAGCGGATCGAGGCCGAGCTGCAGAAGCTGATCGACGAGCGTGCCACGCCGTGGGGCGTCACGGTGCAGTCGGTCGAGATGCGCGACGTCGTCATCCCCACGTCGCTCCAGGACGCGATGTCACGCGAGGCGCAGGCGTCACGCGAGAAGTCGGCCCGGATCATTCTCGGCCAGGCCGAGGTGGAAATCGCCAACCTGTTCAACGAGGCGGCGAAGTCGTATCATGACAATCCCACGGCGCTGCATCTGCGCGCCATGAACATTCTGTATGAAGGGTTGAAAGAGAAAGGCGCATTGATGCTCGTGCCGAGCACCGCGGTCGAGTCGATGGGACTCGGCGGGATGCTCGGCGCCGCGGCGATGCGCCAGACGAAGCTCAGTGAAGGCGCAGGCGCGTAGCCGCATCGACCCTCTTCCCTCCCCGCCATGACCGACTCGACCGCCGCCGCGACCCCCCAGCCGGCCCAGCCCGGATTCTTCGACGATTTCATCGAGATCTTCTACAAGCCGGCGGACGTGTTTCGCCGCCGGCAGAACGGGAGCATCTGGGCGCCGATGCTGCTCGTGGCGATCTCGATTGGCGTGATCTTCTTCTTCACGTTCAACGCGCTCCAGCCGATGATGGACGCGGAGTTCACCCGCGCCACCGCCGCGGCGATCAAGAAGAACCCGCAGCTCACGCAGGAAGCGATGGACAAGATGCGCGGCGTGCAGGAGACGATCGGGCGCTACGCCGTGGGCATCGTCATGCTCGTGACCATGTGGGTGCTCGGGACGTTCGCCTGGCTGGTCGGCAAGCTCGTCGGCGCCAAGCAGACGTACCACGCGGCGCTCGTCGTCGCCGCCTGGTCCTACGTGCCGCGCATCGTCGGTGCGCTGCTCGCGGGCATTCAGGGTCTCGTCATGGACCCGTCCCAGATGACCGGACAGCTCGCGCTGTCGCTCAGTCCTGCCCGCTTTCTCGATCCGGACACCGCGAACCCGCTGGTGATGCAGATGCTCGGCCGCCTCGATCTCATCACGATCTGGGTGACCGTGCTGCTGAGCATCGGTCTCTACGCGACGGGCCGCGTGTCCAAGGGTAAAGCGGTCGTGTTCGGGATTCTGATCTTCGTCATCGGCTCGCTGCCGGCGCTGCGGCAGGGCTACGTCGCGATGTGATCCGGCGGGAGTGGGGTGCACGAGCGGCGGCACGCTGGGCGCTCGTGCATCCCGCGCGTCGGAGATCGACCCAGCATCGGATTCTCCGTCGCGCGCCGTGCTCCCGGTAGCACGGCAATTCAGATTGGTCCCGCGCGAATGCGCGACAATATGTGTGCCGCACGCGCGGCGCCGGAAGGTGTCGTCGACGACTCACTCGATCGTCGCGTAGCCGGGCCACGGCGGCGTCGCGTTCGAGCGAATGCCCGGCGCCCACATCACGACCCGATTGCGGCCCAGGCGCTTGGCGACGTACAGCGCTTCGTCGGCGCGCGCGCGCAGCGCACCGCCGACGTGCGGATCGATCACCTGCTCGGACGCGATGCCGATGCTCACGGTCACGTCCCGATGCCCGCGCGCGCCGCGGAACTGATGGGCGCGCACGGTCGCCATGACGCGCTCGGCGACCACGCCGGCGGTCTCGCTGTCGGCGTTCGGCAGGAGGATGACGAACTCTTCACCGCCCACGCGCGCGACCACGTCGCCCACGCGTGACGACTGCGTGAGCAGCTCGGCGATCTCGCGGAGCACCGCGTCGCCGGCGAGGTGGCCGGCGCTGTCGTTGATCGCCTTGAAGTGGTCGATGTCGATCGCGAGCAGCGCCAGCTCGCCGCCGCGGCGCACGGCGGCCGCGACGGTCTGCATCAGGACCTGCTCGAAGCCGCGGCGGTTGAAGCACTGCGTCAGCGGATCGGTGAGCACCATCGTCGCCAGCTCGGAGCGCAGATGGTTGTACGCGCGCCCGAGGAGGGTGATCCCGTCGGGCTCGCGATCGCGCTCGTCCACGAACGTGCGCGAGAAGTCGCCGCGCTGCGCGTTGCCGAACAGCTCGACGAGCGAGGCGAGCCGGCGGTTGGCGCTCGCCTGGAGCGCCATCCCGTTGAGCGCCACCAGCAGATAGAGCGCGACGAGCCATCCCTGCTCCGCCCACGCGATGGACACACCGCGCGCGTGCGCGAGGCCGAGCAACACCGCGTAGCCGAGCGTCGAGCCCACGACGACCGTGAGCGCGGGCGTCCGGCCGAAGAACATTTGCGTGAACTGCAATACCAGGAGACTCAACAGCAGCCCGCGCACGTAGAACGCCGCCGGGGTGACGAGCGCCACGACGGTGAAGATCGCGACGACGTCGGCGAGCGCCAGCACGAACAGCGCGGCGCGTCCCACGCGGTGCCGCCGCTCGATGCGGAGCGTGAGCAGCGCGACGAGCGCGATGTACGCCGGCACGATGACGAAGATCGGCCACGCGGGGCCCGCGATGACGTGCGTCGCGCGCAGCAGCGCCGCGGCCACGCCGAGTCCGAGCGCCATGACGAGACGCCGGCTCGACTGCCAGACGATGATCTCGGCGTTGTTGAGTAGCCCGGCGCGGGTCGCGTGAGGCGAGCGGCCGAGCAGCCGGCCGAACGACGCGGGAGTGGTGTGACGAGCCACGGGCTGTCGTGGCTCGGAAGGCGATGGGCGCGCGCTGGAATGAGGCAAGCGTGTCGGCAATCAGTCGAAGCCTGCGATTATACACGCAAGTCGCACACCGGCTGTGATGGACACCACAACCGCCGCCGCATCGAAGCGCTGCAAAGAAATTGAGCAGGCGTGATCGCGGCGCGGCGCATGTCCTCGCGCCGGTGTGAGATCAGCGCAATCCGGTCGCGAGAAGCCCGAGCCGACCCCGCCTGACCTGGAGCAGCACGGGGTGCATGCCGACGCGGTCGCCGAGCGAGTCGAAGAACACCTTGCCGGTGGCGCCGATCGGCGCGTGCGCTTCGTCGAGCGCCGCCAGGTAGCGGCGGATCGCGGCGCGATCGGGGCCGGCGGCACGCAACGCGGCGAACGCGGTCAAGGCGCCGTCATACGCGAGCGCGGCGTCGTGACTCGGCGCGTGTCCATAGCGGCGCTCGAACGCGCGCGCGAAACGCTCCGACGGCGGGTCCTGCTCTTCGGCGCTGAACGGCGCCTCGACGTAGATGTCTTCGGCGCGCGACGAGCCGGGCCCCAGATCCATCGAACCCTCGGACGCGAGGATGGCGGCGTGCAGGTGCAGGTCGGCGAGCGTCTTCCGGAGGAGCACGGGAATGGTGCTGCGGCTGGCCACCACGAACACCACGTCGGGCGTGAAGCGCTGATAGAAGCGCCCGAACGTCGAGAGGTCCTGCACGTCGGCCGGCACCGGATCGCTCGACACGATCCGGCCGGGGAAATGGGCGCGGAACGCATCGGCGAGACCGCGGCCGTACACGTCGTTCTGATACAGCACCGCCGCCGAGCGCCAGCCGCGCGCGGCGGAGAAGCGCGCGAGCTCGGCGCCGGTGGTCGAGTCGCTCGCCACGACCCGGAACACCCACGACGAGATCCCGGAGAGCATCGGCGCGGTGGCGGTCGTCGCGATCGCGGCGATGTGGCCGTCGTAGATGGGCGCGGCGGCGAGCATCGCGGTCGACGCCGTGTGGCCCACGATCACGGAAACGCGCGAGTCGGCCACGAACTCGTGCGCCGCGTGCGCGGCGAGCTCGCCCTCGCCCTGGTCGTCGCGCACGACGAGGCGTACGGGATGGCCGTTGATCCCGCCCGCCGCGTTCACCTCGTCGGTCGCGAGCTCGATGCCGCGCAGGTTCTCCCGCGCGGGCTCGCGCCCGGCGAACTGGCCGGCGGCGCCGACCCAGTAGGGCTCGTGCCGCTGGCACGCCCCGGCGGCGAGGAGCGCCGCGGCGAGCAGGGCGCGCACGACGCGCTCAGACCGTGGCACGCGCCATCTCCTCGGCGACACCGACGAGGGTGTCGGTCGTGAGGGGCTTGCTGAGCACGCGGCACGACGAGCGCGCGACGAAGTCGCGCACGTCGTCGGACACGAGGTCGCCGGAGAGGAACACCAGGCGCTGGAGGAGCTCGGGGGCCTGCCGGGCGATCGCGTCGTGGAGCTGCATGCCGGACATCGCCGGCATGCGCAGGTCGCAGAACACGACGTCGTACCGCGCGCCCGCGAGCCGCCGCGCCTCGATGCGCGCGAGCGCCTGCAGGCCGTCGGAGGCCCGGTCCACCGCCCAGTCCCGGCGGACAAAGATCTGGTATACCAGATTTTGAATTACTATCTCGTCATCAACGACGAGCATCAGCGGGCGGGGCGGTACCGCGCCGTCCGGCGCGACGACCGGGGCGCCGGCGACGGGCGTGACGCTCCGCGGCGCGGGGCCGGCGGCCGCGACGGCCGGTTGTCCGATCGGCAGGAACACGCGGAATCGGGCCCCGGTGCGCGGCCCCGCCCAGTGCGACTCCACCGTAAGCGTGCCGCCCATCGATTCGACGATCCCGCGGGAGACCGGCAGTCCGAGCCCGGTGCCCTTCCCCACGTCCTTGGTCGAGAAGAACGGCTCGAAGATCCGCGCGAGGTGCTCGGCGCGAATGCCCGGGCCGGTGTCGTCGACCGTGATCTCGCAGCCGCCCACGCACCGGCTCGCGCGCACGTACACCGTGCCGCCGCCACCCGCAGCCGCCGCGCCGTTGCTCACCAGATTCGTCAGCACCTGCGCCATGCCGACGCGATCGACGATGAGCGGCGGCAGCGGCTTCACGACGAAGAAATTGAGCGACGCGCCCTCCCGCGTCGCGAGCTGCGCCAGCTCCGGCTCGAGGGCGTGCAGCGCGCTCTCGAGCGGCGCGGTATCGCGGTGCGCGTTCTCGCGGCGCACGCTCGTCAGCAGATCGGTGATGATCGTGCGCGACCGGGCGACCTGCGTGGCGATCGTCTCCAGTTCGGCGATGGTGCGCGGATCGCGCGCGCCCGCCTTCAGGATCTCCGTCTGCAGGAGTATCGTCTGCAGCGGATTGTTCAGCTCGTGCGCGACCCCCGAGATCAGCGTCCCGATCGCGGCGAGCTTCTCGGCATGGTGCAGCGCCGCCTGCGTTTCGGCGAGCGACGCCAACGACGCCGACGCGTCGTTCATCGCGGTCGCGAGCACGCGGAATTCGCCGGGCATGCCACGCTCGTCCGTGCGGCGCTCGCGGTCGCCGCGGTGCAACGCCTCGGCGTGCGAGACGAGCTGCTGCAGCGGCTGCGCGATCGATTGGCCGAGCGCCCACGCCAGCAGCGCGAGCAGGCCAATCACCGCCGCCAGCACCGCGGCGAGCAGGATCGCACGATTCGTGGCCACGCGCATGGTCAGGGCGCCGAATTCGAGCACCCGGTTGGCCTGATTCGCGCCGAGCGCCGCGACGTCGTCGCGCAGCTTCGCCTCGGCGTCGCCGGGCACCGCGAGCACGGCGCGTGCGCCGGCGACGTCGCCCAGGTCGGTCAGCCGGTGCGCGCGGGCATACGTGTTCTCGAGCGTCGACAGCTCGCCGTCGATCCGCGCCACGAGCTCGGCGTCGGAGGCGCTGTCGCGAGCCGCGGCGGCGAGCTGCGAGCGCACGAGGATCGCCTGCACGCGATGGGCGTCGCGCCCGCGCTCGTTGAATTCGCCTTCCAGACGCGCGCTCGGCTCCACGATGTACGCTTCGCCCGCGCGCAGCTCGTCCGCGACGTCGAACGCGAAGCGATTGGTCAGGGACTGCACGCGCGCGGCGTCCTGCACGCGGCGCTCGACGTCGTTCGCCAGGTGCCGCACAGTCCACCAGCCGAGCGTGGCCGCCCCGAGCAGGATCAGGGCGATCGCGGCCGCAGCCAGCCGCAGGCGAGCGCGAATTGTGGCGAGAAACATCGGAGCGTCAGCGCTTCCGGTCAGGCGGGGAACGACGAATCCAAGGAAGTATCGGCAGATGCGCCGCGCTCCCAAGTGTCGCTCGACTAGTGTTCCGCCCGGGCCAGACGCTCGTAGTAGCGGCGCTTGAACTCGTCGAACACGTCGTCGGTGAACAGCTCATCGGCGATCGCGGCAATCTCCTCCGCTTCTCGCCACGCGGCGTGCAGCGCCTCGAGCTCACCCAGCAGCGCTCGCCGCTCGATGTCTTCGTTCGCCGCCATCTCCAAGGCTAGACGATCGACGCCAGGGAGCCGATACAACGGCGTCGCCTCGTCGCTGCCCGTGCCGCCACGGCCCCAGAAAGACCGGTTGGAGAGTTGGAGCGCGAGCCGCTCGGCGAACGAGCCCCGCACCGGCAGGAGTTGCTCCGCCGGCGCGTCTGGGAAACGCCCCCACGACGTGCGCATCGCCAGCGATGCGACCCGCGTGAAGTATCCCTCCGGGTTTCCGGCGTCGTCGAGCTTGGCGATCGCGTGCTCGACTTCGGGCTGCGACGCGACGCCGAAGTTCAGCGTCGCGAGCATCTTGCCGGCGGTCCGCAGCGCCGGCGATTCCGTCAGCGTCGCAACGCCGGTGTCGTGTTGAACGCGCAGCTGCCACGGCGCGTCCTTCTCCGGCCGCACCAATTCCGCGGCACCCAGGTGCGCGTAACGCACGACGATCGGCAGCCCGTGCGCGTCGGCCGTCCGAAGGAGCACGCCGGTGCCGCGCCGGAACGTTCGCATGCGGAGCACCGCGTCATCGCTGAACCCGACCGAGTGCGCGTAGCCGACGAGTGCCGACGCAGTCGCGCGCGCAATGAGCCGTGCGCCGCGCACGAACACGCCCCGCGGCTGCTCGTGCTCGGGCTCGAAGCGCACGAGCCGGGTGCCGTATCGCCACGAGGCAATCTCGGGGAGCAGCGCGGGACCGATGCGCACGAGCTCGAAGCCGCCGCGAAGCTGCGCGAAACCCACGTTGTCGGTGGACATGCGGAGCCGCGTGCCGCGGAACAGCCGCTCGCATTCGTCGATCGCCTCCCAGCGTTCGTCGAGCGGCGACAGGTTCCAGCGTCCACAGCGCGTGCACACCACCCAGAGGCGGCCTTTTCGCGAATCGAACGCGAGCCGTCGGCCAACGGGAAACGTCGGCAGGAAGTGATTCGCGCCGAGATCCGAGTGGCAGAAGAGACAGGTGGTGTACGTAGGCGCCTCACCCGGGGACGATCAGCGCCTTGAGCGCGGTCTTCGCGGCCACGGCGGCGAGCGCTTCGTCGGCGTGCTCGAGATCGTACCGGCCGCTCACCATTTCGCGCCACGGCTTTCGATCGCCGTGACGGGCGGCGAGCTCCACGGCGCGATGGAAGTGGTCGAACCGCGACCCCCAGCAGCCCTTCACCTCGACGTGCTTGCGATTGAGCTGCCAGTGCGGATTGATCTCGACCGAGCCGTTGTCGGTGTACTGACCGCAGACGATCACGCGTCCGCCGTCGCGCACCATGTCGAGCGCCTGCTTCACCGCGTCTGGTGCGCCGCTCGCTTCGATGACCACGTCCGCGCCGCGGCCGCCGGTCACGCCCCGCACGCCTTCAGTGCGCGCGCTCGCCGGCAGATCCAGCCCAAGGGCCGCCGTGGCGCCCATGCGGCGCGCGAAATCGAGACGCTGCCGCGGCGCGCCGATGGCGATGATCTCGCCCGCGCCCGAGAGCGACGCGAACGCAACGCACGATTGTCCCACGGGACCGACGCCGAGCACCGCCACCGACTCGCCAAGCCGGATCTCGGCCATGTCGACGGCGTGCAGCGCGGTGACCAATCCGCAGCCGCCGCCGATGAAGGTCTCGGGCGAGAGCTCCTTGGGGAGCTTGATCATCTTCACGCCGGGCTTCATCCAGATCGCCTGAGCCCAACCGCCGAGCAGTCCGTCCTTTGCGCTGTAGGTGATGCCGTAGACCTTGCGATGCGGGCAGCGCGTGGGTTGGCGGGCGACGAGACAGTAGTAGCAGTTGTTGCAGGTCTCGTGGACATCGAGGAAGGTGACCGTGTCCCCTTCCTTGATGGAGTTGCCGTGAACGTCCTTGAGGCGCCCGCCCGACGCCTGGACCACGCCCACCGAGACATGCCCGGGAATGATCGGGAACGGGACGTCGAGCTTCCCGTGGTGGATGTGGACATCGGTGCCGCACACCTCGGAGTAGAGCGTGCGGAGGAGCGCCGCGCCGGGTTCGAGGGCGGGAGTCGGCAGCTCTTCGATCCGAAGCGGCTCGTTCGGACCGGGCATGATCACGGCGGCGTGACGCATAGCTCCGGAAGCAGGGTGCGGGTGGGCGCGCGTGGGATGTCGACGTTATGCGGAGAGCGCGGGAACCGCCAGCGACCGAAGTTGGCCAAACGGCCGCCGGCCCCCCTATGGACCCGCCCAACACTCGCATCGGTCCCCTCGTAACTGTAATGTCTTTGTACGTTCTTGCCCGCCAGTTTCCCCACTCAGCAGGAATCGCTATGCAACGATCCCGTTTGCTCACCGCCCTCGCCGGTGTCACGGCCGCAGTGGTATTGGCCGTGCCCGCGTCGGCACAAATGCTGGATTCCTCAGTCGTCGCCGCGTTCAAGTGGCGCAACGTTGGTCCGTCGAACTTCATGGGCCGCGTGTCCGACGTGGAGGGGATCCCGAGTCCCTCCAAGACGCTGTACATCGCCGCCGCGGGCGGCGGCATCTGGAAGTCGACCAACAACGGTCTCACGTGGCGGCCGATCTTCGACGACAAGGACGTCGTCGCGATGGGCATGCTGGCCATCGCGCCGAGCGACACGAACGTGATCTACGCCGGCACGGGCGAGCCGAACTCGCGCAACACCATCGAGCCGGGCGACGGCGTGTACAAGTCGACCGACGGCGGCATGCACTGGACGCACGTCGGGCTCGAGACGTCGCAGCACATCGGCCGCATCCAGGTGGATCCGCGCAACGCGAACGTCGTGTACGTCGCCGCGCTCGGACCGGCGTGGAAGGCCGGCGGGGAGCGCGGCCTGTACAAGTCGACCGACGGCGGGCAGACGTGGAAGCTCGTGCTCAAGGGTGCGAACGCCTACACCGGTGCGATCGACGTGCAGCTCGATCCGTCGAATCCGGACGTGGTGTACGCGTCGCTCTGGGAGCGCTATCGCACGCCGTTCTCGCTCAACTCGGGCGGCAGCGGCAAGGGCTCGGGTCTCTTCAAGTCCACCGACGGCGGCAACACGTGGACGGAGATCAAGGGCAACGGCTATCCCGAAGGTCCCAAGGGGCGCATAGGGATCGCGATCTCGCGCAGCAATCCTCAGGTGGTGTACGCGCTGACCGAAGCGGCATCCGAGGCTCCGGGTCCGATGCAGTTCCAGCGCAACCCGGCGGCGAACGGCCTGTATCGCTCGGCGGACGCCGGCAAGACGTGGCAGCACATGAACAACATCGACGTGCGCCCGTTCTACTACTCGCAGGTGCGCGTCGATCCGAAGGATGAGAACCGCGTGTACTTCTCGTCGACGACCATGCAGGTCTCGAACGACGGCGGCAAGACGACGATGGACGAGACGGTGGGCGTGCACGTCGACGACCACGCGGTCTGGATCGACCCGAACGACCCCGAGCGTTGGGTCGTCGGCATGGACGGCGGCATTGCGATCACGTACGACCGCGGCGGCAACTTCTGGTATCCGCGCAACATCCCGATTGGCCAGTTCTACGACGTCTCGTACGACTACGCGATTCCGTACAACATCTGCTCGGGTGCGCAGGACAACGGCGCCTGGTGCGGACCGAGCCGGCGCCGGACGACGCCGGGCAACAACACGTACTGGTACACGATCTCCGGCGGCGACGGCTTCTACACCGCGCAGGATCCGACGGACCCGAACATGGTCTGGGGCGAGTCGCAGAACGCCGGCATCCAGCAGACGAACCTGAAGACGGGCGAGCGCGGCCGCGTCAACAAGCCGACGTGGAACGATCGCTACAAGATGTGGGCCGACTCGATCGCGCTCGTGCACCCGGATCCGCTCACCCGCGTGACGCCGGCCGAGCAGAAGCGGATCGACGCGTACCGCGCGCAGCAGAAGAAGGACTCGATCGATCTCTCGATCCGCTACAACTGGGAATCGCCGTACTTCCTCTCGCCGCACAACCCGCAGGTGTTCTACCTCGGCGGCAGCCGCGTGCTCAAGTCGCTCAAGCGCGGCGAGGATCTCTACCCGATCTCGCCCGACCTCTCGGTCAAGAGTGATCCGGCGCAGCAGCGGATCGTCGACGCGCGGCTCGACACGGTCGAGCACTACACCGGCGGCATCACGCTCGACATCACGGGTGCGGAAGCCTACGGCACGGTGGTCTCGCTCGCCGAGTCGCCGATCAAGCCGGGGCTGCTGTACGCCGGCACGGATGACGGCAACGTGTGGATGACGCACAACGACGGCGCGACGTGGGAGAATCTCACGCCGAAGTTCGCGCCCCTTGGCGTGCCGTGGGATGCGTACGTGGTGCGGCTCGAGCCCTCGCACTTCGACACGCTCACGTTCTACGTGGCGTTCGAGAATCATCGCTGGAACGACTTCAAGCCGTATCTGTTCGTGACGAACGACGGCGGCAAGACGTTCAAGTCGATCGTCAACAACCTGCCGGCCTCGAGTCCGGCGGACTACCTGCACGTGATTCGCGAGGATCCGCACAACAAGGATCTGCTGTTCGTCGGCAGCTCGCGCACGGCGTACGTCTCGATCGACCGCGGCGAGCACTGGACGCGGTTCGCGTCCGGCCTGCCGACGGTTCCCGTCTTCGATCTGCAGATCCATCCGCGCGACCGCGAGCTGATCGCGGCGACGCACGGACGCAGCCTGTGGATCGCCGACATCGCGGCGCTGGAGGACATGACGCCCAAGGTGCTGGCGGAAGGCACGTATCTCTTCAAGCCCAAGACGGCGTATCAGTGGGGCGAAGGCCCGCAGCTCAACCTGCCGGGCAACGGCTACGGCCAGGCGGAGATGACGTACGCGAATCCGCCGTTCGGCGCAGACATCGTGTATCGCCTGGCCTCGAGCGCCGGCCGGAACGTGCGCCTCGCGGTGACGAACGTCGAAGGCGACACGCTGGCGACGTTGAACGGCCCGGGTGGCGCGGGCACCCATCACGTCACGTGGAGCTTCGCGCAGGCGCCGCGCCGCGCCGCGCCGGAAGCGCTCTCGCCGTCGCAGCGTCGCGACAGCATTCTGCTGCACGTGCGCGCGCCGATGGTGCTCGACTCGTTGACGAAGGCCGGCTACGACACGGCGGCGATTCGTCAGGCGCGGGCGCAGGTGAACGCCGTCGCCAATCCGCCACAGGCCGGGGCAGCATTCGGTGGTCGCGGTGGCGGCCGCGGTGGCGCGGGCGGTCAGGTGTGCGAGCATCCGACCACGCAGTGGGATCAGTTCTGCGCGCGTCCCGCGGAAGCGGCTGGCGGCCGTCGTGGCGGCGGCGGGTTTGGCCGCGGCGCGTTCGCGAACGTCTGCGCCGAGGCGCCCCAGGCGGCTGCCGCTCCGGCGGCGGCGCGGGGCGGCCGTGGCCGTGGCGGCGCGGTTGGTGAAGCCGCGCTCGATCCGGTCGCTCGCGTCTGGCAGCTCATCGGCCTGCCGTCGCCGTGCGCGGGCGGCCGTGGCGGTGGATTCAACTTCGGCGGCGGCCCCGGCCTCGCGAACACCGGCGACTATCTCGTCACGATGACGGTGAACGGGAAGACGTACAAGCAGGCGTTCCGCGTGGAGCGGGTGACCGGCAGCGACCAGCAGGACTTCGGCGGCTTCACCGGCGAAGAGCACGACCAGTCGCAGGCCCGGCGCGCCAAGTCGAAGAAGTAGTTCGCGCGGCAGCAGGATACGGGAAGCCCGGCAGCCTCACGGCTGCCGGGTTTCTTATTATTCGGGAGCGTCGTTTGCGCATCACTCTGTCCGCTGTCGTCCGCTGACCAGGGAGATCCCATGCACGTCCGCGACATGCTGCTTCCGGAGTTCGAGCAGGAGATGGCCACCACCCGGCGCGTGCTGGAGCGGGTGCCGACCGACAAGGGCCAATGGAAGCCGCATCCGAAGTCGTTCTCGCTCGGCCACCTCGCGCAGCTCGTGTCGTGGATGCCGAGCTGGATCGCGATCACGATCAACGATCCCGATCTGGATCTCGCCGGCGCGCCCGGGTACTCGTACGAGACGACCGAGACGCTCCTGGCCGGGTTCGACCAGGGCGTCGCCGACGCACGCGCGGCATTGAGTAAATTTGAAGATGAAGATTATAACACTCCGTGGCACCTGAAGCACGGCGAGCGCGTGCTGTTCACCTCGCCGCGCGGGCCGACGGTCAAGCAGCACATCAATCATCTCGTGCATCACCGGGCGCAGCTCGGCGTCTATCTCCGGCTGCTCGACATTCCGGTGCCGCAGATGTACGGCCCGACCGCCGACGATCGGGGATTCCTCGCGTGAAGGTCCACGGCACATTCGACGTGAAGCTCACGACGGAGACCGACGCGCATCTCGCGAGCACGCCGATGCTCGCGCGGCGGCTCATCGCGAAGCAGTTCCACGGCGGCCTCGAGGCCACGAGCATTGGCGAGATGCTGAGCGCGGGCACGGCGACCCAGGGATCGGCGGCGTATTCGGCGATCGAACAGGTGACCGGGTCGCTCGCAGGGCGCCGCGGAACGTTCGCGCTTCAGCATACCGGCATCATGCATCGCGGGGCGGCGAGCCTCACGATCACCGTCGTGCCGGACTCGGGGACGGGCGAGCTCGAGGGGCTGACGGGGACGATGGCGATCACGATCGAGAACGGCGGCGGGCACGTCTACGATTTAGAATATCAAATCGCAGAATCATGATGCACCGGCGGATCCGACGGCTCGCTCTCGTGCTGCTAATCGTGGCCGCCGGCGGGTGTACGGAGTCGATGGTGTGCCCCGCGATTCTGATTTTCGGAATCGATTTGGACGTGCGCGACAGCGTGACGAACACGGCCGTCGCCGCCGGGACGACGCTGATCGCGCGCCGGCACCCGGATCCTACCGCACCGACTGCCAAGGTCGACACGATCCAGCTCACCCAAAATCCGTATGCGTTCGGCGGCGTCGGTATCTGGGACCTGACGCTGCTCCACGCCGGGTACGCGCCGTGGACGCGAACGAGCGTCACGGTCAAGTCGACCGGGCGCTGCGACTTTCCGCAACCGGTAGCGATCACCGCGCGGCTCGTTCCGGCGCCGTAGCGTGGTTATTCCGCCACGCCCTCGAAGCTGAGCTGCAGCCCGCGCTGCTCGTGCCGGAGCAGCCACTGCTTCCGCCGCCTTCCGCCGCCATAGCCCGAGAGCGACCCGTCCGCGTTGATCACCCGGTGACAGGGGATGATGATCGCGATCCGATTGTCGCCGTTCGCGCGTCCCACCGCGCGCGCGCCGTCGGGGCGGCCGACGCGCATGGCCATCTCGCCGTACGAGGTCGTTCGCCCGAACGGGATCTTGAGCAGCTCGCGCCAGACCGCCATCTGGAACTCCGAGCCGTCGATCACCAGCGGCACGGTGAACGTCTCCCGCTCGGCATTGAAGTATTCCTTGAGCTCGCGCTCGGTCTGATCGAGGTACCGGTGCGGCGCGTTCGCGATCTCCTCGTGCAGCTCGAGCTGCACGCGCTCGATCTGCGTCGGCAGCATCGGCCGGTCGGCAAACTCGCAGAGCGCCAGCCCGCGCTCGTTGGCGGCGGCGAGCATGGGGCCGAGCGGCGTTTCGAGGACGCGCGAGGCGAGCATGGGACGAAGTTGAAATGGGCGACCTCGGCCGTCAACGACCGCGGGCGGTGCATCGGCACCCTAGATTCTTCGTATCAAACTCAATCGAGCCGACCGAATGCGCGCTCCGCTTGTTGCTCTCGCCTTCGCCCTCAGTGCCGCACCGCTCGTGGCGCAGGAGCAGACCGGGAATCCCAACCTCGAGCGCATCGCCAACGATGCGTACTCGCGCTCCCACGACTTCGATCTGGTGCATCAGCGGATCGCCGTGCGCGACTTCAACTGGGATTCGCTGTCCTTCACCGGTCGAGTGGCGAGCACGCTCGTGTCACGCAAGCCCGCGCTCGACTCGGTGATCTTCGACGCCGGCGCGCGGCTGGCGATCCGGTCCGTGACGGCCGGCGCGCGCACGCTCCGCACCGCGCGGCACGGCGACACGCTCGTCATTCATCTCGCGCGGCCGGCGGCGTTCGGCGACACCGTGCGCTTCACCATCGAGTACGACGCGCGCATCACCAACGGACGCGGCCTGACGTTCATCGACGAGCGCCCGCACACGCCCCGCCAGATCTGGAGTCAGGGCGAGGACATGGACAACCACTTCTGGTTCCCGACGTACGACTTCCCCAACGACAAGATGACCTGGGAAGTCGACGCGACCGTTCCGAAGGGGTACACCGCCGTCTCGAACGGCGCGCTGGCCGGTGATACGCCGGGCCCGAACGGCACGCACACGCTGCACTGGAACGAAGCCAGGCCGAGCGCGACGTATCTCGTGTCGCTCATCGTGACGCGGCTGGCGAAGGTGCACGACACCTGGAAAGGCGTGCCGGTCGACTACTACGTCTATCCGCAGGACAGCGCGCTGGCGTGGCGGCTCTTTCACGTCACGCCGGACATGATCGACACGTACTCGCGGCTCACGGGCGTGCCGTACCCCTGGCAGAAGTACGCGCAGACGACCGTCGCCGACTTCTTCGGCGGCATGGAGAACGTGAGCGCGACGACGCTCGTCGACTGGCTGCCCGACGCGCGCGCGTACCAGGACCGGCCGTGGTATCAGTACATCCTCATCCCGCACGAGCTCGCGCATCAGTGGTTCGGCGACTACGTCACGACGGAGAACTGGGCGAACACGTGGCTCAACGAGGGCTTCGCCGAGTTCATGCCCGGGCAGTACTGGGCGCAGACGCTGGGCGCGCACGCGGAGCAGGATTACTACGCCGACGAGTATCGCCAGTTCATGAACATCGAGGCGCGCCGCCCCATGCCGCTCGCCTCCATGGGGTCGAACAACATCTACCCCAAGGGCGCGCTCGTGCTCGAGATGCTCAAGCACTCCCTCGGCGACCAGCCGTTCTGGGCATCACTGCATCGGTATTTAGTCGATCACTCATACGGGAATGCAACGACCGACGATCTGCGCCAGGCGGTGCTCGACGCCACGGGCCAGAACCTGGATTGGTTCTGGAAGGAATGGATCTACGGCGCGGGCTATCCGTCGTTCACCGTCACCTCGAGCTACGACGCGACCGCGCGCCGGCTGACGCTCGTCGCCGCGCAGACGCAGACGGATTCGCTCAAGGCCGACAGCACCGGCATGCGGTACGTGATTCCCGAGGCGTTCACGATGCCGATCACGATTCGCGTCGGTACCGCGAGCGGCGACGTCGTCGACTCGATGTGGATTCGCCGGCGCGTGGACACGATCGTCGTCGATGGCGTGCGCTCCGCGCCGACGATGGTGGTCTTCGACGACGGCAACCGCATGCTCAAGGCGCTGGACTTCGACGAGCCGACGGCGTGGCTCGCGACGCAGTTGCAGCGCGACGCGGACCTGTGGGATCGCGAATGGGTGATCGGCCAGCTCGCGAAGCGGCCCACGGATGCGGCGGCGGGGGGCGCGATCGCGAAGGCAGCCACCAGCGCCGACTACCCGCTCACGCGCGCGCAGGCGGCGGCTGCGCTCGACGCGTTCCCGCCCGACGTCTCCGTTCCGGCGCTGCGCACCGCGATTCACGACACGTCGGCCCAGGTACGCGCGGCGGCGGCCGCCACGCTTGGCGGGATCCCGGCGCCGCAGGCGCTGACGCTCGCACGGGATGCCTGGCAGCACGATTCAAGCTATCAGGTGCGCGCGTCGGCATTGTCGTCGCTCATCCGGCTCGATTCACTGAACCGGCACAGCGCGCTGCTCGAGGGGCTGAACACGGCGTCGTACCAGGACGCGATCCAGAACGCCGCGCTGATCGGCATCGCGCGCTCGAATGACGCGGCGGCACTCGATGACGTGCAGCGGCACGTGGGCGATCAGTCGCTCCCCGCGCGCGTGATCGCGGCGTTCGCCGCGCGCGGCAATCAGCACGCGCTCGATCTGTTGGCGTCCGACCTCAACGACGACCGCTCGTGGGTCCGCACCTGGACACTCACCGCGGTCGGTTCCCTGCCGCCGCAGCAGCGGCTCGCGTTCCTCGAGGCGCAGCTCCCGAAGCTCACGCACGCGGACACCCGGTCGGCCGTCCAGCAGGCGATCGACGCCCTGCGGCGCGCCAGTCCCCGGTAGTCCGACCGGCCCGAACCGGGAGCAAAAAAATTCTGATTGGCGGATGCCGCCGGCATCCGCCATGTTCGTGGCATGACCTTCCCGCCAGTCGGCGCAGCGCGCCGGCCGTCCGCATCCCCAGGTGCGCGCCGAGTGCTGCTCGGCATCGTCGCGATCGGGTTCGTGGCGCTCATCCTCGTACCGTGGCTCGCGAGCTTCGCCACGGACTGGCTGTGGTACAGCCAGATTCACTTCGCGTCGGTGTTCATCCGCTCGCTCCGCGCGCGCGTCACACTGTTCGCGGCGACCGCGGTGCTGGTCTTCGCATTCCTGTATGCCAACATCGCGTGGGCCCGCCGCGGCATGGCGGGCCTCCCGATGCTCTTCGAGAATCGGACGAGCGGCGCGCGCATCGACGTCACGCGATTCGTCTCGCGGCTGCTGATCGTCGCGGTGTGCATCGTGGCGTTCATTGCCGGCCTCGTTGCCTCGGCCCAGTGGCTCACGACGCTCATGGCGCTGCACGCGGCGCGGGTCGGCTCCGTGGATCCGCTGTTCGGGCGCGACATCGGCTTCTATCTCTTTCGGCTGCCGGCGATCGCCGACGGGCTCGCGATGCTCGGCGTGATCTGCGGGCTCGCCTTCGCCATGGCCGTGGTGCTCTATGGATTGGGCGGCGCGCTCGTCTTCGCGCCGCGCCGCGTCACGATCCAGCAGCACGCGGCGCGGCATATTGGCGCTCTGATCGCGCTGATTTTTCTCGTCTTCGCGGTGCAGCTCTGGATCGTCGACTCGTCGCAGCTCCTGTACTCCACGACCGGTCCGCTCGTCGGCGCGAGCTACACCGACGTGCACGTGCTGCTGCCCGGAATCCGGGCTTCGGCGATCGCGGCGGTGATCGCGGCGGGCGTCGTCCTGTACGGTGCGGCACGCCACCGCCTCCTTGGCTTCACGATGATCGCGGTGATCGGGTATGCCGGATTGAGCGTCGTGCTCCGCGGTCTCGCGCCGGCGGCGGAGCAGCGGTTCGTCGTCGCGCCCAACGAGCTGGCGCGCGAACGTCCCTATCTCCGCGATCACATCGACGCCACGCGCCGCGCGTGGCGCATCGACAGCGTCGCGCGGCAATCGCTGTCCGGCGAGGCGCAGCTCACGATGGCCGACATTCAGGCCAACGCGGCGACGATCGACAACGTGCGGCTCTGGGAGCGCGACCTGCTGCAGCAGACGCTCTCACAGCTCCAGGAGATCCGGACGTACTACGACTTTGCGTCGGTGAACGACGACCGCTACGTCATCGACGGCAGGTACCGCCAGGTGCACCTCTCGGCGCGCGAGCTGAACACCAGGCTGCTGCCCACGCGCAACTTCATCAATGACCGCCTCACCTTCACGCACGGCATGGGTGTGGCGATGGCGCCGGTCAACCAGGTCACGTCCGAAGGCCTGCCCGTGCTGTTCATCAAGGATCTGCCGCCGGCGTCGACGATCTCGATCAACGTCACGCGGCCGCAGATCTACTACGGGCAGCTCACGAGCAGCTACGTATTCGTGGGCACCGGGCAGAAGGAATTCGACTATCCCGCGGGCGACCGGAACGTCTACACCAACTACACCGGGACGGGTGGCGTCCCGATCGGGTCGGCGCTGCGGCGGTTGCTCTACGCCTGGGAATTCGGCTCGACCGACATTCTCCTGTCGTCGTATCTGTCGGGCGACGCACGGATCATGTATCGCCGCAACATCATGGAACGCGCGCGCGCCGCGCTGCCGTTCCTTTCGTTCGACGCCGAGCCGTATCTCGTGATCACCGCGAAGGGGACGCTCGACTGGATGCTGGACGCATACACGTCGAGCGACCGCTGGCCCTACTCGGAGCCGACGCAGGACGGCACGAACTACATGCGGAACAGCGTGAAGGTCGTGATCGACGCCTACAACGGCACGGTGGACGCGTATCTCGTCGACCCGAACGATCCCATCGCGCGCACCTACGCCGCGATCTTCGGCGGCGTCTTGAAGCCGTTGTCGGCGATGCCCGCCGACCTGCGTGCGCACATGCGCTATCCCGGCGAGCTGTTCCGGCGACAGACCGCCATGTACGCCACGTACCACATGGTCGATCCCGATGCGTTCTACCATCGCGAAGACCAGTGGCAGTATCCGAGCGTCGAACCGGGTACGCCGAACGCCAACCCGTTCATGCGGCACATCATTCTGCGCCTCCCGGGGCAGAGCACCGAAGAATTCATCTACATGACGCCGTTCACGCCGGCCGGGAAGGACAACCTCGCGGCCTGGATGGCGGCACGCATGGACGGGAGCGAATACGGCAAGCTCGTCGCGTATGAGTTTCCGAAGCAGAGTCTCGTCTACGGCCCGAAGCAGATCGTCAACCGCATCAACCAGGAGACGAGCATCTCGCAGCAGCTCACGCTGTGGGATCAGAAGGGCTCGACGGTGATTCGGGGCGAGCTGCTCGTGATACCGATCGGGGAGTCGCTGATCTACGTGCAGCCGCTCTACCTGCGCGCCGAGGGCGGCACGATCCCGGAGCTCAAGCGCGTGGTCGTCGCGGCGGGAAACGACGTGGCGATGGGCGAGACGCTGGAGGAAGGGCTCGCGACGCTCTTCGGCGGCGGCGCGGCGGCGCGGGCGAGTGCGGCCGCCGCGGATTCCGCCGCCGCCACCGGCGCCACGATGCCGCTCACCGTCGCACCGGCGTCGAACGCCCTGCTGAGCGCCGCGCAGCAGCACTACGACCGCGCGATCGCGGCGCAGCGGGCCGGCGACTGGGCGACCTACGGCAGGGAGATCGACTCGCTCGGGGCCGTGCTCAAGCGCATGAGCGGTGGCGGACGGCGCTGACGCGCCGCTCGGCCTTCAGGAGTTTGTCAGCTGCCTTGCTTCCCCTCGCGCCGGTATCCATACTCCGTCGCGGCACATGCGCTCCCATGTGGCAGCGCACGCCGTCCTTCCATCACTCCCGAGGATCTTCGATGCGCCGACCCATCCTGATCCCGGCCCTGCTCGCGTGTGCGACGTTCGCGTCTGCGTCGATCGCGCGTGCCCAGGATCCGGGGATGACCGTCCCAGATTTCAATGCCAAGCACGGTGGGAACAGTAAGACGCACATGCTTGCGCATGTCGTCACCCATCCGGGCGCATGGAAGGCCTCCGACATCGAGATCGAGCAGGACCGCAACCGACCCTACGTCTACATCTCGGGCTTCACGAACTTCGACGCGCAGATCTACGACATCAGCAACACGAGCGCGCCAAAGAAGATCTTCGATTGGACGATCGAGAATCCCGAGCTGCACCGCGGCATCGGCGCCATGGACGGCAAGTACTTCAAGATCGGGAACAGGTACTACTACGCGCAGTCGTATCAGTTCATGCAGGGCAGCCCGGACGCCGATCTCGGCGCGGTGATCTTCGACGTCACCGGCCTCCCCGATCCCAAGACCGTGAAGGTCGTCGCGCGCATCCGCTATCCGCAGTCGCCGGGCGGGTTCCACAACACGTTCGCGTACAAGCACTCTGACGGCCGCGTGCTGTACTTCGCCACGGTCAATCAGTCCAAGGCCCTGGTGTACGATCTCGACAAGGTCGTGAGCGGCGCGCCGGAGAGCACGTGGCTCATTGGCGCGGTGCCGAATCCGACGCCGTTCCGACAGATCGGCAGCGGCGGCTATCACGACTTCTACGTCGCGTACGATCCCGCCACGCACCAGGACAAGTTCTACGGCGCCGGCCTGGGCGGATACTCGGTGTGGGACGTCTCGCATCCCGAAACGCCGAAGCAGCTCTTCACGATCACGAGCCTCGGCATGGACATCGCGCACACGTTCACGCCGTCGCCCGACGGTCATTACGCGGTGACCGAGACGGAGTACCAGTACACGCCGCTGCGCATCTGGGACCTGAGTCCCGCGCAGCAGGGCAAGACGCAGAACATCGACATTCCGATCAGCGCGTGGACGGCGGACTGGCGCGACCTGTCGCACAACCACGAGGTGCGTTGGCCGTACGTGTTCGTGTCGGCGTACGAGGACGGGTTCCAGATGTTCGATCTCAAGGATCCAAAGAACCCGCACACCGACGGCTTCTGGTACACGTGCGAGTGCCAGCACGAGCACGGCTTCGGCGGTGGTCCAGATAACGGCTGGGAGAGCACGACGAGCGTCGAGCAGGGCGCGTTCGGTGTCGACGTGCGGAACTACGACGGGCTCGTCGTGCTGTCCGACATGCGCAGCGGCCTGTGGTTGTTCAAGGTCGACGGCTTCAACGGCTGGAATGGTCACGACTACGGGCAGCCGAACATCTCGAGCGTGCAGGACTACGACAACGGTCCGGAAGGCGCGCCGAAGCACGTCGTGCCCTGACCACTTTCCGGCGATAGCGCAGTGACGTTCGCTGGTTGGCTCGGACGCGGTCTGCTCGCGGCGACGCTCGTCGCCGCGGCAGACGGTCCGTTCGACATCAATCTGTTCAATACGCCGACGTCGCCAGGCGTGCAGGGACACGCGCGCCTGGTGTACGCGCAGTCGCCATTCGGAATCGCCGTCACCGCCGACGGCCGCGCGAGCTACGACGTGCAGATCCACGCGACGGGGCTCGCCGATCCGTCCACCCTCGGGCCGTACACGAAATACGTGGCGTGGGCGGTGACCACGGATCTGGCCCACTGGGATCGGCTCGGCGTCGTCACCAACGGCGACAACGCCGTTGGGCACGCGGAGCGCAACAAGTTCCTGCTCGTGATCGCCGCCGAATCGAGCGCCACGTCGCCCCACGCCGGCCCCACGGTGCTGCACGGCACGTCCCCGAGTGGGTGGTTGCAGTCGTTCCTGAGTCATCCGCTGTTCCGAGGCATTCCGCCGTGATCGGTCGTTCGAGATCTCTGATCGTCGCCGCGCTCGCGCTTTTCCCCGCCTTCGCTCTCGCGCAGCAGAAGCCCACCAAGCCGCCGAAGAAGCCCGACCCGATGGCCGGCATGCCGGGCATGAGCGGGATGTCGGGGATGAAGGCGGACACCACGCACAAGAAAGCGCGGTCGAAAACGTCCGCGGCGGCGCCGGAGACCGCCGCGATGGCGACGGACATGTCGTCGATGTCGATGCCCATCCCGATGCCGCCCCGCATGCCGATGATCCCGGGACTCGTCGGGCTCGAGCCGCCGGTCGAGGAATTCCTCCCGGGGAAGGGCGTCGATCCGCGCACGCTGCCGCTCGCCAAGCCCACGCAGGTCGCCCGACTCCGGGACGGCGACACGCTGGACCTGACGGCGATGCTCGTGCGGCGCGTGATCAACGGCCGCGCGTTCGCGATGTACGGCTACAATGGTCAGGTGCCGGGGCCGCTCCTTCGCGTTCCGCAGAACGCGACGATCGTCGTCCGCTTCCACAATCGCATCGATCTGCCGAGCACCATTCACTGGCACGGCCTGCGGCAGGACAACCGCTTCGACGGCGTTCCGGGTGTGACGCAGGATTCGGTGATGCCGGGCGGCAGCTTCGTGTACCACGTGCACTTTCCGGACGCGGGGGTCTACTGGTATCACCCGCACGTGCGCGAGGACATCGAGCAGGCGATGGGCCTGTTCGGCAACATGCTCGTCGATTCGCCGGACAAGGACTACTACTCGCCGGTGAATGGCGAGCAGACGCTCGTGCTCGACGATCTGCTGATCAACGCCGACACGCTGATCCCGTTCGGCAAGGACGCGCCGGATTTCGCGCTCATGGGTCGCGTGGGCAACCAGCTCCTCGTGAACGGCGAGCCGCGCTACTCGCTGAACGTGAAGAAGGGTGCGGTGGTCCGCTTCTACATCACCAACGTCGCGAGCTCCCGCACCTACAACCTCTCCTTTGGCGGCGCGCCGATCAAAGTGGTCGCCGGCGACGTGAGCAAATTCGAGCACGAGGAGATGGTGCCGAGCGTGGTGATCGCGCCCGCCGAGCGCTACGTGGTCGAGGTGCACTTCGAGAAGCCCGGGCGCTACGCGCTCGTGAACGCGATCCAGGCGATCAATCACTACGCCGGCGAGTTCGCGGCCGAGGTGGACACGATGGGGACGGTGACGGTCGGCGCAGTGGCCGCCGCGCCGAGCTATGCGAAGCAATTCGCGACGCTGCGCTCGAATCCCAAGGTGACGGCGGACATCGACCGGTATCGGCCGTACTTCGACGAGGCGCCGGACAAGCAGCTCACGCTCACCGTCGCGATCAACGGCCTGCCGCTCTCACTCCCGCTCGCGACCGTGCAGTTCATGAATGTCGACACGGCGTACTACGCGCCCGTCGAGTGGGTCGACGGCATGCCCGACATGAACTGGCTCTCCACGTCCAAGCAGGTGCGTTGGATCCTGCGCGACGATGCGACGGGCAAGGAAAACATGGACATCGACTGGCATGTGAAGCAGGGGTCGGTGATCAAGCTCCGGATCTTCAACGATCCGAAGTCGTTTCACCCGATGCAGCACCCGATTCACCTGCACGGCCAGCGCATGCTCGTCGTCGCCCGCGACGGCGTGCGGACGAAGAACCTCGTGTGGAAGGACACGGCGATCATTCCCGTGGGGTCGACCGTCGACCTGCTGATCGATGCGTCGAATCCCGGTGATTGGATGCTGCACTGCCACATCGCCGAGCACCTGGGATCGGGGATGATGACCGTGCTGCACGTGGATCCGGTGAGGGCAACCGGGCGGTAGTCGACTGACGAGCTGCGCCTCGTTCGGCATATCCCCGACTAGGAGAATTCTCGAACCAGAATTATAATTCTGGTTCGTTGATTTGAGCCATCGCGACCCCGCGTGCTCGAGTCGTCGCCCTCCTCTCGCCCGTCGACGTGTCGACTCCATCGTACATGCGGCGCAGGCTGCTGGCCCTACCCGCGGCCGCGACCGCCCTGGCGTGTGTTCGGCCACCGCACACCGCGCCCGCGCCGCTGCTCTCGATCTCGAGAGACAGTCTCGAGTTGCTCACGGCGATCTCCGCGCTGCAATGGAACGCCGCCCTCAGCACCGGCGACACCACGCTACTCGCGCGCACGCTTGCCCCAGACGCGATGCTCACGAGGCCGAACGGCACGACGATTCGCGGCGCACCGGTCATCGCCCGCGACGTGCTCACCCACTGGGGCGCCGCCGGCGCGTATCTCACGACGATGCTGCCGGCCACCACGGTGCGGTGTGTCGTCGGCGCGACGCAGACTGGAGCCTACACCGTAGAGCAGGTCGTCTCGCCGTCTAGGGCGGTGGAAGTCGAGAGCGGCTCGTATGGTATCCGTTGGCGCGAGGGAGATGCCACGCTCGTCGCGGATCGCGTCGCATTCGACACTCGGCGCTCTGAAACCGGCATGGAGCGAGCAGCCGGGTGCGAGAGTCCGGGGCACGCACGGTTCGCCCGCTCGTTCCTGGAAATTGGCGCGATGCCGATCGCCGTCGGCTCGCGCTGGACGGCGATCGATGCACTCGAGCGCGACCTGACGCGCGCCGGATGGTCGCGCGCCGCTGCCCGCATCATCGATCAGGTCCCCGGACCGACACTCACGAGTTTCAGCCACGACAAGCAGGGCCGGTCGACGAGTGCGGATGACGGATTGGTGATCGCGACCGTGCGAATCGGCTCATTGCTGGCTCTCGAAGGAACCACCCAACTCGGGGACGGCCGGGGCGCCCTGCTCACATACAACGAGGCGCAACAGTCACGACTCTATCAGGAATTTGCGGCGCGGGAGCAGTCAGTCCTCGCGCTGGTGCTCTGGCGCGGTTTCCGTGTCGGCGCCGGCCCGGCGCGCGTACGTGTGGCGTGGCGCGAGAAGTATCAGCAGGTGTACTTCGATCCGCAGCGCGGCTATCTGCCTGCACCCGCCTTGATCACCGACAGCGCCTGGACGCGCCGGATCTCCGCCGAGGTGCTGCAAGCGGGCTATGTATATCCGTTCGGGCGATGGGCTTACTGCCAGGCCCTCATCCGCTACCGCTACGGCGCGTCTGTGACGCTGCCGGGTGTACGGACGCACGAACACTGGTCCGCGGACATGAACGGGCTCGCGGCGGGCGTCGGGTTCGGGCTCGCCTGGTAGCACGCGCGCGGCCGTCCGGCGGTAGCTTACGCTGTTCGAACCACACGACCACATCATGCGCCAAGTCCGCTACAACGTCGTCACCACGCTCGACGGCTACATCGCGGGGCCGAACGGCGAGTTCGACTGGATCCCCGAGGAGCCGACGGTCGATTTCGCGTCGATCTTCGCGAAGGTCGACACGGTCCTGCTCGGGCGCGTGAGCTACGACCTCGTGCAAACCCAGCCCGAAGCGCCGTGGACGCCGAACACTCGGGTATTCGTCTTCTCTAATACCCTGGAGAAGCTGGATCGCCCGAATACGACCGTCGTGCGCGGCGGCGATGCCGTCGCGACCGTGCGCGCGTTGCGGAACGAGCCGGGCGACGGTGACATCTGGCTCTTCGGCGGCGGCGCGTTGTTTCGCACACTCGTCGACGCCGGACAGGTGGACACCATCGAAGCGACGGTCGCACCAGTGCTCCTCGGCGGCGGCATTCCGGTCCTGCCGCCGCCCTTGTCGGCCCGCATCGGTCTCACGCTCGCCGCAACGCATCGGTATCCGAGCGGCTTGATCACGTTGACCTACGCGGTGTCGAACGCCGAAGGCGCCTGAGCCGGTCTGGATTGCGCCGGCTCAGGCGGCGATGCGTCAGCTCGTCTTGCGTCCTTCGACGAGCCACTTCTGACGACCCCGTACGATCGACCCCGCGACGTGCGATCCCTCGAAGTCGAGCGTGACCTTCGCCGCGCCGGACGACGTGCGCATCGATCCCTCGAGCGAGTCGCCGCGCAGGTCGAGATCATCGATCAGCACCGGGCTCGATTCATCCGTCACGTACGTCGCCTCGAGACAGCCGTCGATGTTCTCGAGCATCAGGATCGCCGGCGCGCCCACGGCGCCGTTCGCCGATTTCGTGACGACGCGGAACGTCCCCGTGCGCTGCGGTGCGACGCACGACTTCGTCGGCGAGGTCGTCGCGTGACGGCCCACGGGCATGGGTCCGGTGCTGCCGAGCAGCGCCGCGGCGAGAATCAGAGTGGTGGTGATCATCGTGACGTCCTCCGGTTGGTGATGGTACGTGCTTCTTCTGGCGCGTACGCCAACCATCAGGACGAGGATTCACGTCGCCCGACCGAAAGTTGTATCGCAAATGTCTGGATTCGTGCACGAAGGGTCGAGTCGGCACGAGCGCGGGGCGAGGCGGCGAACGAAATTCCGCGGACGAATGTTTGCGCGCGATGGCGCGCGGAATCGCCCTACACGCGCACGAGCCGGCGCTTCTCCGCGATCTCGGCGAGCGAGAGCTCGCATGCGTGCAGGCAGCGCTGCAGACCCTCGAGCGTGTGATCGCCCATGTGGCCGATGCGAATCGTCGTCGCGGCCAGCTCGCCGTAACCGCCGCCGATCGTGTAGCCGCGCTGTGAGATCGATTGCCGCAGGTCCGCGGTCGACATCCCGGCGGGCACGCGCACCACGCTCACCGTCGGCGAGCGCGATCCCTCCGGGGCCAGGATGCTCACCTCGACGTTGCGCCGCTCGCGCACGTCCTCGATCCATGCGACCGTTGCATCGCGCATCGCCGCGTGACGTTCCCACCGGCGCTCGATTCCTTCGCGGCCGATGTCACCGACCTGCGCCTCGACGGCGTACAGCAGATTCGTCGCCGGCGTGCTGGGGGTCTGATGCTTGGCGGCGTACTTCTCGTACTGCAGTACGTCGAAGTAGAACCCGCGGTTAGCGACGGACTTCGCCCGCTCCACGTACTCGGGGCTCGCCACCGCGAACGCGAGTCCGGCCGGCAGTGCGAGCGCCTTCTGCGATCCGGTCAGCAGGAAATCCAGCGCCCACGCGTCCACCATCAGCTCGGCACCGCCCGCCGCCGACACGCTGTCGACGAGCGCCATCGTGCCGTGTCGATGGGCGAGTTCCGCGACGGTGCGCGGATCGGTCAGCACGCCGGTCGACGTCTCGCAGTGCGCGACCGTGACCGCGACGAAGCGGCGCGTGGCGAGCGCATCTTCCACCGCGTTGAGGTCGAACGCCTCGCCCCACGGCACCGTCACACGCTCGACGCTTCGACCGCACGACTCGGCGACCACGGCAAACCGTTCAGAGAACGCGCCGTTCACGAGCGAGAGGATCGTCCCGTCCGGCGCGTTGCGAATGGCCATCTCCATGAACCCGGTCGCGGACGTGGCGCCCACGTACACCGGGCGCGCCGTGAGCAGCACGTCACGGAGGCCCGCTTCGATCCGCGCGAACATGGCCTCGAAGGCCTTGCCGCGGTGCGGGATCACGGGCCGCGTGAGCTGCTCGAGGATCTCCGGGCGGATCTCCGTCGGGCCGGGAATGAAGAAGGTGCCGAATTCGCTCTCTGCCATGTGGTCTAATCTACTCCCGGTGCAGCACGCGGCCGGAAAGCGCTCCCGTGTATGCGGAATTTTCGATGGCGAGCACGCCATTGACGAGCACGTACTTCATGCCGGTCGCGAGCAGCGTCGGCTGCTGGTACGTGGACCGATCCGAGACGGTGGCCGGATCGAACGCGATGACGTCCGCGTACGCGCCGGGTGCGAGCACGCCGCGATCCTTGAACCCCAGATACTTGGCCGTCGTCGCGCTGCTCCGCGCGATCGCTTCGGGCAAGGTGAGCTCGTGATTCGTGTAGACGTACTGCCGGAGAATGCGCGGGAACGTGCCGTACTTCCGGGGATGACCTTCGCTTCCGTCCGAGCACGTGACGACGAACGGCTGCACCATGAAGGTGTCGATGTCCTGGTCGGTCATGTTGAACGACGCGACCGCGGGATCACCGCGCACGATGATGGAGAGCGCCGCTTCCACGGGCGTCGTGTTCCGCTCGCGCGCGATGGCGTCGAGACGTTTGCCGAGGATGCTCGAGTCGCGCGTGGACGTGATGAGCAGCGTGGATGCGCCGCCGCGACGGCGGAGGTTCTCGGTCATCTCGGCGAGCAGCTTGGTTCGGATCGCCGGGTCGGCGGCCCGCGCACGGAGACTGTCGGCCCCGCCGGTCTCGGCCCAACGCGGCAACAGCGATGCGCCGAGACTCGTGCCGGATGCGGTGTACGGGTACTGGCAGCCGAAGACGCTCTCACCGTCGGCGCGCGCGTGTTTCATGAGCGTGATCACGCTGTCGCTCAGCCCCCACACGTCCGCGCCGAGCGCCTTGATGTGCGAGATCTGCACGGGCATGTGCGCCTCGCGGCCGATGCGGATCGCTTCGTTCACGGCGCCGATCAGCCCGACCGTGTACGAGCTCTCATCGCGGAGGTGCGTGTCGTACAGCCCGCCCTTCGCCGCCGCGACTTTGGCAAGCGCGATCACTTCGTCAGTCGTCGAATAGCTCTGCGGCGCGTAGAAGAGCCCGGTCGAGAGGCCGATCGCGCCCGCATCCATCCCGCGGGCGACGAGCGCGCGCATCGAGTCGAGCTGCTCCGCGGTCGGCGCGTTCGCCGACATCCCGAGCAGCGCCTGGCGCACGGACCCGAAGCCCACGAAGACGGCGGCATTGGTCCCGATCCCGTTCTTCTGCCAGGTCGAGACCTGCTTCGCGATGTCGACCGGGCCGCCGCCGTCGTTGTTCGTCACCACGGTCGTGACGCCCTGCATCAGATAATCGAGATTCGACTTTCGTTTTGCGCTCGACAGGTCGCCGGCGGAGTGCGTGTGCGAATCGATGAATCCTGGAGCGACGACCAGGCCATGCGCATCGATCGTTCGCGCGGCGGAGACGCGCGCCGCGGAGGCATCGCCGACGAACGTGATCCGATCGCCGGTGATGCCGAGGTCGGCACGGCGCGCCGGCGACCCGGTGCCGTCGACGACGCTGCCGCCGGCGATGAGAATGTCGACGCGCTGCTGGGCGGAGGCCGGTGCGGAGGCGAGCAGCGTGGCGGCGAGCGCGGTGAATGCGCGCCGCGCGAATCGGGTGAAGGCAGGCATGCCTGAACGATGCTGCGCCGGCGCGCGAGATGGGAGGGGCGGGCGGCCGCGCCGACGATGGCCGGTTCACGGTCCGCGTCCGCTGGCGACGCGTCTTAAGATTCTATACCCGCCTCGGCTCCCGCCGCCTCCCTCTCATGCGCTTCGGCGACGTCCTCCTCACCGCGATCACGCAGATCCGGGCGAACAAGCTTCGTTCGTTCTTCACGCTGCTCGGCATCATCGTGAGCGTGGCGTTCCTGGTCGCGGTCGTGGCGGTGATCCAGGGCATGAACGCGTACGTGAAGGAGAACGTCGCGGATGCCCTCATCGGCTCGAACTCGTTTCAGATCCGGCGGCTGCCGATCAACATCGGCCTGATCGAGGACGACGAGTGGCTGCGCATGCAGCGGCGCCCCAAGATCACGCTCGCCGACGCCGATGCCGTCCGCGCGGCGCTGCCAGGTGCCGAAGCGATCTCGGTGCAGTCCGGCTTCCCGACGCCGACGAGCGACGTCGTGTATCGCGATCGCACGCTCGGCTCCGTGATGGTCAACGGCGTGACGCCCGAGTATCAGCAGGTGCAGGACTACAAGTTCCAGTTCGGCGATCCGCTCACCGACGTGGACGTGCGCGAGCGCCGGCTCGTGGCGGTCGTCGGCGCCGATATCACGGACAAGTTGTTCGACGGACGCAATCCCGTCGGCCAGACGATCCGGATCCACGATCTGCCGTTCACCATCATCGGCACGATCGCGGCGAAGGGACGCGTGCTCGGCCAATCCTTCGATGGATTCGTGCTGCTTCCCATCACGACGTTCGAATCGATCTACGGCCGGCGGCAGACGACGACGATCTCGGTGAAGCTGGCGGAAGCCGCCGACGTCGCGCCGGCGATGCAGCGCGCGGAGGAGGCGATGCGGGTCGCGCACCACCTGCGCCCGGCAGAGCCGGACAACTTCGCCGTCGAGACGGCGGACGCGCTCGTGAACTTCTGGAAG
>DASZUN010000292.1:0-26220 GCA_035547615.1 Gemmatimonadaceae bacterium | reverse complement strand
GTTTCCGTTCAGGTCAGTCCAATCCGTCCAGTTCGGGTGTTCCCAATTCTTGGAACCAACATTGGAGCGCCGATCCAACCCGCCACCACGAGCGGCCACTCGGCCGGCCACGATGAAAAAGGGGAACAGCTACCGACTTGAACGGAAGGGACTGACGTCATCGACTGACACTGCCACAGCAACAGCAACAGCAACGGCAAGAGAAATGGGAACGGCCTCGGGAAGCTTCTACCGTCCCGAGGCCGTTCCCAAAAGGCTGGTGCCGTTTCCGTTCAGGTCAGTCCAATCCGTCCATTTCGGTTTTCCCAATTCTTGGAACGTCCCTGGCACGCCGATCCAACCCGCCACACCACCCCGTCGCGGAGCCCGATCAGGTGCGCAACCCGCCCACGAGCTCGCGGAGCTGCGTGGATCCGTGCAGCAGCACGTTCGACGCCGACGTCATCTGCTCGCACGCGGCGCTCTGCTCCTGCGTCGACGCATTCACTTCCTCGGCGGCGGCGGCATGGCCTTCGGCCGTCTTGGCGATCTGCTCCAGGCTCGAAGCGACGCTGTTCACCGCGAACGCATTGGCTTCGGCCGCGCCGGTGACGCCCGTCGCCGCGACGCGTGTGCGTTCGGCCGCGTCGCTGATCACGCGCAGCGCTTCGTCAATCTCGCGCGAGACCGTCTCGATCTCGCTCACGCGGCCCGCGCTCGATTCCATGGCGCGCGTGCTCGCCGAGACGCGCGTGGTCACGTGTCCCGTCATCTGCACGATGTCGTCGGCCGCCTTCTGCGACTGCTCGGCCAGCTTCCGCACCTCGTCCGCCACGACCGCGAAGCCGCGGCCCGCGTCGCCTGCGCGTGCCGCTTCGATCGCCGCGTTCAGCGCGAGCAGGTTGGTCTGATCGGCGATCTGCCCGACCGACGCGACGAAGCGGTTGATGTCCGCCACCGTCGCATTCAGCGCCCGGATCTCCTCGGCGGCCTTCTCCACGCTGTGCTTCACGTCGACCAGAATGCCCAACGCGCGATCGATCTCGAGCCGCTTCGCCTGCGCCGTGCCTTCGATGCTGCGCGCGAAGTCCGTCACCTCGGTCGAGCGCAGCTTCACGCCCTCGGCCGCTTCGCGGATCGCCTGCAGCGTGTCCTCGATCGTGCGGAGCTGCTGCACCTGCGTCTCCGCGCCGTGCGACACCTCGGTCATCGCGCTCGCCATCTGGCTCGCCGAGAGCGAGATCTGCTCGGAGACCGATGCCAGATCGTGCGCCGAGCTCGAGACGTCGTCCGCGGTGCGCGCCGCGACCGAAACGACGCGCGAGAGCGATTCGCCGGTCTGGTTCATCGCGGTCGCGAGAATGCTGAACTCGCCGGGCATCGCGTCGGCCGCGCGGCTCGCGAGGTCCCCTTCGCTCAGCCGGCGGGCGTGGCGCACGAGCACGTCGAGCGGGCCGCCGATCCGGCGCACCGTCAGCGTCACGACGATGATCGCGAACGCGAGCGCGAAGCCGATCAGCGCGATCAGGTACGTGGAGCGCCGCGCCGATTCCGCCGCGAGCTGCCGCCGCGCCGTGGACACCTTCTCCGACTTGAGCCTGCCCAGCCGCTCGATCGCGTTGAGCAGGTCGTCGATGTCGCCGCGGCTCTGCGCCGACGCGGCGCGCGCGTCCGCCGCGCGGCCGAGATCCGCCAGCCGGTGCGCCAGCGCGAAGTCCACTTCCATCGCCGAGAGCTTGTTGTCGATCAGCGCGATCGTGGACACCTCGATCGGCGACTGGCCCGGGCGGTCGTTCATCTGCCGCTGCACGTCGTGCGCGGCCCAGCCGAAGCTGCGGAACGCGTTCTCGGCCGCCGTGTCGCGCGTATCGAGATAGCGCGTGCCGCCTTCGATCGTCTTCGCGACGTCCGCCGAGAGCTGGCTCGCGAGCTGCGACTCGGTCTGCACCTCGTCGAGCGACGAGTTGATCGCGTCGGACATGCCCGTGAACGACCGCCGCGCGACGATGCCGGCGACGAACAGCAGCGCCACGAGCACTCCGAAGCCGAGCCAGAGGCGCGCGCGAATCGTGTTGAGCTTGAGGATCTCGAACAGGTTCACTGGCTCTTCTCCACCTCGAGCGCGCCGTCGTGCACGCGCGTCATCACGATGCTCTTGCCGATCGGGTCCCCGTCGGGGCGGAAGCGGATCGTGCCGGTCACGCCCTTGTACGCGTGCTGCTCGTCGAGCGACGCGATGTAGTCGCGAATCTTCTGGCGGTCGGGCCCGACCTGCTCCACGGCCTGCGCCAGCAGCCGGGTCGCGTCGTACGCGAGTGCGGCGTTCCCGTCGGGCACGGCGTTGAAGTTCTTTCTATAGGCGGCGACGAACGCCTGCACTTCGGGCCGCGGATCCTGCGCGCTGAACGGCGCGCCCACGTAGATGCCTTCAGCGAGCGCGCTCGGCGCCAGCGTCTGCCAGCCGTCGCCGCCGACGAGCGCCGCCTGCAGGTTCTGACGCCGCGCTTCCTTGAGGAACGTCAGCCCGGAGGCGTCGGTGCCCGCGACGAACACCAGATCCGGCTTCGTCTGCTTGAAGTAGCTGACGTACGGCTCGAAGTTCTGGTCGGCGTCGTCGCGGATGGGATCGATGCTGATGATCTCGCCCTTGAAGTTGCGGCGGAAGTTGTCGGCGAGCCCGCGCCCGTACGGATTGTTCTCGTAGAGCACCGCGACGCGCTTGGCGCCGCGTGCGTTGGCGAACTGGGCGATCGTGATCGCGTTCGCCGAGTCGCTCGTGATGACGCGGAACGCCCAGGGCGAGATGCCGGTGAGCGCCGGCGACGTCGCGGTCGTGGCGATCGCGGCGAGGTGCTTGTCGTAGACCTTGGCCGCCGAGACCATCGCGGTCGAGTTCACGTGGCCGACGACGGCGACGATGTTCGGCATCGAGTCGAACTGCTGCGCGATCGCGCTCGCGCGCATGCCGCTCGCCGAATCGTTCTCGAAGTCGATCTGGAGCTTGCGGCCGTTCCACTCGGGGCTGGCGTTGATCTCGTCGACCGCGAGCTCGATGCCCTGCTTGTTGGCCAGACCGTACGCCTGGTCCCATGGACCAGCGGCGCCGAAGGTGACGGTCCCACCCGACGTGCGAGAGCACGCCGCGGCCGCCAGGAGGAGGAGCACGCGTTTGTAAGCCGACATCGTCACGCGAGTTGCGAGCGGGGAGCTGAGGGGCCGAGGCGGCGTCGCCGGGCACTTCGAAGACGAAACACGAGTTCGCCGTGTAACAGTATCGGCCGTGGCATCTAAACTGCCCAATCCCGCCGACTTACGGAGGGAGAACGCGATGAAGATCCTCGTCACCGGCGGTACCGGGCTCATCGGCGAATCGACGGTGCGCGAACTGCTTCGCCGCGGCCACACGGTGCGCGTGCTGTCGCGCCACGCGGGGCGCGACGAACCGTGGCTGCCCGCCTCGGTCGAGACCTGGCGCGGCGACGTCGCCGAGGAGCGGACGCTCGAGGGAGCCGCCGACGGCTGCGACGCGATCCTGCACGTCGCCGGCATCATCGACGAAGCGCCGCCCGCGCGCACGTTTCAGCGCGTGAACATCGAGGGCACACGCTACGTCGTGCTCGAGGCGGAGCGCGCCGGCGTCCGCAAGATCGTCTACGTCTCGTCGCTCGGTGCCGAGCGCGGCGCGTCGCCGTATCACAAGTCGAAGTCGGTGGCCGAGGACGTCGTGCGCGCGTTCACGCGCGATTGGGTCGTCGTGCGGCCGGGTGCCGTGTACGGGCCGGGCGATGAGCACATCTCGCGCATGCTGCGCCTGGTGCGGTCGATGCCCGTCGTCCCCACGATCGGCGACGGCAACCAGCCGTTCCAGCCGATCTGGCACGAGGACCTCGCGCGCGCCCTGGCGATCGCGATCGAGCGCGACGACCTGCGCTGCGTGTCGCTCGACGTCGCGGGCACGGAGATCACCTCGCAGAACGATCTCGTGTCGCGCTTCCGCACGCTCACCGGGCGCGACGTGCCGCAGGCGGCGCTTCCCGACGTGATCGCGTCGTGGGGCGTGCGGGTGCTCGACACGCTCGGCGTGGATGCGCCGCTCAACGAATCGCAGCTCGCGATGCTCGCCGAGGGGAACGTGATTCCCGCCGGCCGGAGCAATGCGCTCACCGACGCCTTTGGCGTCGCGCCGACCAAGCTCGCCGACGGCCTGCGCCGGCTCGTCGACGATCAGCCCGAGCAGCTGCCCGACCAGGGCGTGGGCGCGCTCGAGCGCCAGCGCTACTGGGTCGACGTGCGCGGCGCACGCCTCGACGCCGATCAACTGTATGACTATATACGCAATCAGTTTCCCAGCCTGATGCCGCCGATCGTCCGCGTGATCGATCCGGAGCGGGTGCGGATCGCGGAGGGCGAGACGATCACGCTCGAGCTGCCGCTCCGCGGCCAGATGCAGGTGCGCGTGGCCGAGGTGATGGACCGGCGGATCACGCTGCTCACGGTGGTCGGCCACCCGATCGCCGGCGCGGTGCGCTTTCTGGTCGAGCCACGCGGCGACGCGCTGCGCTTCGAGATCCAGGTCTACGACCGCCCCGCGTCCACCTTCGACGCGCTCATGCTGCGGACGGTCGGCCGGTGGGCGCAGCGCGGCGTGTGGATCGAGTTCGCACGGAACGTCGCGGCCGCGGCCGGCGGCACGGCCGCCGACATCCAGCGCGACGACGCGACGCTCGACGAGCGCGAGGCGGCGCTCGTCAACGAATGGGCGTCAGCCCTGAGCGCTCAGCTCTCGCGGAACGCGACGTCGAGCGGCCGCGACTGACAGTGCTCGCCGCAGCCGAGGCGATATCGGTTGCGCGCGAACCACTTGTAGAAGCGGTCGGCGACGCCGCGCACGAACGGAATCTTGAAGATCCACGAGATGAGCCGCCCCTTGGGCAGGATCTCGAGGAGCTGCTCGATCGCCGCCGCGCCCTGCCACGTGTGGCCATTCGGCCCGATGAGCTGGAGGGCCTCGGCGTATGCGCGCGCCGGAATCCACGGGAACCGCGCCGTCACGCCCGGCGCCTGCGACGGCACGATTTCAATCTGCTCATGGCGGTCCCACGCGCGCAGCACGTGCGCCAGGCGCGTGCACACCTTGCACGTGCCGTCGTACACGCAGGTGTACGGCCTGCCGAGCCCACGCGTCGCGTCCTCGCCGGCAATGGTGAAGCGCGCGACGTCTGGCGCGTCGTCCGTGGCTGCTGGTCCGTGGTCCGTGGTGGCTGCCTCATGGTCCATGGTCCGTGGGCCATGGTCCGTGGACGACGGACCACGGACCACGGACGAATCTCGCGGCCGAATCTCGATCCGCGGCGGATGCTGCAGCGTCGCGTGCACGGTGCACATCTCGGCCACGCGCCGCGCGGCTTCGCGGCGCTTCGCCGGCAGCGACGGCCACTCGAAGGCGATGTCGTAGCTGTCGACACGGTGCGGATCGTCGGCAAACGTCCACGCCACCTCGAGCGCGAGGTCGTTGGCATCGAGCTGCGCATGCTCGGCCCACGCGTACATCACCGAGAACGTACAGTACGCCAGGCCGCTCGCCATCATATGAAAGGGCGAATACGCCTGCTCGGCGGTCAGCGCCTCGATCGTCAGCGGCCCCGGCGTCGGCTCGAGCCGGAGCGATTCGTCTGTGAGCAGAATGAGCTTCACGGTCCACCCCCCGAGTGGGCGACCGGGTGCAAGGAGCGCACCGGTTCATCGTCCGTCGTCCGTGGTCCATGGACCACAGACCCCAGACGATCGACTACTCCGCGCGAATCACGATCGCCGGATCGGTGCGTGCGGCGCGGAGTGCCGGGAGGGTCGTCGCGAACAACGCCACGGCCGCGAGCACGATCGGCACCACGGCGAACGTCACCGCATCGGTCGGCGCGGTCTGGAAGAGCAGGGCGCGGAGCACCCTCGTGCCGGCGTACGCACCGCCCGTGCCGACGACGATCCCCGCGAGCACGTAGCTCGCGGACTGCCGCATCGTGAGCCGCACGATGTGCCGCGTCGTCGCGCCGATCGCGATGCGAATGCCGATCTCGCGCGTGCGCTGCGCCATCGCGTACGTCACCACGCCGTAGAGTCCGACGGCGGCGAGGAGCAGCGCCACCGCGGCGAACGCCGAGAGCAGTCCGGTCACGAACATGCGCGGATCGGTGAGCGATGGCGCGCGTCCCGAGTCGTCGAAGCTCGGTTCGGCGAAGAACGAGAGTGCGGGATCCACGCCGCGCACCGCGCGCTCGATCGACGCGAGCACCGCCGGCGACGTGCCCGCCCGCGCGACGAACGTCATCCACGGCCACACCTCGAGCGTGTACGGCAGAAACACTTCGGCGGTCGCCGGCGACTCGGGCCCGAAGTCGTGATAGTCGGACACCACGCCAACGACGGGCATCGTGATCGGCTTGCCGAAGTCCGGCCGCGCCTGCGATTGACGGTAGATCGTGATGCGTTGACCGACGGCACTCGCGCCGGGCCATAGCTGCTTCGCCAGCGTGTCGGTCACGAGCAAGCCGTTGGGCGCGCGCATGTCGTCGTCGGTGAACCCGCGGCCGGCGACGATGCGCAATCCCATAGTGCGCAGATAGTCCGCCGAGATCGGATGATATGCCGCGGTCACGGACGCCGAGCTTGCCGCGCGCCCCGCGAGATCGATCTTCGTCGGAAGCAGCGCGCCGCCCGCCGCGGCGGCACTCCGCACCGACGGGACCGCGCGCACGGCGTCGATGACTCGCGCGTACAAGGCCGCCGCCTGCGCCGGCGCGTCGTAGCGATGCGCCGGCGGGGAGATGGCAAAGCTCGCGAGCCCCGTCGGGTCGTAGCCGAGTGGGACGTCGGTGAGGCGCCGTACGCTCTGAATGAGCAGCCCAGCGCCGACGAGCAGCGTCATCGCCAGCGCGAACTGCATCGCGACGAGCCCGTTGCGCACGCGGACCTCCGCGGCGCCGCCCGTCGGCATCGCGCCGCCGCGCAAGCGCTCGACGAGATTCTCGCGGCTGGCCTGGAGCGCCGCGAGCGCCCCGATCAGAATCGCGGTGAGCGCCGTGACACCGACGGTGAACAGCACCGCGTGTGGATCGATCGTGATGTGCGTCGCGAACGGAAGCCGCTGATTGGCGAACGGGCGTGCCACGTGAACGAGCAGCATGGCAAGCGCCAGCCCGGCGCCACCACCGCCGACCGCGATCGCCGCCGACTCGAGCAGCGGCTGCTTGGCGACGCGCCAGCGGCTCGCGCCCAGGGCCGCGCGCAGCGCGAACTCCCGCGACCGCGCGCTGGCGCGAATGAGCAGCAGGTTGGCGACGCTCGCGCACGCGAGCAGCAGCACGAGCGCGATCGCGCCGGCGATGAGCGCGAGCGTCGACCAGAGCTCGCCGAACAACTCGCTCGGGAGCGTCGCCAACGCGACCGACGTCCAATGCGCCTGCTCGGCGGGGAATTCCGCGGCGAGGCGCTGCTCGATCGTGTGCATCGCCGCCGCGACGCGCGCGGAATCGGCGCCGGGGTGCACGCGCAGGATCGCGCGGCTGTCGACGTGCAGGCCGCGCAGCGAGAGCGCCTGATGCGTCGATGCGAAAACGCTGATCGGCTGCCACAGGGCCGGCGGCAGCCAGCCGCCGCCGCCGAAGTTGGGATATGCGAAGCCGCTCGGCATCACGCCGACGATCGTGGTCGGCACGCTGTCGACGGCAACGGTCTTGCCGATGATGGAGCGGTCGCCGCCGAATTGGCGCATGAATGCGTCGTATGACAGCACGCCCACGCGTGCGGCGCTCGCACTGTCCTCGTCCGACGTGAACGTGCGGCCGAGCAGCGCACGCGTGCCCATCATATGGAAGAAGCCGGGCGAGACGTACGCGACGATCTGGCGCTCGTGGCTGGCGCCGACGGTCGTTCCATCGCCGCGCACGAACGCGAGGCCGTCGATCGTACCGCGCAGCGCGGCGCTCGCCGTCTGCCAGTCGCGGAAGGTCGGGTACGAGGGCACGCGCAGGTTGCCGTCCTCGCTGCGCTCATACACGGCGCGTAGCTGCCCCGCATCGCGATAGGGCAGGCCGCGGAGGACCACGGCGTCGACGACGCTGAACACCGCGGTGGCGCTCCCGATCGCGAGGGCGAGGGTGAGCACGCCGACGAGGGCGAGCGCGGGTGCGCGGCGGAGCGCGCGCAGGGCATGAACGAGGTCGCGACGCATAGATAATTTTTTATCTCTCAGAGAGAATATTTTCTCTCCTGGCGCCCGTCAAGGCACGGGGGACTGTCACACCGGTGGCTCACTTCGTTCCACCCTGCCACAGTTTGTTCCAGGCGCTCGAGAAAAGTTCATCGCCTCCACGATCGGCCGATAATCCGAGGCGCAGAGTCTACCCATCACCCAACTGGGGTGGGGAGAAGTTGCGCCACGTCAAAGGCCGATGGAGGCTATGATGATGAAGGCATTCAAAGCCGCACTCCTCGCGCTCGTCGCCGTCGCCGCGGCGTGTAGCGAAGGCAACGTAGTTGCACCAAACACTCAGGCGCCGACCGGGCCCGCGGCGGTGGGCGGCGGATCGAGTCAGTCGCTGTACGCCATCGACACGGCGCGATTCAGCTTCGTGATCGATCCGGCCCGCAACCTGACATACGACCTGGGGGCCGGAAACACGATCACGTTCCCGGCGCACTCGCTGTGCGATCCCAAGTCGCCCTACGGCATGGGCCAATGGGACAAGCCGTGTACCGTCGCCAGGGCGCCGCTCACGGTCAACGCCCTGGCATGGATCGATGGCTCGGGTCACCCGCGCGTCGATTTCGACAAGGAGATCCGTTTCGTTCCGACGGATAGGCCGAGTGGCTGGGTGATCCTGTCGTTCACCGACTACGCCGCGGCGCAGGGTTGGTTGAACATCCTGTACTGTCCGAACGCGAAGTCGAACGGTTGCATCGACGAGTCGAAGAAGGACCCGACGCTGGTCACGTTCCGGGATCCGGTCACCGGCAAGCTGACGCGCCGCATCAAGCATTTCAGCGGATACAACCTCGGCGCCGGCGACGACTCGAGTGGCACGGTGGGCGGCGGCATGGATCGCGCGTCCCTGTTCGCGCCGAGCTTCGGTCGGGGAGGCAAAGGTCCGTCGAACACGAGCGTTGACGGCGTGCTGTTCACGCAGTCCGTTGGTGCGGGGCACACTGCGTCGGCAGTGATCGGGCCGTTCGGCGGCGTGTTGAACCTGAAAGCCACGGGCCTCACGCTCGTCGTGCCGCCGGGCGCGGTTTCGCACCAGACGACGATTTCCGTGACCGCCGTTCCGGGGCGGATCATCGCCTACGATTTCGAGCCGCACGGCACCCGGTTCAACGTGCCGCTGCTGTTCGTGCAGGACCTGCGCAAGGCGGTCCACGGGCCGCTCAAGGGATTGCGGCTGCACGGGGCCTACTTCGCCGACGATTCGCAGCTCGACGACTCCGATGGCTCCGCCGTCGTGGACGAGGTACTGAGCGCCGCGGTCGATCCGTTCACCGGAGCCGCCGTGTTCCCGATCTGGCACTTCTCGGGATACATGCTGGCGATGGGATGACCTGCCGATACTGAAAGAGGGGGCGTGCATCCCTGCACGTCCCCTCTTTCGGTTTTTCTGATGGCTCGTGGTGCGAGGCGGAAGCGATGACGAACCCCTCGGTCGACATTCTGATACAGCAGGCGCAGCTCGCCGAACGGGAGGGGCGCGGAGACGACGCGCGGGCGTTGTACGAGCGCGCGCTGTACTCGCTCAAGCGCGCGAAGGACGGGAAACTCGCGTCGTCGTTGCTGCGGTGGGTCGGCCGCGCGTTCCATCTCGACGGCGACGAGACGGCGGCGCTGGACTGCCTGGAGGCGGCGCTCGCGGTCGCGCAGCTCACCGGCGAGGCCGCCGAGATCGGGCACGCGATCAACAACCAGGCGGTCGTCTACCATCAGCTCGGCGATCTCGATGCCGCCGAGGCGCTGTACCTCGAGGCGCGCGGGCACGCGATCGACGCGAGCGAGACGCGCCTCACCGCGATGACGGCGCAGAACCTCGGCGTGATCTCCGCCGTGCGCGGCGATCTCGAGAAGACGCTGCGCTACTATCGCGCGAGCCTCGCTGAGTTCCGCACGCTCGGCGCGCCGAAGGAAGTGCTGCTCGCGCTGAACAACATGGGCATGCTCTGCACGGACCTCGAGCGCTGGGACGATGCCGCCCGCGCGTTCGAGGAAGCCGTGGAGATCGCCGAGGCGCTGGGCGACGTGCCGGCGCGCATCCTTCTCGAGGTGAACCGCGCGGATCTGGAGATCGCGCGCGGCGACTTCACCGCGGCGGGCGCCTGCTGCGAGCTCGCGCAGACGCTGTCCGCGCAGACGCAGGACGGATTCGCGCGCGGGGAGATCGAGAAGAACCTCGGCACGGTGAAGCGCGAGCTCGGCGACCCGCAGGCGGCCGAGGAGCACCTCGAGCGCGCGCAGGCGATCGCCGTCGAGAAGCGCGATCTGCTGCTCTCGGCGGAAACGGCGCGCGAGCACGCGGAGCTGTGCCGCCGCCAGGGGCGCCATCGCGACGCGCTGATGCACTTGAATCGCGGGCACCGGCTGTTCACGCAGCTCCGCGCCAAGCGCGACCTGGCGGACATCGAGCGGCGCAATGCGCGCCTCGAGAAGCATTTCCTCGACTCCGTCCGCCACTGGAGCGGCACGATCGAGGCGAAGGACCGCTACACGCAGGGACACTGCGAGCGCGTAGCCGACCTCGCGTGCGCGCTCGCGCTGCGCACGGGCATCGAGCCGCGCGCGCTGTTCTGGTTCCGCATCGGCGCGATCGTGCACGACGTCGGGAAGCTGATCATCCCGTCGGAGATCCTGAACAAGCCGGGCAAGCTCGCGCCGGACGAGTGGGAGCTGATCAAGCGGCATCCGGTCGCCGGCGTCGAGATGCTCGCCGACATGGATTTTCCCGGCGACGTGATCCCGATGGTGCGCTCGCATCACGAGCGGTGGGACGGGCAGGGCTATCCGGACGGCCTCGTTGGCGACGCGATTCCTGAAGCCGCGCGCATGCTGTGCATCGCCGACGTCTACGACGCGCTCACGTCCAAGCGCAGCTACAAGGGCACGCTCTCGCACGATGCCGCGATGGAGATCATGCGCGCCGACGTCGGCAAGCAGTTCGATCCGCGGCTGTTCGAGCTCTTCGAAGATCTGATGAAGACGCGCACGCCGTCGATCCGACAGCGTGCCGTCGTCGAGAGTGCGCCGGCGGTGCCGCGCGCCGCGGAACGCGAGCTCAAGGTGGCGGGCCCGTCGGACGATCTCACGGGCTTGCTCACGCGGCGTCCGTTCGTCGACGCGGCGAATCGCGTGCTCGCCGACCGCGGGCCGTTCGCGACGGTCTCGCTGATCGTGATCGACGTGGATCACTTCAAGCACGTGAACGACACGCACGGCCATCTCCAGGGCGATGCCGTGCTGCGCGTGGTCGCGGGCACGCTGCGCGAAGTGGCGGCGGGCATGGGGATCGTGGGCCGCTACGCGGGCGACGAGTTCGTCGTCCTGCTGCCGCACACGCCGATCGACGAAGCCCGCGACTTGGCGGAGCGGCTGCGCGCGACCGTCGCGCGCACGGCGGTGCCGCTGCGCGAGCGTTCCGGCTCGACGACCGTGAGTCTCTCGGTCGGCGTGGCGTCGGCGCGGCCGGACACGAAGGACTTCGAGGCGCTGTTCGAGCTCACCGACCGCGCGCTCTACGAGGCGAAGCGGCGCGGGCGCAACACCGTGGTCGCGGCGAACGAGATCGACGAGGCGGCGGCGGAGCCCGAGATCGATCTCAAGCAGTTCGTCGGGCGCGGCGACGAATTGGGCCGTCTCGCGCGCCTGCTCGAGGGCAGCATCGGCGGCGGCGTGAACGTCGCCGCCGTCGTCGGCGAGGCGGGCGTCGGAAAGTCGACGCTCGTGCGCCGTCTTTCGGGCGAGGTGCGTCTCCGTGCGGGCGCGCTGGTCGCCGGCCGGTGCAGTGAAGCGGACGCGAAGCCGCCCTACGCCCCGTGGGCCGAGGCGATCAGCGCGATCGAGCAGCTCGGGATCATGCCGAGCCGCGACTGGAAGGCGCTCGCGCACGTGGTGCCGGCACTCCGGAACGAGCGCACGACGCTGGAGCAGGCCGCCGACAAGTACGCGTTGTTCGACGAGATCGTGAGCTACCTCGCGGTCGCCACGGCCGTCGCGCCGCTCGTCATCGTGCTCGACGACATGCAGTGGGCCGACGCGATGACGTGGGACGTGCTCGAGCACGTGCTGCACCAGCTCCATCACGAGCGCCTGCTCGTCTGCATGACGCTGCGCGCCGAGGAGCTGCGCGGCCCGGTGCTCGAGCGGCGCAACCGCCTCGTGCGCGACGAGCGGTTTCACGAGCTCCTCATCGCTCGCCTCGACGCGTCGGAGCTGCAGGAGTGGCTTCACGGCGTATTCTCGGGCGACGCCGCGCCGGACCTCGTGGACTTCATCCAGCGCTACTCGGAAGGCAACCCGCTGCTCGCCACGCAGCTCGTGCGCGTGCTGGTCGACGAGGGGGCGGTGCGCTACGAGGCCGGTCGTTGGATGCTGCGCGCCGATCCCACGCGCGAGGCGCCGCCCGCGGTGTCCGGGCTGTTCGAGCGGCGGCTCGATCGGCTGTCCCCCGATTCTCGGCGCGTGCTCAACACGGCCGCGGTGATCGGCCGCGAGTTCGACGTCGACCTCGCGATCGCCGCCGGCGCGGGCACCGAGGACGAGATCCTGGACGTGCTCGACGAAGCGATCGCGGAAGCGGTCGTGGAGCCGGTCTCGTCGAGCGCGACGAACTCGCGCTTCAGCTTCACGCACTCACTCCTGGTCGAGGCGATCCGGCGCGAGATCAATCCGCGGCGCCTGGCACGCATCCACGAGCGGGTCGCCGCCGCGATGGAAGCCTCCGGGCAGTCGAACGCGGCGGAGATCGCGATCCACTACGAGCGCGCGGGCAATGCCGCCAAGGCGTACTCGCACGCGATGGAGGCTGGCCGTGCGTCGCTCGCGGTGTACGCGCACGCGGAGGCCCGGCGCTTCTTCGAGATCGCGGAGCGCGCGGCGCTCGATCCGGCGCAACGTGCCGCGGCGCTGCACCAGCTCGCGGAAGTCGCCGAGACCGAGGGCCGCTACGCGCTCACCGAGGAGCTGTGCGACCGCGCGCTGGCCGGACTCGCCGCCAGCCCGGACAGTCACGCGGTGCTCGGGCTCAAGCGCATGCGGCAGCGCGTCCGCGCGCTCCAGGGACAGCCGGCCACGGAAACGATCGCCGCCTGCCGCGAGCTGCTCGATCTCGCGCGCGAGCTCCGCGATCACGGCGAGCAGGCCGCGCTGCTCATCATGATCTCGCTGTATTCCGGACGGCTCGGCGAGTGGCGCGACGCCGAGCGCATGGCGCGCGAGGCGGTCGAGGCGGCGGAGATCGCCGGTGACGGCCGCCTCCTCGCCGAGGCGCTCACGCGGCTGGGCATGTCGATGATGGATCGGCGATCGAGCGAGTCCGCCGACTTCTATCACCGCGCGCTGTCGCTCTTCCGCGGCGTGGGCGATCGCTGCGGCGAGGCGCGCTGCTACATCAACATCGGCATCATCCATCAGCGCGCGGGCGACACGGCGGCCTCGGAGGCCGCGTACGATCGCGGCCTCGAGGCGGCGAAGAGCGCGCACGCCACGGATCTCGCCGGTCTCGCGTCGCTGAACCTCGGCGTGCTCTATCTGCGCCGCGGGCAGCGCGATCTGGCGAGCGAACGGTTCGAGGAAGCGCTGCACGCGTTCACGCTCTCGGCGAACGAGGGCCACCGCCTGGTGACGCTGTACAACATGGCGCACCTCGCGCGCGAGAGCGAAGACTGGTCGACCGCGACCTCGCTGTACGATCAGGTGGTTGCGATCGCCGGCCGGATCGGGCAGCCGGACGTGGAGCTCGGCGCGCGCGCGGGACAGGCGCTCGCGTCGCTCGCGGTGGGGTCGCGCTCGCTCGCCGACGAGGCGATGCGGTGGATTCGCGCGAACGTGGAGCCGCGCCCCGACTGGTGGTTCCAGGGCCGCGACATGGTCGACGCGCTCCGCATCCGGCTTGCCGCCGAGCGCGGCGACGACGCGCACGCGCTGCGGCTGCTGCACGAAGCGGTGGAGATCGCCGAGCAGCACGATCCGTACACCGCGGCATATCTCGTCGCGGAGTGCGCGCCGTCGCTCATGCGCTGCGGTGAATCGCTGGTCGCGCTGCTCGACGCCGTGCAGCCGGAAGTGGAGGCACTGGGCTTCGTGGGCATCGCGGAACGCATGTCCACGCTGCGCATCGCGCTCGCCGGCGCGAGTCAGGCCGCGTGAGTTGGCGCGTGAGTTGTCGCGTGCGCTTCGGATTCGATCGTTCGTGCCGATACTCACAAAGGAATCGTTGTATCGCTTAACCGAGGACAGAGCCGTGACGCGCCGCTGCATCGCCTTGCCTGGAGCCAACCGATGACCGCCCCGTCCGTGCAGCGGCCGCTCGCCGGCGCGCGCGAGTCGGGCCAGGAGTTCTCGGCCGTCATCGGCGAGAGCGCGGGGATGCGTCACGCCCTGCACATGGCGCGTCGTGTCGCGACCACGCCGCTCCGCACGCTGCTTCTCACGGGAGAGGTCGGCACGGGGAAGGAGCTCCTGGCGCGGTGCATCCACAACGCCGGGCACTTCGCGAACGCGCCGTTCGTGGCGATCAACTGCGGCTCGATTCCTGGGCCGCTGCTCGAGGTCGAGCTGTTCGGCGCGCCGGCGCGGCAGGGGGCACAGCGGCGCCTCGGCGCTCTCGAGCTGGCGGGCCGCGGCACCGTGTTCCTCGACGACGTCGGCGAGCTGCCGATGACGCTCCAGGAGCGGCTGCTGCACACGCTCGAGGACTACAGCATTCCGCGGCTCGGCGCCGGTGAGTCGGTGGTGCACTGCCGTGTCATCGCGTCGTCCAAGAGCCGGCTCGAAGAGCGGGTGAGCGCGGGCGTGTTCCGCGAAGCGCTCGCCGCACGACTCGCGGTGCTGCGCATCGAGCTGCCGCCGCTTCGCGAGCGCGACGACGACGCACGTCTCATCGCCGACCACCTGCTCGTCGAGGCGACGCGCCTGCAGGGGGCACCGCGCCGGCAGCTCGGCCTGGATGCGGCGGCGGTGCTGCGCGGCCACCGCTGGCCGGGCAACGTGCGCGAGCTCAAGCACGTGATCGAGCGCGCGATGGTGGTGTGCGAGACGTCGCTGATCGGCGCCGAGCACCTCATGATCAATCAGCGCCGGCAGGGCGCGGGCCCGGTGCGCGGCGCCGCGAACTTCGGCGAGATTCGCATCCCGGTGGAAGGGAAGCGGCTCCGCGACATCGAGAAGGAAGCGCTCGAGATCACGATGCAGCTCACCGACTACAACCAGAGCGCGGCGTCGCGGATCCTCTGTATCTCGCGTCCCACGCTCGCGCGCAAGCTGCGGACATACGGGCTGGCGACGCGCGAGGAGTAGTCGCCGCGGAGCGGCCGCTGCCGCCCGCGGCGGCTATACGAGCGCTTTTCGCAGGAAGTCGATCGTGCGCGTCCAGGCGAGCGTCGCCGCCTGCTCGTTGTAGACCTGCGGCCGCTGATCGTTGAAGAACGCGTGGTCGGCCTCGTAGAAGTACGCGTCGATCCGCTTGCCGGCGCTCCTGATCTGCTCGACGAGCCCGTTGGCGGCGTCGGGTGGCGTGGACGTGTCGCGGGTGGCGAAGTGCGCGAGCACGGGGCCCGAGAGCCGGGACACGTCCGGCTTCACGGCCGGATGCACGCCGTAGAAGTCGACGCACGCGCCGATGCGCTCGGGGAACTCGCACGCGGCATAGAGCGAGAGCTGTCCGCCCATGCAGAAGCCGATCGAGGCGACCTTCTTTGGCTCGACGCCGTCGATCCCGATGAGATAATCCGCGGCGCCGCGCAGATCCTTGCCGGCTTCGGCGATGTTGAGCGCCATCATCATCTTGCCGGCGGCGTCGGGGCTCTTGGTCTTCTCGCCGTGATAGAGGTCGGGCGCGAGCGCGAAGAAGCCCTCGTTCGCGAACCGGTCCGCGACGTCGGTGATGTGGCCGACGAGGCCCCACCATTCCTGGATGACCACGACCCCGGGTCCGCGGCCGCTCGCCGGCCTCGCGAGATAGCCGTCGGCGGTGCGGCCATTCGCCTTGAACGTCACCATGTCGCCCATGTCCGATCCTCTGCTGGTTACCCTGCGTGGTGTCAGCGTGCGGTGGCCGGCTGCTGCTGCGTGAGACAATGCAGCGTCCCGAGTCCCCACACCAGATCGACCGCGTGAATCCCCACGACGTGCCGGCCCGGGAAGAGCTCGGCAAGTGTGTTCAGCGCGACGCGATCGTTGCGATCGTTGAACGTCGGCACGAGCACAACGCCGTTGGCGATGTAAAAGTTCGCATAACTCGCCGGGAGCCGCTCGCCGTTCATGATCACCGGCCGCGGGTAGGGCAGCTTCACGACGCGCAGCGCGCCGGTCCCCGCGCCCGCCAGCTGCAGCCGCTCCATGTTGTCCACCGAGCGGCGATGGTTCTCGCCGTCGGCCGGATCGTCCTCGTACGCGAGCACGATCACGCCGGGCGCCACGAACCGCGCGATGTCGTCGACGTGCCCATGCGTGTCGTCGCCGACGCAGCCCTCGCCGAGCCAGATCGTTTCGCGGATGCCGAGATAGTCGCGAAAGACCTGCTCGTAGCCGGCGCGCGTGAGCCCCGGATTCCGCTCCTGGATCCTGGAGAGCAGGCACTCCTCGGTCACGAGCAGCGTCCCTTCGCCGTCGGTGTCGATGGCGCCGCCCTCGAGCACCACGCGCGCGCCGTTGTCGGGCCGCACGGGCTCGACGCGCGGCAGCCCCGTGATCCGCGCCACCGCCGCGCCGACCTGCTCGTCGAGCGTGTGGTTCGGGTACTTCGCCCACGCGTTGAAGTTCCAGTTCACGAGCGTCACCGAGCCGTCGTCGTTCACGACCCCGGTCGGCCCCGAATCGCGCAGCCACACGCGATCGTTCGGCACGACGTGCAGCCGGAAGTTGCTCGTCACGCCGTGCGCCGCGAGATGCTCTTCGGCATCCGCTTTGACCTCGTCGGAATGACAGAGGATCTCGACGCGCTCGTGCGCGTGGAGCACGCGGACGATCTCGGCGTAGACCCATGGAATGGGCGCGAGCTTGCCGGGCCAGTCCGGCTCGTGATGCGGCCAGGCGATCCACGTTGCGGCGTGCGGGCTGTATTCAGCGGGGAAGGTGGGCGGCATGAGTGAAGTTGTATGGTCTCGCGCGGTGATGTCGTATGGTCGCTCGCGGTGCTCGCTGTAGGGTCGCGTTGGCCTGACGGCCTCGCTGTAGGGTCGGCGCGCGTTGCGCGCCTGTCGGGTGGCGCGACGCTGCGGCTGCGATGCCGCACCTTACAGCGCCGCCGCGCAGCGGCCGGCGCGACCCTACAGCGAAGCGACCCTACAGGGAGCGCGAAGCGCGACCGACCCTACGGTGCCTCCCCCTACGCCCCGAGATACCGCGACAAAATCGGCGCATACGCATCGATCCGTCGATCTCGCAGAAACGGCCAGTTCCGCCGCGTGTCCTCGATCAACCGCGGATCGCACTTCGCGATCAGGATCTCCGGCTCCGTTCCGGCTTCTGCGAGAATCCGGCCGAACGGATCGGCGATGAACGAGTGGCCGAAGAACTCGATGCCGTTCGTTCCCGGCTCGTCCTCATGGCCGACGCGATTGGGCGACGCGACGAACACGCCGTTGGCGATCGCGTGCGCCCGCTGCATCGTGCGCCACGCGTCCACCTGCGCCTGCCCGAACTCCGACTTCTCCGCCGGATGCCAGCCGATCGCCGTCGGGTAGAAGAGGATGTCGGCGCCGAGGAGCGCCGTGATGCGAGCGGCTTCGGGGTACCACTGGTCCCAGCAGATCAGCACGCCGATGTTCGCGTAGCGCGTCTTCCACACGCGGAAGCCGCTCGCCTGCTTCGCGATGTTGCCGATCGCGTCGATGCGGTCGTCGGTGGCGGCGTCGCCCGGCGTGAAGTAGTACTTCTCGTTGAAGAGCGGATCGTCGGGGATGTGCATCTTGCGATAGATGCCCAGCAGCGAGCCGTCGGCGTCGATGATCGCGGCGGAGTTGCGGTACACGCCGCGCGCCTGGCGCTCGAAGATCGGCACGACGAGCACGATCTCGAGCTCCTTTGCCAGCGCCTGCATCCGATCCGTCGTCGGCCCGGGGATCGGTTCGGCAAGGTCGAACCGTTCACACTTCTGTGATTTGCAGAAGTAGGGCGCGTTGAACAGCTCCTTGAGGCAGACGATCTGCGCGCCGCGCTTCGCGGCCTCGCGCACGCGCTCGACGGTCGCCGCCACGGTGGCGGCCGCGTCGTCGCTCGCCGAATCCTGGATGATGCCGACGGTGAATGGAGTGCTGATCATGCGCGAAAGCTAGTCGAAACCGGAACCCGGCTCACGACGGCGCGGTCAGACCATCCCGATGACGACGTCGCCCACGTTGGTGCCGGTGTCGCGCCGCTGGATGAGCGCGCCTGCCGCGGCGAGGGCACCATGGGATTCGTGCGTCGCGAGCGCCTGCGCCGGATCGCGGCCGGCCGCGCTGATCCGGCTCCAGGTGTCCGCGTCGACGATCGCGCCCGCGGCCTCGGTCGCGCCGTCGCGTCCGTCCGTGCCGGCGGCGAGGAGCGTGATCCCGCGCGCCGCGTCGCCCGCCTCGTGCAACACGCGCGCGGCCGAGAGGGCGAGCTCCTGGCAGCGGCCGCCGCCCGTGGGGCGCGCACCGTTTCCGCCGAGCGCGACGGTGGTCTCGCCGCCGAGCACGAAGCACCGATTGGACGAGCCGCGGCTCCGCTCCTCGATCAGCGCGCGCGCGATCGACGCGCCCGCGGCGGCGGCTTCCCCGACGAGGCGCGCCGAGCTCACGTTCGCCTCGATCCCCTTCGCGTGCGCGCACGCCACCACGCCCTCGATCGCCGCGCCGTTGCTGCCGACGACGCGCGCCGTGACGTGCGCGAATGCGGGGTGGTTCTTCGTGGGCGTCTCGGGGATCGCGCCGCGCGCCACGGACTGGAGGTACTCGCGATGCGTCGCCGGAATGCGCGACAGCAGGTTGGCGCGCTCGAGAATCGCCGTCACGTCGCTCACGCGCAGCTCGTCGGGCGAGCACGGGCCGGAGCCGATCACGGAGAGATCGTCGTCGGGCACGTCGGACACGGCCAGGCAGTACGTGGCGGCCGGCGCGAGCGCGAGCGCGAGCCGGCCGGCTCCCCACCGCGAGAAGCGCTTGCGCACCGCGTTCGTCGCGGCGATGTCGAGTCCGGAGCGCAGGAGCAGCTCGTACAGCGCGACCAGGTCGGCTTCGTTCATCCCGCGGAGCGGCGCGCCGATCAACGCGCTCGCGCCGCCCGAGAGCAGGACGATCGCCACGTCGTTGCCGCGCCGCCCGGGGACGATCTGCGCGATCGCATTGGCGGCGGCGAACGAGTTGCGGCCGGGAGTCGGGTGGTCGCCGCGGAGCGATTGCAGCGTCGGGTAGGGAGGCGGTCCGCCCTCGGGGCTCACGACCACGCCGCCCACGATCGCGTGCAGCGACCGGAGCAGCGCGGCGGCGGCGGCGCTGGCCATCGGCTGCGCGGCCTTGCCGAACGCGAAGAGCCAGACGCGCGCGTCGCGCGGGATCGGCAGCGCGTCGATCGCGCGGGCCGTCGCGGGGCCGGGGAGGGCCGCCGCGACGGCGGCATCATACATCTCTAACAGAAGCTCCCGGCCCGCACCGGCCGGCGCGCGGACGCTCGCGCTAATGCGTGCCTCCACCCGGATTCGCGGCCGCGGGCAGCGTCGCCGCGACGTCCTTCGCCAGCTCGGCGTACGCCTGCTGCGACAGCACGTTGAACCGGATGATCCGCGACGCGATCCGCCCGTCCGGACCGATGACGAACACGTTCCGCGTGTCGTAGGCCCCGCTGCCCTGCGAGCCGTACAGCGTCGCCACCGTCTGGTTGGTATCGCTGGCGAACAGATTCGGGAAGCCCGAGTCGTGCGCCCAATCGGCCTGCGTGGTATCGGCGTCGCTGCTGATGCCGATCACGACGACGTGCTTGCCGCCGTTGAAGAGCGTGGCGTACTGATCACGGTACGCCTCCATTTGGATCGTTCAGCCCTTGGTCCGCGCCTTCGGGAAGAACGCGAGCACCACCGTCTGCCCGCGGAAGTCGGCAAGGTGCACCGGCGCCTTGAGCAAGCCGTACCGCGTCGCGCCCGGCAGCGTGAAATCGGGCGCCTGCGCTCCGACTTCCGGCGCGTTGGGCGCCGCATTCTGCGCCGGCTGCTGCGCCGCCGCGACTGCCGCCGCTCCGGCGAGCAGCGCTGCAGCCACGCCGAGCGAGCGCATCGTCGTACTTCCGTTCATCAGATCCGCCTGTGCGAAGGACGTCGCCAAGATGGCGGTACTTGACGCGTCACGCAATGCGCCGGGACGGACCGGAGCCATCCCATTCCGTGGACACCGGTGCCGCCTCGAGTAGACGCTCGAACGGCGCAACCTCGCCAAGCGGCGGTTAATACCGGGTATGGCCCGTGCCAATACACCATGTCGGATTTCAGAACCTCGAATGGAGATTGCGATGCGAATGAAATGGATGAGTCTCATTCCGGCGGCGTTGCTCGCGGTGGCGTGCGGACGGAACAGCTCGCCGGCAGTCGACGACGCGCTGAATAAGGATCTCGCGCTCGCGTCGCAGGCTCAGGCGTACAATCCGCAGCAGACGATGTCGCCGACGGAGCAGGGCTACGCGCCCCAGGCGGCGACCGCGCAGAACTATCAGCCCGTGGCTCGCCGGACGGTCTACACCGCGCCCGCGCGCCGTACGAGCACGGTGCGCCGGTCGTCGTCGAGCGGACGCTCGAGCGGCGTGTCGCGCGGATCGAGCGGCACGTACTACCCGGCGCCGCCGCCGACGCACACCGTGAAGCACACCCAGCGTGACGCCGCGATCGGCGCGGCGGCGGGCGCGGTGATCGGCGCCACGTCGAGCCGGAACAAGATCAAGGGCGGTCTGATCGGCGCCGCGGTGGGCGGAATTCTGGGCGGCGTGATCGGCAACAACGTCGACAAGCAGACGAAAGTCGGCTGGTAGAGATGGGGCGTTGCCGTCCGCGTGACGCGGACTGCGCTCGATGAAACGGGGCGGCGTGCATGGCACGCCGCCCCGTCGTACTTTGTTCAGGCGTTTCTCCAACTCCCGTCCGCCCATGAATACCACTGAGCTCGAGCAGGTGCTCGACAGGTTGATTCGCGACGTCGAGGCGTCGGTGCACGCGTTCTATCGCGGCGACGTCAGGCAGCACACGCAGCGGATCAGGACCGATTCCTTCCGCAACACCGCGCGCGACGCGCTGCTGCCGCACATCGGCAACGGCGCGGCTGCTTCGAGCGGCGCGGCCGCGGTTGCCAGCGCCGACCCGTCACCCGCGGGCTCGGCGCTCAGCGCCGACGAGATCGTTGCGGCCACGCGCTGCATCATGGCCTGGCTCCCGATGGGCGCGCCGGCGACGGCGAGCCCTCAGTCCCGGTGCGTGCCCGCGGCGCGCGAGATGACGCCCACGTGGGGCGAGCGCGAGAAGGCGCGCAACGCGCTCAAGCGTCTGCAAAGCTGAACCGATCGGTTCACAACAGCGACCACACGAGCGCGCCCGCGGCGGTCGTCATGAGCAGCGCGGCCGCGCCGCCGAGCAGGTTGAGCGCGCGGCCGTTGCGGTGCGGTCCCATGACGCGCGGGTTGTTGCAGACCACGAGAATGATGATGATGAGCGGCGGGGCGAGCAGGCCGTTGATCACCGCCGACCATATGAGAAGTCTGATGGCGTTGACGTGCGCGAAGTTCAGCACCATGCCGGCGATCATCGCCACCGCGATCACGCCGTAGAACTGCCGGGCGCTGTGCACCTTCTCGTCCATGCCCGCGCGCCACGCCGCCGCCTCGGCGATCGCGTACGCGGCGGAGCCGGCGAGCACCGGAACGCCCAGCATCCCCGTGCCGACGAGCCCCGCGGTGAAGAGCAGGGCGGCGGCGGGCCCGGCGAGCGGCTTGAGCGCCTGCGCCGCCTGGTCGGCGGTGTCGATGTTGCTGATCCCCGCGCGGTGCAGCGTGGCGGCCGCGGTCACGATGATGAAGTACATGATCGCGTTGGAGAAGAACATCCCCGCGTTCACGTCGCGCGTCGCGGCGCGCAGCTCCCGCTGGATCGCGCGGCGCGGCCGCCCGATGAGCCGCTGCCGGATCAGGGCATCCTGTTCGGCGTTGAGCGATGCCTGCCAGAAGAAGAGGTACGGTGAGATCGTCGTGCCGAGGATCGCCACGAACGCGAGCAGATAGTCGCGCGACCAGCTCACCTTGGGGACGAACGTGCCGGCGAGGATCCCCGCCGACGAAGGATGCGCGATGAAGCCCGCGAGCACGTAGCTGAACAGCGCGAGCGTGAGCCACTTGAGCACGCGCGTCATGCGCTCGTACGACGAATAGATGAGCAGCGCGAGGATGAGCGCCGTGAAGGCCGGCACGAACCAGATCGCGCGCACGCCGGTCATGAGCGCCGCGGCCGCCGCCATGCCGCCGAGATCCGCCGCGATGTTGACGGTGTTGCCGACGAGCAGCAGCCCGCAGGCGAGCCAGAGCGTCCAGCGCGGGTAGTGCTGCCTGAGCACGCTCGCGAGCCCGCTCCGCGCCACGATGCCGATGCGCGCGCACATGAGCTGCACCGCGGCCATCAGCGGCAGCGTGATGAGAGAGATCCAGAGCGTCTCGTAGCCGAACGCCGCGCCCGCTTGCGAGTACGTCGCGATGCCGGACGGGTCGTCGTCCGCCGCGCCGGTGATCAGCCCCGGGCCGAGCTCCCGCGCGCGCGAGCGCAAGCGTTCGCGCGGTCCGTCCGGCCGCGGCCGGTAGGGCCGCACGGTCCCTCGACGATCCGCCGCCGACGGGATCGCGGTCGGGTCGATCGGCACCGGGGCCGAGAAGTCGGAGGGCTCGGGCAGCGACTCCATAGTTGCTGCCCATAAGGCAGGAGGCGAGCCACGCATCCGCTACGCTTGCGGAAATTCACGCGAGCGCGCGGCGCCGCCGATTTCAACACTTTGAACGCGAACGACGCGAACGAAGCCGGAATGTGCGCGAACGTCAACTCCGACTTGCGGCGACTCGGTGGGCCCGAGGCCGCTCCAATTTCATGTGCTATGTCGTTGCCGTTTCCGTGATGACGTCAGTCCCTCCCGTTCAAGTCGTTGTCGTTCTCCCTCGTCATTGTGGCTCGCCCGAGCGGCGGTTTGTGACGTGGCGGGTTGGTGCGGCGCGCGTCGCTGGCCACCAAGATCTGGAAACAACCAACGTGAACGGGTTGAACCAGCGGGAACGGAAACGGCAACTACGAATGCTTCTGGGACTGCCTCGGGAACCTTCGCGGTAGTTCGCCGTGGTCGCGTTGTTCGCGTTGACCGAGATTCAACGCGTCCGAAATGAGAACGCCCACCGATCCATATCGGACCGGTGGGCGTTGCTCCGAAGCGCGCGCGGCGTGAACTACGACGCGCGGCCGCTCACGAGCTGCCGGAGCACGTACGGCAGGATGCCGCCGTTCTTGTAGTAGTTCATCTCCTCCGGCGTGTCGATCCGCGCGAGAACCTTGAATTCCTTCGTGCCGTCCTTGCCGGTGGCGCGCACGGTCAGCGTCGTCTTGGGCTTGAGCGACTCGTCGAGTCCGACGATGTCGAACGTCTCGAAGCCCGTGAGGCCGAGCGACTGGCGCGTGTCGCCGTTCGTGAACTCGAGCGGCAGCACGCCCATCCCGACGAGGTTGGAGCGATGGATGCGCTCGAACGACTCGGCGATCACGGCGCGGACGCCGAGGAGGATGGTGCCCTTCGCGGCCCAGTCACGGGACGAGCCCGTGCCGTATTCCTTGCCGGCGACGATGACGAGCGGCGTATTGGACTTCTGGTATTCCATCGCCACGTCGTAGATGGGCTGGGGGGCCTCCCCCGCTTGCAACGTGCTCCAGCCGCCCTCGGTTCCCGGCGCCATTTCGTTGCGCAGGCGAATGTTCGCGAAGGTGCCGCGCATCATCACCTCGTGATTGCCGCGCCGCGAACCGTACGAGTTGAAGTCCTTCTTCTCCACGCCGTGCGCGATCAGCCACTTGCCCGCCGGACTCGACGCCGGGATGTTGCCCGCCGGCGAGATGTGGTCGGTCGTGATCGAGTCGCCGAGCAGCGCCAACGCGCGCGCGCCGGTGATCGGGCGAATGCCCGGCGGCTGCATCGTCATCCCGGCGAAGTACGGCGGGTTCTTCACGTACGTCGAATCCGCATCCCACGCGTACGTCTCGCCCGTCGGCACGTCGAGCTGCTGCCACTGCTCGTCGCCCTTGAACACGTCGGCGTACTCGCGCTTGAAGAAGTCGCTCTTCACGCTGCGGACGATCTCGTCTTGCACGTCCTGCGGCGACGGCCAGATGTCGCGCAGGAACACGGGGCCGTCCTTGCCCACGCCGAGCGGCTCGCGGGTGAGATCGAGGTCCATGCGCCCCGCGAGCGCGTATGCCACGACGAGCGGCGGCGACGCGAGATAGTTGAACCGCGTGAGCGGGTTGACGCGTCCCTCGAAGTTGCGGTTGCCCGAGAGCACCGCCGCGGTCACGAGCTTGTGCTGCTCGATCGCGTTCGCGATGGGCTCCGGCAGCGGGCCGGAGTTGCCGATGCACGTCGTGCAGCCGTAGCCCACGAGCTGGAAGCCGAGCGCGTCGAGCGACTCCTGCAATCCCGCCTGCTTGAGATAGTCGGTGACGACCTTGGAGCCCGGCGCGAGCGACGTCTTCACCCAGGGCTTCTGCGTGAGCCCCTTCTTCACCGCGTTACGGGCGAGCAGCCCCGCGGCGAGCATCACCGACGGATTCGACGTGTTCGTGCAGCTCGTGATCGCGGCGATCACCACCGCGCCGTGGCGCAGCGTGAAGGTCTGGCCGTTGTACTCGACGCGAACGCCCTCGCCTTCGCCCGCGGCCTGCTCGTCGTCCTGCACGAGCACGGCCGACGGCGCAAGCTGCGGCTCGCCGGACACCTTGTTCGCCTGCTTCACTTCCTTCGCGGCCGCCGGCGTGCCGAGCTTCGCGAGGTCCGCCTCGAGCGCCTCGCGGTACATCGCCTTGGACTTGGACAGCGGCACGCGGTCCTGCGGGCGCTTCGGCCCCGCGAGGCTCGGCTCCACGGTGCTCAGGTCGAGCTCGATCGTGTCGGTGAAGACGGGGTCCGGCGTGGCGTCCGTCCGGAAGAGACCCTGCTCCTTGGTGTACGCTTCGACGAGCTTCACGTGATGCTCGGGGCGGCCCGTGAGGCGCAGGTACTTTAGCGTTTCCTCATCGCACGGGAAGAAGCCCATCGTCGCGCCGTACTCGGGCGCCATGTTGCCGATCGTCGCCCGGTCCGCCAGCGGAAGATGGCTGAGTCCGGTGCCGTAGAACTCGACGAACTTGCCGACGACCTTCTTCTTGCGGAGCATCTCGGTCACGGTGAGCACGAGGTCCGTGGCCGTGGCACCCGGCGGCAGCTTGCCGTGCAGCTTGAACCCGATCACTTCGGGAATGAGCATCGACACCGGCTGGCCGAGCATCGCCGCCTCGGCTTCGATCCCGCCCACACCCCAGCCGAGCACGCCCAGGCCGTTGATCATCGTGGTGTGCGAGTCGGTGCCGACGAGCGAGTCCGGGTACGCTTCACCCGTCTCCTCGTTCACGAACACCGTTTTGCCGAGGTACTCGAGATTCACCTGGTGGCAGATGCCGGTGCCCGGCGGCACGACGCGGAAGTTCTTGAACGCGTCCTGCCCCCAGCGCAGGAACACATAGCGTTCCTGGTTGCGCTCGAATTCCTTCTCGGTGTTGATGAGGAACGCCGCCTGACTGCCGAATTCGTCGCCCTGCACCGAGTGAGCGATCACGAGGTCGACCGGCTGCAGCGGATTGATTCGCTGCGCATCGCCGCCGAGCGATTTGAGCGCATCGCGCATTGCGGCGAGGTCGACGACCGCCGGCACGCCGGTGAAGTCCTGTAGCAGCACGCGGCTCGTCCGGAACGCGATCTCCTTCTCGCGGTGCGCCTTGA
>DASZUN010000291.1:0-38048 GCA_035547615.1 Gemmatimonadaceae bacterium | reverse complement strand
GAGCAAATCGTTATCGACCACGCGCACGCCACGAGCCTTGCGCAGATCCAGCAGCTTGGCGAGGGTGACGCCGAGGGCCTTCATCAGGCCCTGGCCGGGGATCGAGCAGATCTTCATCGAGGTCGGATGGATGCGCATCTCCCCGCCCGGCGTGACGCTCACGTTGCCGACCATCTCGAACGGGATGTCGACCACCTTGTGCAGGATGCCGCGCTGCACGAGGTGCCCGTCCTTCACGCTGAACGACAGATCGCGCAGCGGCGCGCCGGCGTAGGCGAACACGTACGTGTTCATGAGCCGCGAGAGATCAGCGACGGGAAGCCCGACCGAACCGGTATCGATGTCCAGCACGAACGAATGCACGTCGTCGAACGACACGACGCCGTCGGCGCGCGTGCTGCGCATGCGGCCGCGCAGCTCGCGCAAATTCAGCGCGACGCCGGGCCACATGGGAAATCTCACATGGCGAAAGCGCGCCGTGACGACGGTGTCGCCGCGCGCGGCGCGTGCCACGGCGGCGGTGGCGACCAGCGCGCTTCCGGGCGCCGGCTCGACGATCGTGACGACGGCCGGCGCATGGCACGATCCGATCGCGAACGCCGCGCCGAGTGCGGCCGTCAGGGCCGCCGCCGTGCGGCATCGCGCAACTGTCGACCTGAAACGAATCAACCCCATCCGCCCACACCCCACCCGAGTGGCAACATCGCGACGCGAACCGTCGGGTATCAACGCCGCGCGCGCGGGGTGGGTTCCTGTGCTCGGGGCCGCCGGCCCGCGCTACTCCTGCCGCAACACCTGCATCGGCGCGATGCGGAGCGCCGCGCGCGCCGGCAGCACGATCGCCGTCGCCGCCACCGCGAGGAGCAGCACCGCGACGCCGGCGAGGCCCACCACGCCGAGCCCGGGCAAGGGAAGCGTGAGGCTGTTGATCAACCCGGATTCACCGAGCGCGAGCACCAGGCCGCACAGCAGTCCCACGCCGACGAGCCGCATCTCGCGCCGCATCACGAGCCGGAGCACCGCGCGCGGGCCGGCACCCATCGCCACGTGCACGGCGATCTCGCGCCGCCGCTGCTGCACCGCGAACGCCACCACGCCATAGAGGCCGATGATCGCGAGCCCGAGACCGAGCGCGGCGATCGCGCCGGTGATCGTGGCCGCATAGCGGAACGGCACGAGCTGCTGATCGCGGATCGTGGTGAGGGCGGTGACGTCCAGCGGCGTGTTCGGGTCGATCGACGCGGCGATGTCGCGCAGCGACCGCGCCAGCACCGGCGGCTCGATCGTCGAGCGCACGAGCAGCGGCATGTCGACGCCCGCGAAGTCCGAGTCCGTCGCCGGCCGGTACAGGTAGCCGGTCGCGTCGTCGTCCCAGAGCATCCCGCTGCGCGCGTCCGCGGCGACGCCGACGATCTGCACGACGGTCCCGGGCTCGCCGTCGTTTCGGATCATGCGAAGCGCCTGCCCCACGGCGCGGCTGTGCGGCCAGAGCGTGCGCGCCGCGGACTGCGTCACGATCGCAACCGGCGCGTTCGTCGCACTGTCCGCCGCGGTGAACGCGCGCCCCTGCACGATGCGCTGGCCGAGCACGTCGAAGTAGCCGGGCGTCACGCGATTGATCGGGAGCGCGCGCGTCGACGCGGCATCGCTCGACGCGCCGGCGCGCACGCGGGTGAACGGCCACGTCGAGTATGGCGTCGTGCTGCTGCGCGCGGTTGTCACGACACCGGCCGTGTGCGCCACGCGCGCGCCGAACGTCGCGCGCTCGGCGGCGAGCAGCGGTGTGAGCCGGCCAACCGGAGCCAGGCCGAAACTCACGAGCGACACCCGGTCGGGCTCGAGCCCCGCGCTCGCCGAGGCGACCCGTCGCACGCCTCGCACGAGGATCGCCGCGGCGGCGATGAGCACGACGGAGCCCGCGACCTGTGCGACGATGAGCGCGTCGCGTACTCGCGACCGCCGCACGCGTCCGACTCCGGCGCCGTCATCGCCCTTCAACATCCCGCCGAGATTGGGCGAGGTCGCGTGGAGGGCCGGCGCGACGCCGAACGTCAGCACGCTGACCGCGGCGAGCAGAATGGTGTACGCCACGACGTGCCAGCTCGGGTGCATCGCGAGCATGAGCGTGCCGTACTGCGGCGGGATGGAGTTCCGAAAGTAGGAGCGTGACACGGCGGTGACGGTCCACGCCGAGAGGGCGAAGCCGAGCACGCCGCCCGCGACGGCGACGAGCGTGCTCTCGGTGAGGAGCTGCCGCACCAGCCGGTTTCGCGACGCGCCCATCGCGAGCCGGACCGCGATCTCGCGCTGGCGCACGAGCGCGCGCGAGAGTAGCAGGTTCGCGAGGTTCGAGCACGCGATGACGAGCACGAGTCCGACGAGCAGGAGCGCGGGCGCGAGCACGACGAAGATCTGTCCAGTCGCCGGCAGGAGCGACTTCCTGGGCCGCAGCGCCGCACCGACGATGCGCAACGCCGAATCCTGGGCCGTCGCCGAGCGCGGCGGCGCGGCGACGAGACCGGAGAGCTCCGCCGCGGACTGCGCCATCGTGAATCCGCGTCGCAGCCGCGCGTACGCGTTGATGTATCGGTTCGCCGGATCGAGCAGCCGTCCCGGCGTGGCGCCGACGCGGTCCGCCTGCGCGAACGTCATCCACATGTCGGGCACGAGCGGGATCACGCCGGCGAAATCCGGCGCGGCGACGCCGACGATCGTCGCGTGCGTTCCATTCACGACGATGTCGTGCCCCACGATCCCCGGCGCGCGCGCGAACGCAGCGGTCCAGTACGCGTCGCTGATGACGACGACGGGCGCTCCATCGGCGCGATCGTCGCTCGGCGCGAGCAGGCGGCCGGCACGCGCGGTGGCGCCGAGCGCGGCGAAGTAGTTCCCCGTGACGAGACCGAGGCTCGTCGAGCTCGCGGGGCGGGCGGGGGAAGCCTTGACGGCGATCGGCTCGCCGGCGTAGCCGATGACGTCCTCGAGCGTGCGCGCATGCGCGGCGATCGTGCCGAGCTCCACGTACGTGAGTTGATTCGGCCGCACGCCGCGTGCATCAACGACGGAGAGCTGCACCAAACGCTCGGGGTGCGAGACGGGCAGCGGTTGCCAGGCGAACGTGTCGACGAGCGTGAAGAAGCCGGCGTTCACGCCGACGGCGATGCCGACCGCGCCGATGGCGATCGCGGCGAAGCCGGGGCTCCGCCGCAGCATCCGAGCGCCGTAGCGCACGTCCTGCCAGAGCTGTTCGAGCCAGCGAAGCCCCCATTCGTCGCGGCTCCGCTCCTGGAGCGCGAGGGGGTTGCCGAACCGTTTGCGCGCGGCGAGCCGTGCGTCGGGGTCGGGCATGCCCTGTTCGTGATATCGTGCGGCGCGGAGATCGAGGTGGAGCCGCATCTCGCTCTCGAGATCGGCCGCGGCCCGATCGCGCGTGAGGAGCAGGCGAACACGCCGCAGCGCGCCGGCGATGGACGTGAGGATCGGCTCGAGCGGCATTACATAGGCTCTCTATGTCAGTCGTAGCATAGAGTATCTATGTCATGACGCGTTGTCAAGCGAGTCCGTCACGGTCGGATCCCATCGCGGCGAGGTCGGGCACGACGGCACGGTTGCGGCGACGCGGCGCGGGCAAGAATATCCTCCCGAGCTCACGCCAACCACACGACCATGTCACGTCCCCTCGCACACACGCGCCGCACGGCGATGCTCGCCATGTGGATGCTCCTGGCACTCGCCGCTGGTGTCCGAGCCCACGCGCAGCCCGCGCGCTCCGGCAATCCCATCCTGCACGGCTGGTACGCCGATCCCGAGGCGCACGTCTTCGACGGGCAGTACTGGATCTACCCCACGTACTCCGCGCCGTACGACGAGCAGACGTTCATGGACGTGTTCTCGTCGCCGGATCTCACCACGTGGACCAAGCACCCACACGCGCTCGACACCGCCAACGTGAAGTGGGCGCATCGCGCGGTCTGGGCGCCGTCGGTGATCGAGAAGGACGGGTGGTACTACATCTTCTTCGGCGCGAACGACATTCAGAACGACAACCAGGTGGGCGGCATCGGCGTCGCCCGCTCCCGCAGCCCGGGCGGGCCGTTCGTCGACTACCTCGGCAAGCCGCTCATCGACAAGTTCCACAACGGCGCGCAGCCGATCGATCCGTACGTATTCAAGGATTATGATGGCACGTACTACATCACGTACGGCGGCTGGCGGCACTGCAACATCGCGAAGCTGACGGACGACTTTACCGGCTTCATCCCGTTCGCCGACGGCAGCACCTTCAAGGAGATCACGCCCAAGGGTTACGTGGAGGGATCGTTCATGCTCCTCAAGGACCACAAGTACTACTTCATGTGGTCCGAGGGCGGATGGACGGGGCCGAACTATGCCGTCGCGTACGCGATCGGCTCGTCGCCGACCGGGCCGTTCGAGCGGATCGGGAAGATCCTGCAGCAGGATTCAACGGTCGCGACCGGGGCGGGGCATCACTCCGTGCTCTACTCGCCCAGCTCGCACAAGTATTACATCGTCTATCACCGCCGCCCGCTCGGCGAGCACGACGCGAATCACCGCGTCGTGAGCATCGACGAGCTGCACTTCGACGCGAACGGGATGATCGAGCCGGTGAAGATCACGTTCGACGGCGTCGCGGCGGATCCGCTGCGGCGCGCGCCGAAGTGATCACACCGGCGCGCCGCACTACTCCGTGACGAGCTCGTTCGACCGCGGAATGACATCGGCGAACGGCTGATAGAGGCGCTCGAGGTCCTCGCGGGCGAGCAGGGGACCGGCGGCGAGCGCGCAGGCCGCGAGATGCGCGACGCGACGCATGCGCTGGATCGCGGGCTCGGGAATCATCCCGTCGAACACCGCGAGCTCGGAGTTGACGCGCTGGCGAATCCGCCGCGCGACGACGGGCATCGAGTTGAGCACCACGTGCAAGCGGCGCTCGGGGCCGTCCGCATCGTGCTCGGTGGCGGCGACGTCCGCGGGGTGCGCGTGCCCATCGATCGGGTCGCACTGGTCAGCGGCGGCGAGCCACATCGACGCCGGCAGACAGCGAAGGTCGTGAAGAAATTGGACGACGTGCCGGCTCGCGGCGCCGTACCAGCGCGAGTCCGTGGTCGGCTGGCCCAGCACCACTGGGCGATCTTGAACGAGTTGTGTCATGGTCACCTTCCATGCTGGCCTGCGGGGTTAGCTGACGGGTTCGGAGGTGGAAGTCTCCGTCCGGCCGAGTGCCGGATGCACCCCGACTCACTGGGTCCCCCGCCGCACGGCGCCAAGGCCGCGCGTTCGGCAGTGTGTAAGTAAGTACTGATGTATGGTAGCACATATAATGCCAGATTTCAAGCAGACTGAGCGGCGCGATCCAGACGGGGGAGCGCGCGGCTCAGCGATCGAGAACGGCGGTACATTCCGATCATGCCCAGCTTCCGCGATCGCTTCGCGCAGTGGCTCGCCGCGTACAAGCGCGAGGTGCACCAGCTGCACGGCATCGCCGTGTACGTCGAGAACACGCGGCCGGACATCGCCACGCCCGACGTGCTCGCGCGACTCGACGAGGCGCTCGCGCTCATCGAGCAGTATCAGCCGTGGCGCCTGCGCCACCTGCAACGCGACCTGCGGCAGATTCTCGTGATCCGCTATCCGTGCCGCGGCGCGTACATCCCGAGCGAGCGCACGTGCATCACGGAGCTCACGTTCCTCGCGCGGCGCGACATCTCGGCGGCGGTGGTCGCGTCGTCGATCGTACACGAGGGGATTCACGCGCGCATCGATCGCTTCCGGCAGACCGTGGGCACCGGCATTCGCGGCGACGACATGCCGCGCGAGGAGCGCCTCTGTCGGAAAGCGGAGCTCGCGTTCGGTCAGGCGCTGCCCGCGGACCTCGGCGCACCGGTGGTGGAACGCGCGCTGGCGAGCCTGACGCTGGCGGATCAGGAGGTCGCGCCGGCAATCGACTGGAACGTCGCGCGCGCGCGGCAGGAAGCGATCGACGCCGAGGCGGCGAAGCGGTTCACGAAGTAGCGAGCGTTCTCACCCCTACCGACCACATCATGTCCGTGTTCAGCGCCAGCGGCTTTCTCACGCCCGAGCAGGCGGACGCGTACACCAATCACCTGTTCGAGCTGCTCGGCGAGCGGGATCCGCTGCAAGTGCTCGCGGCGACGCCAGCGGCGCTGCGCGATGCGCTCGATCAGATCGGCGCCGACAAGCTCGATGCCCGCGAAGCGCCGGGGAAGTGGTCGACGCGCATGGTGCTCGCACACCTCGCGGACTCGGAGCTCGTGGGGGCGTTCCGGCTCCGCATGATCCTCTCGCACGACCGGCCGCCGATCGCGTCGTACGATCAGGATGAGTGGGCGAACAGCCTGGGATATGAGAATGCTGATCCGCTCGAATCGATCGAGCGGTTCACGGCGCTCCGCCAATCGAATCTCCGGCTCTGGAGCGGCACGCCGAAGCAGCTCGCGCGCGTGGGCGTACACGCCGAGCGTGGCGAGGAGAGCGTGGAGCGGATGCGGCGGCTGTACGCCGGTCACGACCTGGGGCACCTCCGCCAGCTCGAGCGCATTCGGCGCGCCGTCGTCAGGGACTGACCGGGGGCGCGCGGTTCACGGCCGCCTCGCGGCGGGCGCGTCGCACCGCGACCGCGCCTGCCGCAGCCGCGCCGGCGACGAGCGCTCCCCGCTCGAGCCCGGTCCACGACGCCTGCCGCAGCGCCCGGGGCCACAGCCTGGGCGCGATGGACTCCGGCCGCTGCCCGTCGAGCCCGACGGCGTCCGCATGCGCGGCGAGCTGCACGACCTCGGCGAGGTGCAGCGCGCGACGACTGGTGGTCTGCTCGATCTGCTGCCGGCAACTGAACCCGTCGGCGATCACGACGGCCGCGTCCGGCGCCTGGCGAACCTGCGGGAGCAGCACGCGCTCGCCGGCGGCGATCGACACGTCGTACTTGTCGCGCTCGAACCCGAACGCGCCGGCCATGCCGCAGCAGCCGGAGTTGAGCGCATTGTAATTCAACTTCATTGAATCCAGCAGCGCATCGACGCCCTGCATCTTGAGCACGGCCTTTTCGTGGCAGTGGCCGTGGAGCAGGGCCGCGCGCCCGGCGAGCCCTGCCGGCGCGCGCCAGCCATCCTGTATCCGATCGGCCATGAACTCGGCGAACATGACGGTCGACTGCGAGAGGCGCCGCGCGTCCTCGTTGCCGGGGAGCATCTGCGTGAGCTCGTCGCGGAAGACCGACACGCAGCTCGGCTCGAGTCCCACGACGGGCGTGCCCGCGGCGATCTCGTCGCGCAGCGCGCCGAGGATCGACCGCAGCTGCCGGCGCGCCTGATCGAGCATTCCGTAATCGTAGAGCGGGCGGCCGCAACAGAGCCCCGCGTTCGGCAGCACGACCGTCCAGCCCGCGCTCTCGATCGCGTCCACCGCGGCGGCGAGCGTCTCCGGGTAGAAGTGGTCGTTGAACGTGTCGGGCCAGAGGATCACGCGCTTCTGTGCGTCGTCGTGCGCCGATGTGCCGCGCGTCGCACGGAACCAGCTCGAGAAGGTGCGCGGCGCGAAGCGGGGAATCGTGCGCTCGGGCGCCATGCCGGCGGCGCGCTTGGCGATCGCGCTCAATCCCGGCGCATGCGTGACGAAGTTCACGAGGTGCGGCGCGCGCATCGCAAGGTCGGCCCACCAGTGAATGAGGCCGAACGCATACGCGTGCCGCGGGCGGAGCCGCCCGTGGTAGTAGTGCGAGAGGAACTCCGCCTTGTACGTCGCCACGTCCACGTGTACGGGGCAGTCGCCCTTGCAGCCCTTGCACGCGAGGCAGAGGTCGAGTGAGGACTTCACCTCCTCGCTCTTCCAGCCGTCCTGGATCGGGCCGTGCTGCATCATCTCGAACAGCAGGCGCGCGCGGCCGCGGGTGGCGTGCTTCTCGTCGCGCGTCACCATGTAGCTCGGGCACATCGTGCCGCCTTCGTGGCGGCGGCACATGCCCACACCCACGCACCGGAGCGTCGCGTGCGAGAAGCGATGGTGATCGTCCGGATAGTCGAATTCCGTGTGCGGCTGCGGCGGGCGATAGTCGAGGCCCAAGCGCAGGTTCTCCGTGCAGGTGTAGCCGGCGATCGTCTTGTTGGGGTTCATGCCGTCGCGCGGATCCCAGATGTCGTGGAATTCGCGGAAGGCGCGCACCATCGTCTCGCCGTACATGATCGGCAGGAACTCGCCGCGCGCCTGCCCGTCGCCGTGCTCGCCCGAGAGCGTGCCGCCGTACTTCTGCGTCGCGAGCTCGGCGGCCTCGCGCATGAACGCGCGGAAGTTCTCGATGCCGTGCTCCGTCTCGAGATCGAAGTTCAGCCGGCAGTGCACCAGCCCCTGGCCGAAGTGGCCGTAGAGCGAGGCATCGTAGCCGTGCCGATCCATGAGCGCGCGGAGATCGCGCAAATAGTCGGCGAGCCGATCGACGGGGACCGCCGAGTCCTCCCAGCCGGGCCACGCCGAGGGCTTGCCGGGGATGAACGCCGTCGCGGCGAGCCCCGCCTCGCGCACTTCCCAGAGCTTGTGCTCTTCCGCCTTCTTGTCGAATTCCTTCACGTGCGGCGCGTTGTCGCGCGCGCGAATCCGCTGCACCGCGTCGCGTGCGCGCGCGTCCGCCTCGTCCTGCGATTCGGCGCCGAACTCCACGACGAGCCACGACCGCCCTTCCGGCAGCAGCTGCACGTCGCGCGGATGGATGTTCGACTTCTTCATCTGCTCCACGAGCTCGTGGTCCATGCCCTCGATGGCCACGGGCCGGAGCTGGCGAATGAACGGCACGTCGGCCGCGGCGGAAATGGAGTCGGGGTAGCCGAGTGCGAGCAGCGCGCGGCAGTCCATCGCCGGCATGAGGCGCACGGTCGCCGAGAGAATGGCGACGCAGTTGCCCTCCGTACCCACGAGCGCCCGCGCGACGTGAAAGCCGCACTCGGGCAGCAGCTGGTTGAGGTTGTAGCCAGACGCGCGTCGCAGGAGCCCGCGGTCATAGCGGCGGCGGATCTCGTCGGGGTAGCGGTCGCGCAGGTCGCGCAGCTTGCGGTAGATCTCGGCGCGGCGGCCGCCGGCGTTTAGTATTTGCTCATACTCCTCGTCGCTCGTCGCGCCGACGGTGAAGCGCTCGCCGTCGTACGTGAGCACCTCCAGCGACTCCACCTGGTCCACGGTCATCGGGCCGTAGCCGTAGAACTCGGCCATCACCGAGTGGACGCCGCAGGAGTTGTTGCCGAGCATGCCGCCCAGCGTGCAGCGGTTGTGCGTGGCGGGGTCGGGGCCGTACGTGAGCCCGTAGGTCTTGGCCGCATCGCGCAGGTCGTCGAGCACGAGCCCGGGCTCCACGCGCGCGATCCGCCGCTCGGGATCGATCTCGAGGATGCGATTGTAGTATTTGCTGTTGTCGATCACCACCGCGACGTTGCACGTCTGGCCGGCGAGGCTCGTGCCGCCGCCGCGCATCAGGATGGGCGCGCCGAACTCGCGCGCCGTGGCAACCGTCGCGATCACGTCGTCCGCGCTGCGCGGCAGGACGACGCCGATCGGGACCTGCCGGTAGTTGGAGGCGTCCGTCGCGTAGAGCGCGCGATCGCCGTCGCTGAACCGCACCTCGCCCGCGATCCGCGAGCGGAGCGCCGCGGCGAGCGCCGCCCGATCCACGTCGCTGCGATTCACGGCATCGCGCCGCGGCGGCGCGGGGTGTCGTTGCAGCTCGCTCGCCGCGCCCATCGGTCAGCTCACGGCTTCGAATACGGCGGCCGTCGCCACGCCGAACGCGACGTGGCTCGCGATGGGGATCGCGGCCTCCTCCATGTTCTCCGCCTGCGGCGGCGACATGCCGATGCGCGGCAGCACGCCGACGGGCGATGCGGTGGTGGTGTACGCGAGTGCGGCGAGCGCCAGGCCGTCGACGATCGCCGGCGTGCCAAGCCGGCTGTGTACGATCCCGAACGCCGCGCCGAGCGCGGCGCACCAGGTGAGCTCGAGCGTGCCGCCGAGGGCTTCCGACACCGCGCGCGACGGCGACGTCTCGTGCTCGCTGGCGACCAGCTCGACGGCGCGCGCCGCGGTGGATGTGGTGTCGCTGTTCTCGGGAAGCACCGTGCGGCGCCCGAGCTGTTCCGCGAGCATCAGTGCGATGCCGCCGGCGAGTCCCGCCAGCGCGCCCTTGATCGCCGCCTCGGCGATAGTGGATTGCGTGCCCTCCTGCATCGAACCTCCTGATCAGCGTGTCTTGCCGTTCTTCTTGCCGTCGCCGTCCGCGCCCTCGGGGCCGGGGATCGCGCCGACGCCTTGCACGAGCAGCTCGTCGAGCTTGTCGCGGAACATCGTGACGCCGATGTGGATCGGGTTCTTCTGTCCGCGGACGATCGCGCGCATGAAGTTCACGGCCTGCTCGGCCGACGTGATCGGCGGCAGCGGCGCCTCGGCCGGGTCGACGACGCACTCGATGAGCGACGGGCCGGTCGTGTTCGCGAACGCCTGCTGGAACGCGCCGGCGAGATCGCCGCGGTCCTCGACCTTGATGCCGAGCGCGCCGCAGTTGCGCGCCCAATCGGCGAAGGCGTGCGGGTTGTGCAGCTCGACGCCGAATTCCGGGTTGCCGACGAACGCCATCTGCTCCCAGCGGATCTGCGCGAGGTAGTCGTTGCGGAGCATCACGACGACGAGCGGCAGCTTGTACTTCACGGCCGTGAGCATCTCGCCCATGAGCATCGTGAACCCGCCGTCGCCGACGAAGGCGACCGCGCGGCGATCGGGGAACGCGAACGACGCGCCGATCGCGTAGGGGAAGCCCGACGCCATCGTCGCGAGGTTGCCCGAGCCCGAGGCCATCATGCCAGGGCGTACGTCGAGGTGGCGGGCGTAGTACGTGGTGTTGGTGCCGGAATCCGCGCACAGGATGCAGTTGTCCGGCAGGTGCTTGTTCAGCTCCTCGGCGACCACCTCCGACCACATGGGCGTGCCGTCGTGATCGCCCTTCTTGGCGAGCACCTTCTCCCAGTCGGCCTTTTCCTTCTGGAGATCCTCGAGCCAGTCGGCGCCGTTCGCGTTCTGCTGCAGCCGGGAGAGCAGCGCCTCGAGCGTGGCGCGCGCGTCACCCGGGAGCGCGACGTCCACCGGATAGCGCAGGCCAATGCGCGCCGGGTCGACGTCGATCTGGACGGCGCGGGCATTACCAGGTTTGGGATAATAATTTACATATGGAAACGAGCTCCCGACGATGAGCAGCGTGTCGCACTGTGCCATCGCGAGAATGCCCGGCCGGTCGCCGAGCAGCCCAACGCCGCCCATGTGGTTGGGATGCGTCATCGGGAGCACCGCCTTGCCGAGCAGGGCGTGGATCACGGGCGCCGAGAGCATCTCCGAGCAGCGCGCCACGAGATCGCCGGCGTCGAGCGCGCCCGCACCGACGAGGATCGCGGGGCGTGTCGCATCGCGCAGCGTGCGCGCCGCATCCTCGAGCGCCGCTTCGGAGGCGATCTGGCGCACCGGCGCCCATGCGGCGCTCGTGTGTCCGGCCGGCTGATGCGCGGAGCGTCCGCGCCGCACCCAGGTGGGTGGGGGCGGCGCGTCCTGCAGATCGGTCGGGAAGGAGATGTGCGCGACGCCACGGCGCGCCAGCGCGGTCTTCACCGCCTCGTTCGCCAGCGCGTCCACCTGCGCCGGCGAGCGCACCTCGTGATTGTAGACGGCGACGTCGCTGAACAGCTGGATGAGGTTGACCTCCTGCTGATAGAACGTGCCGATCAGATCGTGGTAGGTCTGGCCGGTGAGCGCGAGCACGCTCGCGCCGTCCATCTTGGCGTCATAGAGGCCGTTCAGGAGGTGGATCGCCCCGGGGCCGGACGTGGCGAGGCAGACGCCGAGTCCGCGGGTGAATTTCGCGTAGCCGCACGCCGCGAAGGCCGCCGCTTCCTCGTGCCGCACCTGGACGAACGTGACGTCGTCCTTGCGCTGGCGCAGCGCCTCCATGATGCCGTTGATGCCGTCGCCGGGGAGGCCGAAGATGTGCCTGACGCCCCAGTCGTCGACGAGCGTGTCGATGAGTATCTGTGCGGCGGTCTCTTTCACAGCCGGTCACCTCGTGTGGTCACACGGCGTACGGCGCCGCGTCGTCTGTTCGTAGCTCGAGCCCGAGCCCCAGTGCCGAGCGATCGGGCACGAGCATCCCGTTCTCGATCGCGCGAGCGCCGGCGAACAGCAGGTGCTCGATGCGCGCGTGATCGTGGAAGTACTCGACGTTGAGCCCGCGCCCGGCCGCGCAGCAGAGCGTCGCGTGCAGCGACGGCGCCGTGTGGGCGGAGAGCGGCACGTTCCAGGCATCCGCGAGCGCCGCGACCTGGAGAAAGCCGGTCACGCCGCCGCAGCGCGTTGCGTCCGCCTGCAGCACGTCGCACGCGCCGGCCTCGAGGAGTCGCCTGAAGTAGAACGGCTCGTACCCGTACTCTCCGACCGCAATGCGCATACCGGCTGGGGCGCGATCGCGCAGCAGACGGAGCCCGTCATGATCATCTGCTGATACCGGTTCTTCGAACCAGGTCACGCCGAGCTCGGCGAACGCATCGGCGAGCCGCAGCGCCTGCTTGCGCTCGTACGCGCCGTTGGCGTCCACGTACAGCTCCGCCTCCGGGCCAATCGCCTCGCGCGCCGCGCGCACGCGGTCCACGTCGCGCCACGGCTCGCGCCCGATCTTCATCTTCACCGCTCGGCACCCGTCGTCGTGCACCCAGCCGCCGAGCTGCGCGCGGAGGCGTGCATCGTCGTACGACGTGAAGCCGCCGCTCCCGTACGCCGCGATGCGCTCGCGCGCGGCGGGCAGGAGCGCGGCGAGGGAGACGCCGAGCAGACGCGCCTTGCAGTCCCAGAGCGCGACGTCGACCGCCGAGATCGCCGACGCGGCGACCCCGGGGCGGCCGACGTTGCGGGCGGCGCGCACCATCGCGTCGAATCGTGCGGTCGTCGCCAGCGCGTCCGTGCCGCGGATGCAGGGCGCGAGCACCTCGTCGACGATCGACGTGGCCGCGCCGCTGCAATATGCGTAGCCGACGCCGGTCGTCTGCTCCGCGGTGAGGTGCACCACGACCAGGGTCGTGCTGTCCCACTGGATCGTGCCGTCGGACTCGGGCGCGTCGGTCGGAATGCGGTATGCCGCGCTCGTGACGCGCTCGATGCGCGCGATGCGCGCGTGGGGCATGCGCTCAGTCGCCGGCGCGCGCGGCGACGAAGCCGACGACGAGCGCCGCGGCAACGGCCGCCATGGGGTGCTCGCGCACGCGGCGCGTCATCATGTCGCGCGCGGCTTCGGCGCGGTCCGCCACCTGTTCGGCTTTGCGCGTGACGCTCTCGGCGGTGCTGCCCGCCTTGTCGAGCGCGCTCGCGCCGCGCTCCAGCGTCTGGGCGAGCTCGCGTGCGGTGTCGGCGGTATCGTGCAAGCCGCTCGCGACGGCGGGTGCGTGGGCGTCGCGTGCGTCGCCGGAGGTCGGGTGCGGCGACGCGTTGTCGTTCATGGCCATGCGAATCTCCTGAAGGTCGGCGCGGAACGAGCGGCGCGAAGATTGTGCCGCGCCGCTCGTTGCGCGTTGCGTGCGCGTCGCGTACTAGACTCGCGGGGTCGTCGTCGGCGCGGCGCCTTCGCTCGTGTTGGAGGCGAGCGCACTCCAGACGCCGAGGATCACCATGATGATGCCGACCACGATCGAGTTCCACTGCCAGCTCTCGCCGGAGTAGCCGTACACCCACGGCGAGATGATGAGCCAGATGCCGATCAGGGCGTCGATCCAGCTCGCCCACGGGCCCGTCGAGCCGCTGAAGCGCGTCGCGGCGAGGATCGCGACCACGATCCCGGCGATCACGCTGTTCCACGTATTCCCGGCGCCCGTGCCCCCGATCCACGCCGAGATCAGCAGATAGATGCCCGCGATGAAGTTCAGCCCGCTCGCCCACCGGACCTGCCCGGAGTGCTGCTCGTGCGGGTGAAACTGCGGCGTATGCGCGGCATGTGTCATGTGTACCTCCTAATACAACAACTGAAAAGCTTGCTGTCGCGCCCGCACGGAGCGCGGCAACATGGACGGCCGCGAGGCAGCAACGATCAGACCGGGGCGGCGGCCGGGAGCCGGCTGAAGCGCCACGCCAGCGCGGCGACGACCAGGACGAGCACGGCACAGCCGGCGATCACCGTCCACCAGTCGACCGGTACGACACCAGGCGCGAGCATCCAGAACGTGTCGACGTAGTGCATCGCCAGGAGCAGCAGGCCCAGCGCGGCCAGTGCGCGTCGGCTCCGCTTTACGGGCGCGAGCAACAGCAGCACGAACGGGAGCGCGAAGCCGAAGAGCACGAGCACGCCCGCGACCACGCCCCAGCCGCCGTGCGTGCGCGCCGCGTACCACGTCACTTCCTCCGGCACGTCGCCGCTCCAGATCACGACGTACTGCGCGAACGACACGTAGAGCCAGAAGAGGACGAACGTGACGAGCAGCTTGCCGAGCGAATGCTCGTCGGCTGTCGGGACCGCCGGAGTCGCGTCGCTGCCGGACGCGAGTACGGCGAGCAGCGCGAGCGCGCCCACCAGGCCGCCGGCGAACCAGATCACGCCGTAGATCGTGGACGCCCAGTCCGGCGTGAGCGACATCATCCAGTCGATCGCGGCGAAGGTCATCGTGAACGCGAGCGCGACGAGCCCGACGCACGAGACGACGCGATAGCGCCGCGCGGCGCGCGCGACCTCGCCCTGCCGCTCGATCCGCCGTGCCGTGTGGAGGCCCCGGGCGATCGCGAGCCACGCGATCCAGTACACGATCCAGCGCACCACGAAGAACGGCCCGTTGAGGTAGACGCGAGCGGGATCGCGCGTTCCCGCCCACGGATACAGCGTCGGCATGGCGACGAGCAGCAGCACGCCCAACCCCGCGAGCACGGGCAGGGTGCGAATCACCTGCTCGGCGGGCGCGCGAAACGGCCGGAACCAGGTGGCGGTCGTGAGGTGCGCGATCAGCGTCATGGCGAGCGTGCCGAGCACCACGCTGACCGCCGCCGCGTACGCGACGAGGAACACGAGCGCGAGCTGGCGCAGATCCTGGAACAGTGCGATCACCACGATGATGACCGCGATGCTGCACGCGGCGAGCATCGCCGTGCGGATGCTGGCGCGGGTCACTTGTTCCTCCCGGTGGCGGCGCGCATCACGGCGAGTCGCGCGTCGAGCGAGCGCGCCGAGTCCAGACGCTGGAGCAGCGCGGCGCGCGTCGAGTCGGCGCGCGTCGCCGGCGTGGACGGCGTGCGCCCGAGCGATTTCACGTACGCCACGACCGCCCAGCGAAGCTCGGGCGGCATCTGCCATCCGTGCGGCGGCATGCGCCCGAAGCCGTTCGTGATCACCTTGAAGATCGTGCCGGGCGCGAGCGCGGCAATCTGCGGCGCGCGGAGCGACGGCGGCGCACCACCGGGGAGGTTCACCCCGACGATGCCCGCGCCGTATCCGCCGGCGCCGTGACACGGCGCGCACGAGATGGAGAACTGCTCGGCGCCGCGCGCGAGCGTGGCTTGCTCGGGCGCGATCGGCAGCGCGGCCAGGTCGGTGCCGTTGTCGCTGCCCGTGAGAAATCCCGGCACGGTCGCCGCGAGGGACGTATCCGCCGACCACGGAATCGTGTGCGCGGGCGGCGCCTGCAACTCCGCGCGGTTGGCGAAGAACGCGCTCGGCTCGTACGAATCGTAGCGCTGCTGCTGGCGCATGCGCTCGAAGTCGCGCTGCTCGCGCCCCTCGGCCGGCCGGCCGCACGCGAGCAGGGTGAGACACAGGCACGCGAGTGCGACGTAGATCACGCGGTCGCCCCCACGCGCTCGACGCGGAGCGGCGCCAGCCCGGCGAGCTCGCGGGGCGTGAGCTCGCGGTCCGCGCGGTGGTCGGACGCGTCGATCGCGATCCAGTAGCGGTCGATCATCGCGCGCTCGAAGCCGTCGACCTCGAACATCGGGTGCCACGGCCGAGGCAGTCGGAGCAGCAGGAACAATCCGAAGAACGCCATGCAGGCCGCGGCGAGCACGGTCCCCTCGAACGTCGGAATGAAGAACGCCGGCACCGCGTGCGTCGGACGGCCGCCGATGTCGAGCGGATACGAGACCGCGTTGGTGTACCACTGAATCCAGTACGCGATCGCGCCGCCCCCGAGACCGGCGAACAACACGGCCGGCGGCAGCAGAGACGGCGGCTCGGGAATCGCCGCGAAGGTGCGATCCACCGGATAGGGCGAGTACGTCTCGATCCGGCTGTAGCCGCGCTCCCGAAGAATCGCCAGCGCGCCGGCGAACGTGCGCTCGTCGGCGAACTCCGCGGCGTAGGCGCCGGCCGGCCATTTCGCGTCACGCATGCGGCAGCCCGATCTCGCGGCCGTCGTGTGCGCCGAGCTCGTGGCGCAGCCGCTTCACTTCGCTGATCGCGACGAAGGGCACGAACCGGACGAACAGCAGGAAGAGGAATCCGAACAGGCCGATGCTTCCGCCGAGCAGGCCGAAGTCGACCCACGTCGGGCGGTAGAAGTGCCAGCTCGAGGGCAGGAAGTCGCGGTGCAGCGAGACGACGATGATGATGAAGCGCTCGAGCCACATGCCGATGAGAATCAGCGCCGCACCGAGATAGAGGGTGACTTCGCTCGTCCGGCAGCGCTTCCACCAGTACATCTGCGGCGCGACGATGTTGCAGAAGATCATCGTCCAGTAGATCGCGGCGTACGTGCCGGCGGGGCGTTCGTAGAGATTCGTGAACGCCTCGTGCGGATCGTGGCGATACCAGGCGAGGAACGCCTCGATGACGTACGCGTAGAGCAGCAGCATCGCCATGACGAGCGTCAGCTTGGCCATCGCGTCGAGGTGGCGCTTGGTGATCACGTGCTCCAGCCGATAGGCGCGGCGCAGCGGCAGCACGAGCAGCAGCACCATCGCGAAGCCGGAGTAGATCGCGCCGACCACGAAGTACGGCGGGAAGATCGTGGAGTGCCAGCCGGGGAGCTGCGCGATCGCGAAGTCGAGGCTCACCACGCTGTGCACGGAGACGACGAGCGGCGTCGCGAGCGCCGCGAGCAGCACCATCGCCACGCGGTGCTGCCGCCACTCGACGCTCGCACCGCGCCAGCCGAGCGCGAAGATCCCGTACACGCGCCGCGCGAACCGCGAGGTCACGTGGTCGCGCGCCGTCGCGAGGTCGGGCACGAGCCCCGCGTACCAGAAGAGCAGCGAGACGGTGAGATACGTCGTGACCGCAGCGATGTCCCACGGCAGCGCGCTCTTGAAGTTCGGCCACACGCCCATCGTCGCCGGGTACGGGATCAGCCAGTAGAAGAACCACGGCCGCCCAAGGTGCAGCACGGGGAAGAGGCCCGCGTTCACGAGCGCGAAGATCGTCATCGCCTCGGCGATGCGGTTGATCGACGAGCGCCAGTGCTGGTTGAGCAGCAGCAGGAACGCCGAGATGAACGTGCCCGCGTGCCCGATGCCGATCCACCACACGAAGTCGGTGATCGCGAATGCCCACGCCACGGGGATGTTGTTCCCCCAGGTGCCCACACCCCTGGCGACGGTCACCCAGATCGACAGCGCGAACACGGCGGTGCCGAGCGCCGACAGCACGAAGAGCGTCCACCAGACCGCTCCGGCGCCGCGCAGCGGCGCGAGCAGCTGCTCGGTCAGCGCCTGATCGCCGCCCTCGAACGCCAGGACCGGCCACTCCGGCGGCTCCGGGAATGCGCGCTCCTCGTCGTACACGATCGGCGCGGCGCTCATGCGGTCGGCTCCGCGTCCGGGTTCGGATTGCGTACGCGCGCGAGATATCGGACGCGCGGCTCCGTGCCAAGCTCGCGGAGCGCCGAATAGGCTCGCGGCTGCTGGCGCCGCTTCATCATCTCGGCGTCGCGCTCGGTGAGCGAGCCAAACGTGATCGCGCGCGTCGGGCACGCCTGCTGACACGCGGTCTGCACCTCCGATCCGCGCAGCGCGCGGCCGTCGCGCTCGGCCGCGATCTCCGCCTCCCGGATCCGCTGCACGCAGAACGTGCACTTCTCCATCACGCCGCGCTCGCGCACCGTCACGTCCGGGTTCTTCACCATCAGCTCGGTCTCGGAGAGATGCGCGTTGTAGTCGTACCAGTTGAAGTGGCGCACCTTGTACGGGCAGTTGTTCGAGCAGAAGCGCGTGCCGACGCACCGGTTGTAGATCATCTCGTTGAGCCCGTCGGCGCTGTGTACGGTCGCTTCCACTGGGCAGACGTACTCACACGGAGCGTGCTCGCACTGCTGGCAGAGCATCGGCTGGAACAGCGTCTCCATGTCGCCGTCGTGATTCTCTCGCTCGGCGAAGTACCGGTCGATGCGGATCCACTGCATCAGGCGCGCATTGCGGACTTCTTCGGCGCCGACGACCGGGATGTTGTTCTCCGCCTGGCACGCGACCACGCACGCGCCGCAGCCGATGCACGTGCCGAGATCGATCGTCATCGCCCACTGATTTGGGAGCGCCTCGCCGCCGGGCGGCGCCGGCTCGGGGTAGAGCGACAGCACGCGGCCCGGCCGGTCGCCGACGGACGTGGGCGACGTGCGATATTCGGCGAGCGTCGCGCGCCGCACGGGCTCGCCGATGGTCATGCGGCTCTCGCTCTGCGCGAGGGCGAACGCCGGCGCGGTTCCGCCCGCGCGTACCGCGACGCCCGATTGCACGCGCACGCCCGGCGCCGGCATGAGCGCGTACGCGTTCGCGCCGACGCCCTTCGCCATCGACTCGCTGCCGTCGCGCCCGTACCCGAGTTGCAGCGTGACGCACTCCTCGGCGTGGCCGGGCACCGTGAACGCCGCCACGTGGAGCTCGCGGCCGCCGCTGGCGAGCGTGAGCGCGTCGCCGTCGCGCACGCCGAGCCGCTGCGCCGTGCGCACGCCGAGCAGCGCGGCGTTGCCCCATGAGAGTTTCGTGATGGGGTGCGGAAGCTCCTGGAGCCAGCCGTTGTTAGCGTAGGCGCCGTCATGCACCTTGACGTCCGCCGTGTAAATGACGTCGAGCGTTCCCGGGGCCGGCGTTGCGTTCGCTTCCCCGGCCGGTGGCGACACGGACCCGCCGTTCGCCGGCGCACTGGCCGTCGCCGTGAACGCGGTGCTCGGCACGAGCCCGCGCCGCAGCGCGTCGGCCCACACGTCCTCGGCGTTCGCCCCCGCGCGCGCCGCCCAGGACTGCCGCAGCAGATCGTACGCGCCGTTCGCCGGCGTGCCGCCGAGCGCGGCGTAGAGCTCCGCGGCTGTGATCGACGGATACAACGGCTGGACGAGCGGCTGCACGATCGAGAGCGTGCCGTCGTACGCGCGCGCGTCGCTCCACGACTCCAGATAGTGCGACTCGGGCACGAACCAGCGAGCGTCGCGCGCCGTCTCGTTCTCGTACGGACCGAGGTAGCCGGCGTTCGGCACGGCGCGCATGAGCGACGAGAACTCGAGCGCCGCCGGCGTGGCATATGACGGGTTGCCACCGACAACGATCAGCGTGTCCACGGTCCGCGCGTGGAGCGCGGCAACGAGCTCGCCGAACGGGTGCAGCGCCACAGACCCGCCGAGCAGCGGGGACGGCGCGTACCACGCGAGCGTGCCGGTCGCGCCGAGCGCGGCGTTGATCTCGTCGATCGCGCGTCGATCGGCCTCGGCGAGCCCGCTGCCCGCGATCACCACGGCCTGCCCGCGATGCGCCGCGAGATCACGCGCGATCGCCGCCACCCAGCCGGGCGCCGCTCCGCCGCCGCGGACGGCGGTGAGTAAACTCTGAACGATCGATCCGATCTCGCGCGGCCGAACCGCGAAGCGCTGATCGGCCGCCGCGCCGGTCGGCGAAACGGTCGACTCGATCGCGTAGAGCCGATTCATCGGCGCCGACGGCGATGCGAGCCGCCGGTTGTCCGCGAACTGGCGGGCGTACCGCAGATGGAACGGCCCGCTCGCCAGGAAGTCGCTGTCGATCGCGACGAGCACGTTCGCGCGCGACAGATCGTAGTGCGGCACGGTGCGCGCGAGGCCGGCATCAGGCGCGAGCGGCGCGTACATATGAATGCGCGCCTCGGGGTACGCCTGGAGCACGCGGGCGAGCAGCGCTTCGTGAAGCGGCGACGACGTGGGCGCGATGAGCAGGCGCATTCCGGCGCCGGAGCCGACGCGTGCGCGGAGCGCGGCCGGCGCGAGCGTCGCCGCGATCTCCGCCCATGTCGTGCGGCGCGCCCCGATGCGCGCGGCCCGCGCGCGATCGGGGTCGTACAGTTGCAGCACGGACGCCTGATGGATCGGCGACGTGGCGCCGAGGCTCGCCGGATGCGCGGGATTGCCCTCGATCTTCGTCGGGCGACCGTCGTGGCTCTCGACGAGGAGCCCGGTGGCGAATCCGTCGACGCACATCGCCGTCGCATAGAATTGCGGCACGCCCGGCGTCAGCTCCGGCCGGCTGTCGACGTACGGCAGAATGTGCTCGGCGGGCATGCGCGAACATCCGTCGAGTCCCGCGAGCGCGATGCTGGCGCCGGCGAGGCGCAGGAACTCGCGGCGGTCGAGGCCAGGCGTCGGCACGGCGTCGTGTGATCGCATCGGCATCAGCGGTGACAGGTGGTGCAGCTCGTGAGGCGCCGCACGCCATAGAGCTGCGCGAGCCGCACGCCGAGCGAGTCGGCGCGAGGGCGGCCGTGCGCGGCATCCCAGCCCATGATCGTCACGGCCTCGCGCGGCCGGATGTGCGGCGTCGGGTCCCGGTGGCAGTCCAGACACCAGCGCATGCTCAGCGGCGCGGCCTGTGCGACCTGGCCCATGCGGGCGACGCGCCCGTGGCACGTCTCGCAGCCGATGCCCTTGGCAACGTGAATACTGTGATTGAAGAACACGAAGTCCGGCAGCGCGTCGACGCGCCGCCAGGCGACTGGCCGCTGCGTGGCGATGCTGTTGCGCACAGGCGTCAGCATGGTCGAGTTCACGATCGAGGGGCGATGACAGCCGATGCACGCCGACGACGGCGGAAAGCCCGCACTCGCCGCGCGCATCACCGTCGCGTGACAGTAGCGGCAGTCCAGCCCCAGGCCGGCGGTGTGCACGCGATGATCGAACGGCACGGGTTGCGTGACGTTCGCGTGCTCGCCGGTCGCATAGGACGTCCGGACCCACACCATCAAGGCAATGGGGACGCCGCCCGCGATCGCGAAGATGGCGAGCAGCGATCCTCTCGCCACGATGTTGGTCCACCGCGGAAAGAGTGCTGGCATTGACAAGTAGTCGGCGCGCGGCGCATAAATCGCTCCCGCGCGCCGGAACGCGGCCGATCAGGTCGGCAAAGACTTCTCCGACTCGACGGAATCGCCGCGGAGCGAGCCGAGCACGAGCCCGAGCGCGCCGGCGGCGCCGAGCGCCAGCCACCCGCGGTGCTCTCGCGCCCACAGCTCGAGGCTGAACGATCGCGAGCGGTCGTCGAACCGGCCGTGCGCGCCCCAGTTGCCCGGCACAGGCTCGAACAGGTTGTCCGGCCGATCTCGCGCGGGCTCATCCGTCTGCTGCGACGAGTAGCCGGTGCGCGCCAGCATGCGATCGAGATAGCGCGGGATGAACTTCTCGCCGACCACCGCTTTGAGCGTGGGCCACGCCACGAGCAGCTCGGGCCCGCAGTCGTGATGCGCCGCATAGTACACGGCGTCGGCGCCAACTTCCGGCTGGAAGATCGGCGGCACAGGCTGCGCGCGATGCGGCAGCCGGCTCCGCACCCAGTCGAACTGCGGCGTGTTCATCGCCGGCATGTCGACCATCGTCACGCGCACGCCGACCTGATCGTGCAGCAGCTCCGAGTACAGCGACTCGGTGAAGCCCTTGATCGCGTGCTTCGTCGCGCAGTACGCGGACTGCAGCGGGATGCTGCGATGCGCGAGCGCCGAGCCGACCTGGACGATCACGCCCGAGCGCCGCGGCCGCATGCGCCGGAGCGCGGAGAGCGTGCCGTGCACGAACCCGAGATAGTTGACCTCCGTCACGCGCCGATACTCGTCGGCGCGCGTCTCGCTCACCGGTGCGAAGACGGACGTCATGGCGTTGTTGATCCAGACGTCGATCGGCCCGAGCTCCGTCTCGACGAGCTCGGCGGCCTGCTCGACCGCCGCGGCGTCGGCCACATCGAGCGGAAGCACCAGCCCGCGCCCGCCGCGCGACTCCACGTCGCGCCGCGCCGACTCGAGCCGTTCGCGTCCGCGCGCGATCAGCCCGATGCGCGCGCCGTCGTCGGCAAAGCGCTGCGCGATCGCGCGGCCGAGCCCGGCCGATGCGCCGGTGATGACCACGGTCTGTACTTCCATGTTGTCGCCCTCCCGTTCACGCGCCGAGTGGCGCCATGCGCCCATCGCGCGCTCGGTGTCTGGAATCGATCAGCGTCATCGCGGCGAACGCAATCCCGCCGATGCCCAGCGCCGCGGCCGCCCCGACGAGGCGAGCCCGCGGCGTTTCGAGTACCCGCGCGGCGTCACGCATCGTGAGGACCGCGAGCGCGGCGCTGATCGTCGATCCGACCAGGCAGTATGCGCACAACGTGTGCAGCCGCGTCCGCATCTGCACGAGGTACCACGCCGCGACCGAGACCTCGACCACGGCCTTGGCTGCGATGACGACCGGCAGCCACGGGTGCTCGACGCCGCGGCGCGCCCCGCCGGCGAACGCGAGCGGGATGTTCGCGAGCAGCCCGGTCATCGCGACGGGCGCGTCGGGCACGCCCAGCGCGAACGCCTGTGGACTCAGCAGCACCTTTTCCGAGTCGAACGCGTCGCTCGGCGGGTCCGGCAGGCGGCGAATGACGCCGGTCTGCACCAGCGTTCCCAGCGCCATGTTCGCCGCGCCCACCGCCGAGAGCGCCGCGATCCAGCGCCGCTCGGCGGGCACGCGATCGATGAAGTCGATCATGCTCGTGCGCCCGGATCGAGATTATATAAGAACGCTCATTTGAGAATGAGCGCGCGCGGCGCGCGCCGCACCGAGCATGGGGCGCAAGAATCGCGCGAGTGGGTCGCGCGATCGCGAACGCGGGGTGCGGGCGCGGCTAGTGCAGCGCCTGCTGCATCGCGTGAAGCACGCGCACCGCGTTGTACTTGAAGCCGAGCGAGTAGCGCACGGAGGTCATCCAGTAGCGCCCTTCGCTATTCGGCACCGCGGTCGGCGTGTTCACGTGATACGCCGCCATCCGGCTCCGCATGGCGCTCAGCTCCGTGGTGAGCGACAGCGAGCGCGTGAGCGTGTACTCCATCCCCGTGCCCACGGTCGCGCCGACGCCGCGCGCGAACCGCCATCCGGATTCGAACTGCTGCACGGGCACCGTGCCGCCGCCGGGGAGCGGGACGACGTACTGGTCCGACATGTACAGATAGCCGGCGCGGAGATCGAAGTACGGGCGGATGTCCGCGCCGGGCGCGAGCGGCCGATACCGGGTGCCGAGCTCGGAGACGATGTACGACGCCGACCCGAAATCCGTGGACAGGTTCAGGTCCAGGGTCGCGGCGTAGTGATCGTTGATTCGATAATCGGCATGGTCCGCGCTGCCGAGCGTCGTATACACGGCGGTGCCGCCGCCGACGGCGGGCACCTCCATGTGCGTGACGACCGGCGCGGTCTCGAACGACCACTTGGAGCGCTGGAGCGCGAGCGAGTTGGCGACGACCGCCGGCTGTGGCGGCAAGTTCGCCGGCGGCGGCTCCGGGCGCCGGAAGATGGGCGGGCGCGGAAAGCGCTGGGCGGGGAGCAGGGACGGGAGAACGGCGAACAGCGCAGTGCCAACGAGGAGACGAGAGCGCATGGCAAGCCCCAGGGCGACGCGGTATGCTTTGTATACAATGCTGGGAAAGGCGGGAAAGCGCAAGATGCAAGCAGCGGAGCGGTGCACAACAAAAGGCGCAAACGACTGACGGCGCTGACTTCCAAACGACGCTGACTTCCGAACGGCGCTGACTTCCGAACGGCGCGAACTCCCAAACGGCGCTGACTTCCAAACGGCGCTGCCTGGCGGCAGACCCGTTACGGCGCAAACAGCCAACCGCGGGCGAGGCTAAAGGCGGGCAAGGCGAAAAGCGGGCAATGCTAAGACCGTGGCGGCGTTCGAATGGTGGTGTCCTTCGATGCGAAGCGCCGCATCATGCCGCATGCCTCCTCATCGCAACCTCGACGTTCTCGACGCCGCCGACCTCGTGGCGGACGACGTCGAAGAGATCATCGCCGGCGCGTCCCGGCTCATTCACCTCGATCAACTGCGACGCAGCGCGGAGTCGATCGGCTCCAACATTCGCGAAGGAATGGGCCGCGGGCCGGGACGCGACCGGGCGCAGTTTCTGCGCACATCGCGCGCTTCCGCCGAAGAAACGATCGGACATCTTCGCCGGAACGTTGCGGCGCGTCTGATCAGCGGAAAGGTGTACTGGCGCCAGCACAATCGGATCGTGACGATTACGAAGATGCTGAACTCTCTGCTGCGCCACCCGAGCAGCGGTCCGCCGGCGACGCAGTACCCTCCGCGCAAACGGCGCGGACCTCGGCGACGTGGAGCGCCGCGACGTGGACGCTCGCCGAAGCCGCCGCGCGGTGACGCGCCCCGCGACGAGCCCCCGCGCAGCTAGCGGTTGCCGCCGTTCGCCGTTGCCGCCGTTCGCCGTTGCGCGGTTCGTTATTTGCGCCGTAACGGGTCTGCCGCCAGGCAGCGCCGTTTGGAAGTTCGCGCCGTTTGGGAGTTCGCGCCGTTCGGAAGTCAGCGCCGTTCGGAAGTCAGCGCCGTTTGGAAGTCAGCGCTGTTAGTTGTTTGCGCCGTTAGCTGTGTACGCTCACGCCACTGATCGCGTTCGCACGACTTTTCTCAGCACGGCGCCCACTTCGCTTGCCCGGAACGGCTTTTTCAGAAACGCGTCCGCGTCCACCGTGATCCCGCGCCGCAGCAGGTCTTCTTCCGCGTATCCGCTCATCAGCACGATTGGCGCGTCGAAACCCTTCTCGCGGAGCGCCCGCGCCGCCGCCGCGCCGTTCATCTTCGGCATCGTCACGTCGAGCAGGAACACGTCGACCTCCCGGATCTCCGCCAGCGCGACCGCCGCGGCGCCGTCGGTCGCGACGATGACGTCGTAGCCGAGTTCCTTGAGGATGCGCTTGCAGATCTCGCGCACGTCGTCCTCGTCGTCGGCCACGAGCACGCGCGTCGTCCCCACGGCCGGCACGGCCTGCGGGGGCGTGGCTGGCGTCTGCGAGGCGGGCGCGCCCTCCGTGCGCGGGAGGTAGATCAGGAACCGCGTGCCTTCGCCCGGCGCCGTGATCACCGTGAGCCCGCCGTGGTGTCCGCGCACGATGCCGAGCAGCGCGGCGAGGCCGAGGCCGCGGCCGGTGAATTTGGTCGTGAAGAACGGGTCGAAGATCCGCGAGAGGATCGCGGGCTCGATGCCTCGGCCGTCGTCGGCGACGTCGAGCACCACGTACGGGCCGTCGGCCGGCATGTCCGTCGCCGCGTGCATGAGCCCGAGCTCGCGCATCGGGCGCTCCTCCACGTCCACGCGCACTGTGACGTGACCCGCGCGGTCGCCGATCGCCTCGGCGGCGTTCGTCGCGAGGTTCATGATGATCTGGCGGAGCTGCGTCGCGTCGGCCTCGACCACCGCCGGGGCGGCGGGCGGCATGAACGCCAGCTCCGTCGTGCGCGGCACCGTGGCGCGCACGAGCGCGAGCATGTCCTCGACGAGGCGCGCGACGTCAACCTTCTCGACCGCGACGCGGCCCTTGCCGGCGTAGGCGAGCATCTGCTGCGTGAGCTCCGCGGCGCGGAAGCCCGCGGTGCGGATGCGCTGCACCGTCTCCGCCGCGCGCTCGTTGCCGGCCACCTGGTACTCGAGCAGCTCGGCGCCGACGACGACGCTCATGAGCACATTGTTAAAGTCGTGCGCGACGCCGCCGGCGAGGATCGCGAGGCTCTCGGCCTTCTGCGCCTGGAGCAGCCGCGCGTGTGCTTCGGTGAGGTCGCGCGTCTGCGCCTCCACGCGCCGCTCGAGCTCCGCGCTGCGCCGCCGGGCCGCGGCTTCGCGCAGGCGCACGATCCCGAAGATGACCGCCGCCGCCGCCAGCAGCTCGAGTGCGCGCGCCCACCACGTCGCCCACCAGGCCGGCGCGACGTAGAGCGTCACCGCCGCCCCGTGCGTGTTCCACGCGCCGTTCGGGCTCGAGGCGATCACGCGGAGAAGGTGGCGGCCCGTGGGCACGCTCGCGTACGTCGCCTTGTGCTGGTCGCCCGCGAGCACCCAGTCGCGGTCGACGCCCTCGAGCTTGTACGCGAAGCGGATCTTCTCCGGCGCCGTGAAGTCGGGTGCCGCGAAGGACACCGTGAACGTGTTCCCTTCGTGGTCGAGCCGCACGACGGAATCCGCGGTGAGGCCGACGATCGGGCGATCCACGCCGTCGAGCGCGAGACTCATCAGCACGGCTCTGGGCGGGGCGGGAATCGCCGCGAGCACGTCGGGATGGAAGACGTTCACGCCGTTGATGCCGCCCAAGTACATCGTCCCGTCGGGCGCGCGATAGTGCGCTTCGCGATTGAACTCGCGCGCCTGGAGCCCGTCCGCCAGCCCGTAGCGCATCACGAGCCCGGAGTGCGGATCGTACATCGCGATCCCGTCGTCGCTGCTCAGCCAGAGCATGCCGTGCGCGTCTTCCAGCACGCCGTAGATGAAGCTGTGCGGCAGTCCCTGCGCCGTGCCGATCGAGGTGAACTGGCCCGTGCGCTCGTCGAACCGATTCAGCCCGCCGCCCTTCGTCGCGACCCAGATCGTGCCGCGGCTGTCCTGCATGATGTCCGTGACGAAGCTGCTGCCGAGCGTGCCGGCCTGTCCCGGCTTGCCGTAGTAGTGCCCGACGCGACCGTGCGCGCGGTCGAGGCGCGTGAGCCCGTCGGCGCCGCCGATCCACAAGATCCCCGAGCGATCCTCGAGAATCGACTGCACGTCATTGTTGGCGAGCACGCGGAGCTCGCCCTGCGTGGAGCCGTACGTGCGCACGCTCCGGCGGTCCGGCGCGATCGCGTACAGCCCGCGCCCTTCGCTGCCCACGTAAAGCGTGCCCGCCCGGTCCTCGTAGATCACGTTGACGCTCGCGTCCGCCGGCACCAACGGCGAGCGTGTGAACGCGCCCGTCGCGGGATCGAACGTTCCGAACCCCTGCTCGTGCAATCCGACCCAGTCGACGCCGGCGTGGTCCTCGAAGAACGCCCACACGTTGTCGCCGGGGAGCGAATGCGGGTCGCCGTTGCGATGGCGATACACGCGCACGCGACCGCTCGGATCGATACGATCGAGCCCGCCGTGCTGCGTGCCGATCCACACGTTGCCCTGGCGGTCGCCGCTGATGCCGCGCACGTACCCGTCGCTCAGCGACCGCGGATTGGATGGATCGTGGCGCAGAAGGTCGAACGTGACGGCGGCCGGCGCGTGCTTGCTCAGGCCGTAGCTCTCCACGCCCACCCAGAGCACGCCGCCCCGATCGGTGAGCACGGAGCGCACGATCGGCCCGCCGAGCGAACGCGGGTCACCGAGATCGCGCGTGTGCCGGGTGAACGTGCCGGCCGCCGGATCGAGCGCGACGACGCCGTTGTCGCTGCCGATCCAGATCGTGCCGTCCGGTCCCTGGTTGAGTGCGTTGACGCCGTTCGCGACCGGCGAGTCCGTGCCGGCGGTTCTCGTGTACCGGTGCAGCACCACCTTCGAGCGTCCTTCCACGGCGACGAGATCGTCCGGCGTGCCGACCCACACCACGCCGTACCGGTCGAAGAGCAGCGCGCGAATCTCGCGCGTGTGCAGCGGGAGATCGAGCAGCTGGAACGCGCCGGTGCGGCGGTCGAGGAGATACACGCCGCGGCGCGTCCCGACCCAGAGGTCGCCGCCGGGGATCTCGAGCAGCGAGATGACGTCGTTGCTGAACCGCGCGGAGTCGCCGGTCGGCGCGGGGATGAAGTGGCGCGCGCGGCCGGTGGTCGTGTCGAGCGCGTCGAGCCCGCTCGGCGTGCCGACCCACAGCGTGCCGTCGCGCGCCTCGAGCAGCGTGTTGATCTGGTTGTTGGCGAGCGAGGACGGATCCTTCGGCACGTGCTGGTAGCGGCGAAAGCCGCGGATGCGCGCATCGCGCCGCGCCACGCCGCCGTGCAGCGTGCCGACCCAGACCGATCCGTTGCGACTCGGCGCGAGCGACGTGACCCACGCGTCGGCGAGCGACGCCGTGTCACCGTCGACGGGACGGAATACCGTGAAGCCGGTCCCGTCGTAGCGATCGAGTCCGTCCTCGGTGCCGAACCAGAGGAAGCCGACCGTCCCCTGCGCGATGGCGGTGACCGTGCCGTTGGAAAGCCCGCGCTCTTCCGCGATCCGCTCGAACGAGAAGGGCGCGCGCTGAGCACCGGCGCCACGCCCCGCGGGGAGCATCGCGAGCAAGCCAAGGCCGGCGGCGGCCAGGAATTTTGAGGGATTCATCGCCGAGATACGGACGATTACCACCCGGAAAACGCATCGCGCTAGGTGAATCCGGCGCCTCGGCTCGGCAGCGGGTGGAAGCGCCGCTCCCGGCGTGTTGCCTACATGGCGGCCAGCACCCGATCGAGCGCCTCGAAGCTCTCGTTCATGCCGCCCTCCATGCCGGCGCCGATCATCCCGTCGCGATCGCCGGGCTCGAGGAAGAGTGAAACGCTTACGAGCCGCGTGCGTCCGTCGCCCAGGTCCTCGAGCGTCATGTGCTCGACGGCGGGGTGGCCGGGCGCCCCGTCCCACTCGAACGTGCGGACGATGCGCTCCGGCGGCGTGACCTCGCGATAGCGCCCCTCGAAGCCGTGCGCTTCGCCGTCCGGCGTGTACTCGACGTAGCGCCAGTGCCCGCCGCGCACGACCTCCATGCGCTCGACGACGAGCTTGTTGCCGCGCCCCCACCATTGCGCGACGAGCTCGGGGTCGGTCATCGCGCGCCACACGCGCTCGCGCGGGGCGTCGAAGATGCGCTCGATGCGAATCTCGCGTTCGCGGGGCGTGCTCACGCTGGCGCGGCGTCCGGGGACGGTCGGCATCAGAATTCTCCTTTGGTGCGCTCGAGGAGCTTCTCGAGGTGATCGAGGCGCTGTTCCATCATCGATTGGTATTTCTGCATCCATGCGACTTCGGCCGAGAGCGTGTTCGGGCCGATGCGACAGGTGCGGACGCGCCCCGCTTTCTGCGTGCGCACGAGGCCGGCGTCCTCGAGCAGGCGGACGTGCTTCTTGATGCCGGTGAGCGACATCTCGAAGTGCTCGGCGAGGTCGGTGATCGAGGCATCGCGGCGGGCGAGCTGCTCGAGGATGCCGCGGCGGGTGGGGTCGGCGACGGCGGCGAAGGCGCGGTCGAGGGCGGGCGAATACTGAACCATGTGGTTCAGTATAGTTTTCTAAATGACATCGCGCAAGGGGCGGATTGACAGGTGGCTGCACGGCCTCATCTTTGACGCGCCATGGCCCTCCGCCTCGAAGACATCACCAACCGCATCGTCGCCAGCTCGGCGACGCTCATCGCGGCGATCGCGATGATCACGGCCGTGTATCAGTCCAAGCTGATGCGCGACCAGGCGAAGGCCGCGGTGTGGCCGTACCTGATCCTCGGCAGCTCGAACAACGACGGCTACGCGCGCATCATTCAGAACGTCGGTCTCGGCCCCGCCGTCATCAAAACGTTCGAGGTGTACGTGAAGGGGAATCCCGTGCACACCTGGTCCGAGGCGGCCGAGTCGCTCGGGATCCATCCGAGCTGGAAGGGCGCGAAGATGACGACTGTGGAGCGCGGAATTGTGATTCCGGTGAACGCGACCGTTGAGCTGATGCAGGTGACCGACTCGGTCGACGCGCGCCAGTTTCGCGCGCATCGCGATTCGATCAGCACGCGGATCTGCTATTGCTCGTTGTACGGCGACTGCTGGACGGCGGGAGAGGGCGGGTACGAGCCGCAGCCGGTGAAGCGCTGCACGGAGAATCCGAAGCGGGCGTTCGCGCAGTAGCGCGATGCTCGACGACTGCCTAGCGCGCCGTCGCGCCGCGCGTGCTCGTCACGCGCACGAGCCCACCCGTGATCGCGCCGAGCAGCAGCACGAGCGGATGCAGCAGCCGCACGGCAACCGGCGCGCTGCCGACGATCGCGTAAATCGCGAATCCGAGCACGCACCACACGAGCGCGAGCACGGTCGCGCAGGCCAGCGGCGCGTCGCGATCGAGCCGCGCGGCGAAATAGCCGCCGAGCATCCCCTGTGCGGTCGCGAGACCGAGGAACACCGACACGGTCCCGGTCGTCGCGTGGAGGCGGCCGCTACCGAAGAGCGCGGAGTCGGTCATCACGAAGGCGAAGCTGCTCGCGACGACGATCGCGATGAGCGTCACGACGGCCACGTGCAGGTACGCCGTTCCCACGGTGCGGGCGAGGCGCCGGCATCCGGGCCCGTCGATCCGCTGCATCCAGTTCGCGAGCAGGTGCGGAGCGGAGCGGGTCGCCTCGATCCAATACCACCGTCGCGCCGCCGGCTCGCCGTCCCGCGCTGCGCGCTCGGCAAATTCCTCGGCGAGGTCGCCGAGCAGTACATCAGCAAACTCTGAATTCGCGCCGAGCGCTTGCAGCAGCTGCTCGGCGGCACGCGGCGGCGTGGTCATGCGCGCTCCGGGTGAAGTGTTCTGCCGATGCCGGCCCACAGCGAGGCGGCTCTGCGCTCGGCGTCGCGGATGGCGCGCCGCCCGGCGGTCGTGAGCTGAAAGTGCCGCCGCGAGCGTCCGCCCCGAACGGGCAGCGGGTCGGACGTGAACGAGGAGAGCAGGCCTTTGTTCTCGAGCCGCTGGAGCGTCGTGTACACCGCGCCGACCGAGTAGTCGTGCTTCGTCCGCGCCGAGATGTCGCGGCGGATCGCCAGGCCATGGGCATCCGCGTCGAGCCGAGCGACGGCGAGCAGGATCGTGAGCTCGAGCTGGCCGAGCGCGCCGGAGGGCGATCGAGGCATGACTCTATTATGTAGAACAAATAAGGATCACGCAAGACCCGTTGCCCCGGGAACGACATTTCGTACGTCCAGTCTTGAGGAGAATCCGCGATGCACGTCGTCTCGCAGACCGATCTGCCGTTCCACGGCATGTCCCACGAATTCGTCGGCGCGGAGCATGGGGGCGTCGCCGCCTCCATCTACTTCGTCGAGTCGCCGCCGGGCCGAAAGACGCGGCTGCACCGCCATCCGTATGACGAGATCGCGATCGTGCGCGCGGGGCGCGGTCGATGGACGGTCGACGGGGAACAGCGCGAGGCCGGGCCGGGCGACATTCTGATCGTGAAGGCGGGGCAGGTCCACGGCTTCGAGAACATCGGCGACATTCCGCTCGAGCAGATCGACGTACACCTGAGCGAGCGCTTCATCCAGGAGAATCTGGACTGACCTCGGCGAGCGCCGGCTCGCCGACGAGGATCGTCCGCACGCCCTCGATCGCCGGCGTGAACAACGACAACTGATCCGGGTGCGGGAACACCGCCGCAAAGTCCTGCACCGTGAACGCGCGCACCATCCGCGCCGCGTAGGTCTCGCGCAGCAGCCGCACGTACCAATCGACGTCGTAGTCGCGGGGATCGTCGCGCGGCGGCGCGCCGTCGTCTTGCTCCGCGACGACGCTTGCTCCGCCGTTCCGCGTGCGATACACGCGCACGCGCTCCCCCGCGCGCCACGTGGTGCGGCCGCTGGCGAGCATCGCCTCGTACGACAGCTCGCGCCGCGCGTCGCGCGTCGCGAGATACTCGGCGGGCGTCTTGGTGAGGCGCACGCGCGACGACATCTCGTACGTGCCGAGCGCGCGCCCGCGAATCGCGTCGAGGGTCGCGAGGTACGCGTCGCGCACGCCGGCCACGTCGCCGCGGAGCAGCCGCGCGATCGCCGCGCGCAGAAACTCGACCGCGAACGGCTCCATGCGGCTCGATCGGAACGCGACGCCGGTCAGCGTGAGCGTGCCGTCGTACCGGAGCAGTGCGTAGTTCTTCGGCTCGTGCGAGAGCATGGCCGCGTACCGTCCCTCGAACTCGAGCTGCACGAGCGGCGGCAGAAGCGACGCGACGTCGCGCACGACGCGGCGCTCGTCGGCTTCGGTCCAGTGCGGCGGCACGGCGAAGTACACTCCATCGGTGTCGCCCTCGAGCAGCGTGACGCCGCGCGCGGCGAGCTCGCGGCACATGAGGCCGAGCGTTTCGCGACCGCGGCGCGTCACCTCGTTTGCGGCGTGCACGTCGGCAAAGCGCGTGAGGTCGCCGCCCGCGGCGAGATAGCCGTACGCCGAGTTGACGACGATCTTCATCGCCGCCGACATGGCCTCGTGCGCATGTCGCTCGGCGGAGCCGGCCGGCGCGGCCCGGGCCGCCGATTTCGCGGCGAGTCGCGTCTCGACCAATCGGTCGACGAGCGCGAGCAGCGCGCCGAGGTGGTCGCGCTTGGGCCCGATGCGGAACGATCGCATGAGCGACGGATAGAGGCTCGCGACGTCGGCTTTGACGACGCGCTGTGCGACGCCCGACGCGAAGAGGTACAGCGCCGCGCCGGTGTGCGTGGTGCCGTCGCCGTGCTCGTGCGCCGGGAGCGCCATGCCGTCGTGGAGATACGCGCGCACGAGCAGGGGATCGATCACGCCGGTCGCCGCGCCGGCGTCCGCCAGGCGCTCGTATCGGCGCGGCGCCATGCATGCGAGCGCGAACGCGGCGCCGCCGAGCATGCGCGACAGGTGCGCGACCTCCTCGACGTCGGCGAGCGCATAGCGGCGCACGCGCGCCGGGTCCCTTCTATAGGTATCGTAGATCTCGGCGCCGGGAATCAGCTCGCGCTCCGGGCCGGAGATGCCGAAGTGGCGCGCGAGTGCCTTGAGCCCGTATCCCGGCAGCTCGTGCACCGCGTGATCGTATCGCCGCACGGCGTCCATGGTGTCGATGAGCTCGCGGCCTGGCGCGACGAACCGGATCTGCCGTCCGTCGTCGCGTCCGCTCGGCGAGCCGCGACGGGCGCCGCGCTGCTTGAGGCCCGGCAAGCCGATGCGGCCGAGCGCGAGGGGCACGCGCAGCCGTCGGGCGCGCTCTTCGAGGAACGGCAGGTCGAAGCCGTGCAGGTTGTGATTCTCGATCACGTCCGGATCCGCCGCGTCGATGGTCGCGATCAAGTGCCGGATCAGGTCGGCCTCGCCCGCATCGTCGTGCGTCGGTGCCTCGAGCGTCTCGGCGCGGCCGTCGGGGTGGCGCACCGAGACCATGAACATGCGGTCGCGCCGCGCGTCGAGGCCGGTCGTCTCGAGATCGAACTGCAGGCGGCGCAGGTCGTCGAATGTGAGATCTCTAAAATACGTACGGCCGGTGGCGACGAGGTACTGCTCGTCCGGCGGAAGCACGAGCACCTGATCGTCGTCCGCGAGCTCGCGGATGTGGCGCACGGTGCGTCCGAGGCGCCGGGACGCGCCGGTGAGCACGGCGCCCGTCAACGTGCGGAGCTCCGCCGCCGAGACGAGATAGCGCAGCTCGCCCGGGCCGGCGAGCTCGCGCCAGGTGACGTCCACGTTGGCATCGCCCTCGTGCCCGAGTCGCGCGCCGAGGTGCCGGATGTCGTCCGGGAAGCGCAGCAGCATCCACGGGCGAAAGCGCGTGTCCTCGCGCACGAGCGCGCCGGTCTCGCGCAGGCGACGCCAGACGAACGCGCGCCCATCGTCCTCGGCCCACACGGAGACGATCCCGGGCGTCGCGTCCCAGCCCCAGAGCCATTCGTCGCCGCGGCGCGTGGGTTCGTCGGAGGCGGGCGTCTCGGGCATCCGGGGAGTCTAATGAAGGGCGTGCGCTGGTGCGCCGGGGGCGCGTTGGAGACGAACGCATGGTCGTCTGCCGTTGAGAACTCCAAGCTCGCGCGCCCCTTCGCCGTTCTCTGCGTCCGCTGCACGCCGCGGCAAAACCATTCGCCACCAGAACGCGACTCACTACCTTACACGACACCATGATCACCCTCGCCCCCGTGACACTCGAAGGCCGCGGCATGCGGCTCGAGCCGCTCGGTCCTGAACACGAAGCCGGCCTCGCCGCGGCGGCGGCGGATGGCCAGCTCTGGGAGTTGTGGTACACGTCCGTCCCTGCGCCAGGCGAAACCGCGGCCTACATCGCGAACGCGCTCGCGGGGCAGGCCGCCGGCCACATGCTGCCGTGGGCCGTGCGCGACCTCGCGTCTGGCGAGGTGGTCGGCACCACGCGCTATCACGACGTCGTGCCGGCGATCGACCGCGTCGAGATCGGCTGGACGTGGTACGCGTCGCGCTGCCAGCGCACGCACGTGAACACCACGTGCAAACTGCTCCTGCTCACGCACGCGTTCGAGACGCTCGGCTGCGCGGTGGTCGGGCTGCGCACGGACAACTTCAACTTCCGGTCGCAGCGCGCCATCGAGGCGCTCGGTGCCAGGCGCGACGGCGTGCTGCGTCACCATCAGGCGCGGCGCGACGGCACGGTGCGCGACAGCGTGATGTTCAGCATCCTCGCGAGCGAGTGGCGCGACGTGAAGCGGCATCTCGAGCTGCGACTCGCGCGCGGCGGACGCGTCGTGCGCTGACGCGAATCGCGTCGACCGTTTTCCTTACAATTGAAACGTCAAACCAACTCACGTCGTACGGTGTCCCAGTCGATGTTCGCTGACTGTCTCACCGTTTCTCGGACTGAACCGTACGATGATGAGCTTCACGGCGCTGCTCGCGCTCGCGGGATCGTTACAGACCGTTCCCGTCTCGTATTCGCCGTCGCACCCGGTGGGGCCGGGTCCCGGTGCACGCGTGACCGCCACCTCCGCCGTCGCGACGCGCGCCCTGCGCGCGCCGGCGATCGACGGGCGCGATGACGACGCGGTGTGGCGCACCGCGCCCGCGATCACGAATTTCCTCGAGTGGCGCCCCGCCAAGGGCAAGACGCCGCGCTTCCGCACGGAAGCGAAGGTCGCGTACGACGCGGCCAACCTCTACGTGTTCGTGCGGGCGTTCGATCCGCATCCCGACAGCATCATCAAGATCCTCGAGCGGCGCGACACGGGCACGCCGTCGGACATGATCTGGGTCTTCATCGATTCCTATCACGATCGCCGCACGGGCTACGAGTTCGGCGTCAACGCGGCGGGCGTGAAGATCGATCAGGCGGTCTATAACGGAGGCAACGAGGACGGTGCGTGGGACGGCGTGTGGGACGTGGCCACGCGCGTCGACTCGCTCGGCTGGACGGCCGAGTTCCGCATCCCGCTGTCGCAGCTCCGCTACAGCGCCGATCGCGAGCACACGTTCGGCTTCACGATCGACCGCGACATCTATCGATACAACGAGCGCGTGAGCTGGCCGATGCTCGACGAATCGAAGCCCGACATGGTGTCGCAGCTTGGCACGCTCACCGGGCTCGTCGATCTCGAGCCGCCGAAGCGGCTCGAGGCCACGCCGTACGTGGTGACCAAGAGCGCATCGCAGATCTCGAACAACCGCTACACCGATCGCGGCAACGTCACGCTCGGCGGCGACTTCAAGTATCGCGTCGCGTCGAACGTCACGCTCGACGGCACGATCAATCCCGACTTCGGCCAGGTCGAAGCGGATCCCGCGGTGCTCAACCTCACCGCGTACGAATCGTTCTTCGACGAGCGGCGGCCGTTCTTCGTTGCCGGCCGCGGCCTGTTCCGCTTCGACGTGAACTGCAATCAGGTCAACTGCAGCAGCGAGGGGCTGTACTACAGTCGCCGCATCGGCCGCACGCCGGAGCTCGCGGGCACGTACGGCGACACGGTGCCGCAGGAGCCCACGACGATTCTCGGTGCGGCGAAGCTGCTCGGCCGCTCGTCGAACGGGTTCTCGTTCGGCGTGCTCGACGCGGTGACGCAGCGCGCGACGGGTCGCGCGGACACGACGTACGAGCCGAGGACGAATTTCGCCGTGGCGCGCGCGACACAGGATCTGCGCAACGGGCGCACGACGGTCGGCGCGATCGTGACGGCGGTGGATCGCGGCACCGACCAGTGGAGCGCGCCGTATCTCGCGCGTGCGGCGTACGTGGGCGGCCTCGACTTCCGGCACCGCTTCCTGCGCGACCAGTACGAGCTCTCCGGCTCGCTCGATCGGAGCCAGGTGCAGGGGAGCCGGGCGGCGATCTACGCGTTGCAGACCGACGCCGTGCACTACTACCAGCGGCCCGACGCGGCGCTGCCGCTCGACTCCACGCGCACCTCGCTCGTCGGTGACGCCGAGGAGTTCAAGTTCGGCAAGGTCGCGGGCCAGCACCTCAGCTTCGAGTCGGCGTACCAGCGCCGCTCGGCGGGATTCGAGGTGAACGACATCGGCTTCCTGCGCCGCGCGGATCAGCAGTCGTGGAGCACGTGGGTCGGCTACTTCGACCGGCGGCCGCATCTCTTCTACAACCGCTTCCAGTGGAACAACAACTGGTGGCAGTACTGGTCGACGAACGGCCTGGCGCTCGAGGCGGCGTACAACACCAACGTCCAGATCACGCTGAAGAACAACTGGGGTTGGCACATGGGCGGCACCGTCGGCCAGCTCGGGTCCACGTTCGACGATCGCGGCGCGCGCGGCGGGCCGGCGGTGCGGCAGGACCGATACATCTCGCCGTGGATCATGATCAACGGCGACGATCGGCGCGCACTCGTGCCGCAGCTCAACGTGAATTATCAGCGCGGCGAGGGCGGGCGCGCGTCCGCGTGGAGCATCGGCCCCGAGCTCGATTACAAGATGCTCGGCCGGTTCAGCTCCGCGCTTCAGTTCAACTGGTCGCACAACGTCGATGACGCGCAGTGGTACGGCAACTTCCGCGACACGCTCGGCGCCACGCACTACACGGTCGCGCATCTCGATCAGACCACGACCTCGGCGACGGTGCGGCTCAACTACACGTTCACGCCGAACATGTCGCTGCAGCTCTACACGCAGCCGTTCGTGTCGAAGGGCGCGTACGCGAACGTGCGGCAGCTCTCGGCGACGCCGCGCGCCGACGCGTTCGACGCGCGCTACGCCGCGTACGCCGATTCGTCGGTCACGAGCGATCCGGGCGGATTCGACTTCAAGCAGTTCCAGTCGAACGTCGTGTTCCGCTGGGAATACAAGCCGGGCTCGACCCTGTTCCTCGTGTGGAACGAAGGCCGCCAGGGCTTCCTGCCGTTCGAGGGCACGAACGACTTCGGCGGCGACGTGCGCGATCTCATGCGGCTGCACCCCGCGAACACGTTCCTCGTGAAGATGTCCTACTGGTTCACGCGCTGAGCGCGTCAATCGCCGCCGCCGGTGCCTCGACCGCCTGCACCGGCGCGCGGTGCCGGTCCACCCACCAGGGCCAGAGCGCGAGCGGCCAGCCGATCAGCGACGTCCAGGCGAGCGCCGAAACGTTCGTCGGCGGTGGGCTGAACGCGTTGCCGGCGTAGATCAGCAGCAGGAACGCGACGAGTCCCCAGAACGCGAAGCGTCCGATGCGATCCCGAGCGCGCGTCGCGCGCGCGTAGACGATGATGCCGGCGACGAAGAGCGCGAGCTCGACGACGGCGGTCGCGGCCGGGCTGCGCCAGAGCCCGAACCCGAAGCGCGCCGCGCCGCCGGGGTAGAGCGGGAGATCGGGGACGTGCACGATCAGGTCGAGCACCCAGTGGCTGGGCACGAGCAGGCCGACGATCAGCGCGCCGCGGGTGTAGCGCGTGGCGGCGTAATATAAGAATCCTAATAGGACGCCGGCGCCGATCTCGGTGGCGAGACTGTGCGACCAGGGGTAGCTCGTGAAATCGAGTGTGAGGAACGGGTTGCCCTTCGGTGCGATCGCGACCTGCTCCCAGCCGAGGAGCAGGAAGATCGGCCAGAAGAGATCCGCGAGCTGCGCCGCGATGAAGGTCGTGGCGAGCGACGTGCGCGGCGCCGAGCGCTTGGCGGCGAACGAGAGCGCGAAGTGTCCGATGAACATG
>DASZUN010000290.1:0-12185 GCA_035547615.1 Gemmatimonadaceae bacterium | reverse complement strand
AGCAGGGCGGCGAGCGTGGTCGGGCCCGCGACGATCACGCGGTGCTCGCGCTGCACCCCGTCGACGAGCGCGGGCCGGCGGATGACCTCCGCGTACAGGCCTTCCGTCGGCAGGAACATGATCGCGAAGTCCGTCGTCATCGGCGGCGCCACGTACTTGGTCGCGATGTCGCGCGCGCACTGCCGCACGCGCACCTCGAGCTGCTTGCCCGCGGCGTCGACGCCCGAAAGGTCGCCGGCGTCGACCGCGTCGACCAGCCGCGCGTAGTCCTCCTGCGGAAACTTCGCGTCGATCGGCAGCCAGACCTGGGGGATCGACGCATCTCGGCCCGGCAGACGGATCGCGAACTCCACGCGCTCCGCGCCCTCACCCTTCGTGCACACGTTCGTCGCGTACTGGCTCGGCGTGAGCACCTGGTCGAGCAGATGCCCGAGCTGCACCTCGCCCCACGTCCCGCGGACCTTCACGTTCGTGAGCACTTTCTTGAGATCGCCGACGCCGGCGGCGAGCGTCTGCATCTCGCCAAGCCCTTTATGCACCTGCTCCAGGCGCTCGCTCACGAGACTGAAGCTCTCGCTGAGACGCCGTTCCAGCGTGCCCTGGAGCTGATCGTCGACGATCGTCCGCACCGCGGCGAGCTGCTGGCGCATCTCGTCGCGCAGCTGCTGTGCGGAGAGCGTGGCGTCCGCGCGCTGGCGGGCGAGCTCGTCGCGCAGCGCGCGCTCGGTGCGCTCCTGTCCGCGCTCGGCTGACTCGAGTCGCGCGATGACCGGCGCGAGGTCGACACCAGATGATCGACGGAGCACGACGAGCAGCAGCGTCGCGGTGAGCACGACCAGCAGACCGACGCCCGCGAGCAGGAGGGGAAGCATGGCGACAAACTATGATCGCCCGCGCGGCCGTGCCACGGTCGAGCGCAACGGCCGCTCGGGCGAGCTCCAGAAAAGTGACAGGAATCGATTCCACGAATTGGACTGACGTGGACTGAAACGACGACGGCATTCAATGCCGTTTCAGTCCAATCTGTTCAATCAGGTGTTGTCGGTTGTTGCCATGGTGTTGTGGGCTGCTCGGTGCACCGTCGCCGAACGAGCTACTACGATTGCGGTTGTCGGACGACGATGGAGCGAACGGACGAGCAGGGAATTTCAGACAAGAGTGAACTCCGTTCCCGTTCGCCCCATCCGTTCCGCTCCGAGAATCCAGTTCATCGTGGCCCGCTGGCGCGCACGAAACTCGCCACCGCGCGGAAGCCTACCGGGGTTTCGCCCGCTCGTACTGCGGCGGCCACGCGATGTTCTGGCGCAGCACGGTGGCCGCGCGGAGCGGCCAGTGCGGCTCGCGCAGCAGCTCGCGCGCCAGGAACACCATGTCGGCCTGACCCGAGCGGACGATCGTGTCGGCTTGCGCGGGCTCCGTGATCAATCCGACCGCCGCCGAGGCAATGCCGGCGCCGCGACGAACCTGTTCGGCGAACCGCACCTGATATCCAGCGCCGACGGGAATCCGCGCCTTGGGCACGAGTCCTCCGGTGGAGCAGTCGATCAGATCGACGCCGTCGCCATGCAGGATGCGCGACAGCTCGACCGTCTCCTCGGGCGTCCATCCGCCGTCATGCCAGTCCGTTGCCGAGACGCGGACCGCGAGCGGTAAACGTTCGGGCCATGCGCCGCGGACCGCCGCGACGACTTCGCGTACGAGACGTATACGATTCTCGAACGACCCACCGTAGCGATCGGTGCGATGATTCGACAGCGGAGAGAGGAACTGGTGCAACAGGTAGCCATGGGCCGCGTGCAACTCGAGCATCTGCATCCCGGCGGCGAGCGCGCGTGCGGCGGCGTCGCGGAACCCGGAGATCACGCGCTGGATGCCGGCGTCGTCGAGCGCCTTCGGCGTGTCGTAGCCGTCGTCGAACGGAATCGCGCTCGGCGCGAAGATCGGATGCCAGCCGCCGTTGGCGGGGTTCACCGGGCCGCCTCCTTCCCACGGCCGGCCCGTGCTCGCCTTGCGTCCGGCGTGCGCGAGCTGCGACCCGAACACGGCACCCTGCTCGCGCACGAAGCGGCCGATGCGCGCGAGCATCTCGATGTGCTCGTCCTTCCAGAGGCCAAGGTCCTGCGGGCTGATACGCCCCTCGGCCAGGACCGCCGTGGCCTCGGTCAGCACGAGCGCCGCGCCGCCGACCGCGAACTGCCCCAGATGGACGAGGTGCCAGTCGTTCGCGAATCCGTCGAGGCTCGAGTACTGGCACATCGGCGAAACGCCGATGCGGTTGCGCAGCGTGATCCCGCGCAGCGGGAGCTCGGAGAAGAGGGACACGCCGGGAAATATCCTACCCACGCCAAGCGTCGGGGCCCGGAGGCTTCTACCCCGCGTGCAAGATTCGCTTTGTGCAGCCGTCGCCACACTTGCCGCCCCCGTGGCCGGCTCACATGGTAAGACCGTGCAGGGCCCACCGCGGTACGCTCTCCCCACAGCAGAGGTGCCTATGCTCAATGCCAATGTCGCGCAGGTAGTTCGTCGTGCATCGCGGCTGGCCGTCGTGCTCGCCGCGCTTTCGACGCCGCAGCTCGTGTTCGCGCAGGCGTCGGGTACGGTCAGCGGACGTGTGGTCGACGAGGCGGGAGCGCCGCTGCAAGGCGCGACGGTGTCGCTCCTCGGAACGCAGAACGGCGCCACCGCCCGATCCGATGGCAGCTACCGGTTCAATGCGCGCCCGGGGCGCTACGCGATCATGGCGCGCCTCATCGGCTACGCGAGCATCACGGACTCCGTGACCGTGACGTCCGGCAGCACCGTGACCCAGGACTTCACGCTGCGGCGAGCGCCCGCCGCCCTCGAGGCGGTGACGACGCTCGGCACGCGCGGCGAGGAGCGGACGGTGCTCGATGCGCCGGTGCCGATCGACGTGCTGCCCGCGCCCGCGATTCGCTCGACGGGCCGCACGGAGACCGCGCAGATGATCCAGGCGCTCGCGCCGTCGTTCAACTTTCCGCGCACCACGCTCGGCGACGCGACCGACAACGTGCGCCCCGCGACGTTGCGCGGCCTCTCGCCGGACCAGGCGCTCGTCCTGATCAATGGCAAGCGGCGGCACCTGAGCGCGGTCGTCAACATCAACGGCTTCGTCGGCCGCGGCTCGGAGGCGGTCGACCTCAACGCGATTCCGGCGAGCATGATCGACCACATCGAGATCCTGCGCGACGGCGCGGCCGCGCAGTACGGCTCGGACGCGATCGCGGGCGTGATCAACATCGTGCTCAAGAAGAACGCGCCGGGCGACGTCACGGCCCAGGCCGGCGAGTACTCCACCGAGGAGCCGGCGACGAACGCGTATCACCACGATGGGAAGCTGTTCTACGTGAACGCGGATCGTGGCTGGCAATTCGGGAACAACGGGTACTTCTACGTGGGCGGTGAGATCCGCGACCGCGGCTACACGAACCGCGCCGCGCCGGATCCGCGCCAGCAGTATTTCGGGAACCAGACCGCGCAGGAGAACGATCCGAATCTGCCGGTTCCGGGCGGCGTCGACTTCAAGATCGGCGACTCCTACACGCACGACATGGAGGGGATGTTCAACGCCGGCACGACGCTCCAGAACGGCATCCAGCTCTACGCGTTCGGCGGCGCGAGCCGCCGCTTCGGCGACGCCTTCGGCTTCTGGCGCCGCCCGCGCGACGACAACAACGTGCGTCAGATCTATCCCAACGGCTTCCTCCCCGAGGAGCAGCCGCACATCACCGATGGCTCGCTCTTCGTCGGCGCGAAGGGCATGGCGGCCGGGTGGAACTACGATCTGAGCACCGGCTACGGCCGCAACGTGTTCGACATGTACGTGGTGCACAGCGTGAACGTCTCGCTCGGTCCCACGTCGCCGGTCGATTTCTACGCCGGCCAGATGGCGTTCGGACAGGCGCCGACCACGCTCGACGTGTTCCGCGACCTGAGCGTCGGGCTGCCGTCGCCGCTCCACACCGCGTGGGGCCTCGAGTACCGCGTCGATCAGTACAAGGTGGGCGCCGGCGATCCGAACTCGTATGCGAGCGGTCCATTCAAGATCTTTGATTCCACGGGCGTGCAGACCAGCCGCCCCGCCGCGGTGGGCTCGCAGGTGTACCCCGGCTTCCGTCCGCAGGACTCGGGCAGCCACTCGCGGAGCAACGAGGCGGCGTACGTCGACCTCTCCGAGGATTTCACCAAGCAGCTCCTGCTCGACGTCGCCGGGCGCGTGGAGCACTACAGCGATTTCGGATCGACGACGACCGGCAAGGTGAGCGGGCGATACGAGATCGTGAAGGGCTACGCGCTGCGCGGCGCGATCAGCTCCGGCTTCCGGGCGCCGTCGCTCGGGCAGGAATACTTCTCGAACACGGCGATCAACTTCGTGAACGGCGTGCCGCTCGAGATCCGCACGTTCCCGGTGAGCAGCGCCGAGGCGCAGGCGCTGCACGCGCAGCCGCTCAAGCCGGAGAAGTCGATGAATTACAGCGCGGGCATCGCGATGGAACCGCTGTCCAACCTGGCGCTCACGGTCGACTACTACCGCATCAACCTGAAAGACCGGATCGTGCTGTCGAACAACTTCACGGGCACGGCGGTCGTGGACACGCTCGCCGCGCACGGCCTCACCGGACTCCAGGGCGGCCGCTACTTCACCAACGCCGTGGACTCGAAGACCGACGGCATCGACGTGATCGCGAGCTACGGCCTGTCGTTCTCGCAGAATGTGCTGGCGAACTTCACCGCGGGATACAACGGCAACTGGACGGAAGTCACGCGCATCGATTCGTCCTCCGTCATCGCCGGTCAGGGCGTCGCGCTGTTCAGCCGGACCGACCGCGCGCGTCTGGAGAAGGGCAACCCGCGCGACAACTACGTGTTCACGGGTGATCTCTCGGCGGGAAAGTTCGGCGTCAACGTACACGAGCAGCGCTACGGCTCGGTGACGTCGTACGGCACCACCACCGCCACCGATCAGACCTGGTCGCCCAAGTGGGTGACCGATCTCTCCGTGAGCTACGGCCCGATCATGCGCGGCACCGCGACACTCGGCGTCGACAATCTGTTCAATACGTATCCCGACCGCTCGATTGCGGCGAACACGAACTCCGGCATTCTCCCGTACGCGGGCATCGCGCCGTTCGGGTTCAACGGCCGCTTCCTGTACGCGAAGGTGAGCTTCGGGTTGTAGAGGACGGTAGGTGATGCAGGACGGAGCGGGGGCCGATCGGCCCCCGCTCTTGCTTTAGTGAGTACTCACGGCACACGCTCTGCTGCTCTTCTCCGGCTGGCCGGCCCGTGATGTTCACGGTGAGCGTCGCGTACCGGCCTCAACCCGGGGGAATTCGTATGGCGCAGAACAACGACTTCGAGTGCCGGCAGTGTGGCGCACACTTCGACTCGCGTGACGACCTCGATCGTCACAATCGGACGCAGCATTCGGCGCAGGCCGGCTCCTCGAACCTCGACTCGTCGTCGAACACCCGCTCCTCGAGCAATGACCGCAGCTCGTCGTCGGATCGGAACAGCAGCAACCGCTAGCAACCGCTAGCAACCGCTAGCAACCGCTAGCAATCGCGAGCAATCACGAGCGATCGCTGCGTGATTCGTGAATCCATGAAGGCGGACGCCCACGCGTCCGCCTTCATGCCGTCGTGGACCGAGGACGAGACCCCGACCCGCGGGGGCCATATCAATCGCGCCCTCGTTCAGCCCCCCTAGCAGACGCGGCGCCCGGCCGCCAACGTAGGGCGCGCACGAGGCGTATGTCCTCGACGCCCCGCACGTCCTTCCTCCCGCCACCTCTCCGGCCGTGTCGACCCAGACATCCCGTCGCACGCAGGCGTACACACCGCCGCGCTCCGCGGCCGTGCCCGCGAGCCCCATCCTCGAGCATCGCTTCCTGCCGTTGCTCGTGCTGTTGTTCGTCGGCAGCGGATGCGCCGCGCTCATCTACGAAATCGTCTGGTTCCAGCTGCTGAGCCTCATCATCGGCTCGTCGGCCGTGTCGATGGCCGTGCTGCTGGGCACGTTCATGGGTGGCATGTGCATCGGCAGCTTGCTGCTCGCGAAGTACATCTCGCGCGCGCAGCATCCGCTGCGGGTGTACGCCATGCTCGAGGGGGCGATCGCGATCTTCGGATTGCTCGTCCTCTGGGGTCTGCCGTACGCCGGCGGACTGTACTTCGCGATCGCGCTGCACGGCATGGCGGACCTGCTGCTGCGCGGCCTGTTCTGCGCCATCTGTCTGCTGCCGCCCACGATCCTGATGGGTGCGACGCTGCCGGCGATCTCGCGGTGGGTGGAGACCACGCCCGAAGGCGTTGCGTGGCTCGGCTTCTTCTACGGCGGCAACATCGCCGGCGCCGTGTTCGGGTGTCTGCTCGCGGGCTTCTATCTGCTTCGCGTGCACGACATGTCCGTCGCGACCTACGCGGCGGTGGCGATCGACGTGGCCGTCGCGCTGGCGAGTTACGCGCTCGCGCGTGTGACGCGATACGAGGCTCCGGCCGACGCGATCCCCGACGACGACGCCAAGCCCGCGCTCGTTCCGCGGGGCACGTGGCCCGTGTACGTGGCGATCGGTCTCTCGGGCGCGACGGCGCTCGCCGCCGAGGCCGTGTGGACGCGCCTGCTGTCGCTGCTCCTCGGCGCGACGACGTACACGTTCTCGCTCATTCTCGCGGCGTTCCTGATCGGGCTCGGCGTCGGGAGCAGCGTGGGATCGATGATGTCGCGCACGATGCGCAACCCGCGGGTTGCGCTCGGGATCTGCCAGCTCCTGCTCACGGCGTGCGTCGCATGGGCGGCGTACGTGATGACGAAGCAGCTGCCGTACTGGCCGATTCGCCCGGACCTCGCGGTCTCGCCGACGTACACGTTCGAGGTGGACCTGGTGCGCTGCCTCTGGACCGTGATTCCGGCGGCGCTGCTCTGGGGCGCGAGCTTTCCGCTCGCGCTCGCGGCGGTGGGCGAGGGAGAGAAGGATCCGGGACGGCTGGTGGGCACCGTCTACGCGGCGAACACCGTCGGCGGCATCGTCGGCGCGCTCGCCGGGAGCCTGCTCATCATCGCCTGGCTCGGTACGCAGGCCTCTCAGAGAATTCTTATCGTGGCCGCCGGCCTGAGCGCGGCGATCGTGCTCGCCCCCGAGGTCGTGAGCGCAACCAAACGGTTGCGCATCAGTGCGCGCGGCGCGGCCTGGGGCGCGGCGGCGCTCGTGCTCGCGTTCCTCTGCGCGCGGACGGTGCCGCCGGTGCCGCCGCTCCTCGTCGGCTACGGGCGGTGGTTCGTCACGCGTCTCGACAACGCGAACGACTTCATCTACATGGGCGAAGGCATCACCGCGTCGGTCGCGGTGTCACAGCTCCCGAACGGCGTGCTCAACTACCACAACGCCGGCAAGGTGCAGGCGTCGAGCGAGCCACAGGACATGCGGCTGCAGCGCATGCTCGGCCACCTCACGACGCTGCTGCCCGCGCACCCGGACAACGTGCTCGTCATCGGCTGCGGCGCGGGCGTGACGGCCGGCGCGGTGAGCGTGGAACCGCGGCTCAAGAGCGAGACGATCGCCGAAATCGAGCCGCTGGTGCCGAAGGTCGTGTCGAAGTACTTCGGCGCGTACAACTTCAACGTGGTGACGAATCCCAAGGTGCACGTCGAGATCGACGACGCGCGGCACTTCATCCTCACCACGACGCAGAAGTTCGACGCGGTGACGTCCGACCCGCTCGACCCGTGGGTGAAGGGCGCCGCGACGCTGTACACGAAGGAATTCTTCGACGTCGTGAAGCAGCACCTCAATCCCGGCGGTGTGGTGACGCTCTTCGTGCAGCTCTACGAGAGCAACACCGAGGCGGTGAAGAGCGAGATCGCGACGTTCTTCCAGGCGTTCCCCAACGGCGTGATCTTCGGCAACACGAACAATGGCGGCGGCTACGATCTCGTGCTCGTCGGGCAACTCGGCAGCGCGCCGATCCGGATCGACGTCGACGCGATCCAGCAGCGCCTGCAGCAGCCCGAGTACGCCGTGGTCGCGCACTCGCTGCAGGAGATCGGCTTCGACAGCGCGACGCAGCTCTTCTCCACGTTCGCCGGCAACGAGCCCATGCTCCGGCCGTGGCTGGCGGACGCGCAGATCAACCACGATCGCAACCTGCGTCTGCAGTTCCTCGCCGGGCTCGGCCTCAACCAGTACGACCAGGCGGGCATCTACAGCCAGATGCTGCAGTACCGCCGGTTCCCGGACGGGCTGTTCACGGGCTCGCCGCAGACGATCGAGCAGATCCGGATGAACATGGGCGGGTATTGAGGCGCGGTACTCTCAGGGGAGCTCGGTCCACGGCAATCGATGCTCCCCTGAGACGTTGGGCCCCTCCACGCCCACGATAGCTTGCACGTGTGCCTGAGCAGATCCACCGCGGGACGCCCGAATTCCGTCGCACCAATCTCGCGCTCTTCTCCGCGGGGTTCGCGACCTTCTCGCTGCTCTACTGCGTGCAGCCGCTGATGCCGGTGTTCGCGCGCGAGTTCCGGGTGAGCGCGGCGCAGAGCAGTCTCTCGCTGTCGCTCACCACCGGGCTGCTGGCGCCGTCGATGATCGTGGCCGGCGCGCTGTCCGAGTCGCGCGGGCGGAAGCCGATGATGGTCGCGTCGCTCCTCGCGTCGGCGCTGCTCACGGTGCTCTCGGCGTTCATCACGAACTGGCACCTGTTTCTCGCCACGCGCGCGCTGGCGGGCGTCGCGTTCGCGGGACTCCCCGCGATCTCCATGGCGTATCTCGCCGAAGAGGTGCATCCCGCGTCGATCGGCCTCGCGATGGGACTGGCGATCGGCGGCAACGGGCTGGGCGGCATGATCGGCCGCCTGCTCACGGCGCTCATTACAGATCTCACATCATGGCGATTCGCCGTGGGCACGATCGGCGTGCTCGGCCTCGTTGCGACGCTGATCTTCTGGCGCACGCTGCCGGCCTCCCGCAACTTTCATCCGCGGCCGCCGCGCGTCCGCGCGCTGGCGGCGAGCTTCGCGCACCAGCTTCGCCGGGGTGAGCTCGTCGGGCTGTTCGGAGTGGGCTTTCTCTTCATGGGGAGCTTCGTCACGAGCTACAACTACATCACGTACGACCTGCTCGCGCCGCCGTACCGCCTGTCGCAGTCGATGGTCGGGCTGATCTTCGTCGTGTACCTCGTGGGGATCGGCTCGTCGGCGTGGATCGGGGGGATGGCCGACCGCGCGGGGCGCGGCCGCATGCTCGTCCTGATGTTCGCGGTGATGCTCGGCGGCGTCGGCCTGACGATGCTGCGGCCGCTTCCGCTCGTCGTCGCCGGCGTCGCCGTCATCACGTTCGGCTTCTTCGGCGGCCACTCGGTCGCGAGTAGCTGGGTGGGGCTCCGCGCGCGCGACGCCAAGGCGCAGGCGTCGGCACTGTATCTCTTCTTCTACTACATGGGTTCGAGCGTGGCGGGGTCCGTGGGCGGACTCTTCTGGGATGATGCGCAGTGGGCTGGCGTCGCCGCGTTCGTCGCCGCCATGCTGATCGCGGGCGTGCTGCTCGCGCTCGTGAGCGCGCGCCGGCTGGCGGTCGCGTGACGGACATCTACGCGCTGCTCGCCGAGCTCGGCATCTCGTATGACCGCTACGATCACGCTCCGGTGATGACGTGCGAGGAGGCGGATGCCGCCGTCCCGGAGCGCGACGCCGCGCACACGAAGAACCTCTTCCTCCGCGACAAGCGCGGCCGACGGCACCTGCTGGTGGTCACGACCTGTGCGAAGTCGGTCGACCTCAAGCGACTCGCCGCGCAGATGGATGCGGACAACCTCAGCTTTGCCTCGCCCGAGCGGATGGCAAAGTACCTCGGCGTCTCGCCCGGTGCGGTGACGATCCTGGGTCTGGCGAACGATGTCGAGCACTCCGTCGAGCTGATCGTGGATGCGGACGTCTGGAATGCCGCGACCTGGCGGGCACATCCGCTGGTCAACTCGGCGACCCTTGTCCTGAAAAAACCCGACATCGTGAAGTTCTTGTCGCACACAGGGCATGCGCCGCGCGTGGTCGCGATCGAGGACCGAGGAGTGACGGGGAATCCCTGACAGAACGGGGCGGCGGTTTCGCTCAGGAACGTAACTCCAAGCCCCTACTAAAGTTCGTTCCTCTCCCCGACATATGAGAAACCCTCCAAAACCTACCTTCCGCGCAGTTCGATGGACCCTGCGGCGCCGACCGGCGCACCGAGCCATCGGAATACGAGGGAGGAAGGATGACCAAGACCCATGTTACCAGCCTCGCGCTGATTGCTCTCTTTGCCGCCGTCGGCGGCGCCCAGCAGACTGCCCGCGTTGACGTCGCTCCGAACAGCAAGGTCTGGATCGACGGTACCTCGACCCTCCACGAGTGGAGCTGCACCGCGACGTCGCTCGACGCCGAGATCGATTTCGACGCCGCCGCGGCTGCCCAGGTCGCCGTCGCTCCTCCGAAGGCGCTCAAGAAAGTCGACGTGAAGATCCCCGTGAAGTCGTTGCACTGCAGCCACGGTGGAATGGACGGCCGCGTGTATGACGCGCTCAAGGCCGACAAGGCCCCGGAAATCAGCTACATCCTGGCCACGTTCGAGCCAGCAGCGGGTGCTTCGAGCGACAGCTACACACTCAAGACGGTCGGCCAGCTCACGATCGCTGGCAAGACGAACACGGTCGACATGGACGTGCTCGCGACGCGGATGCCCGACGGCACGATCAAGGCGACTGGCAAGGTCCCGGTCAAGATGACTGACTACGGCGTCCAGCCCCCGACGGCGCTCTTCGGTCGGATCAAGGCCGGCGACGTGGTGACGGTGAACTTCGAGCTGACGGTTGGCAGCAAGGCCATCGCGGCAGCGCTCGAGCAGAAGTAGCGGCAATCGGATGGGTGTGGGGGGCGGGGAATCCCTGACAAGCCGTCCGGGGATTCCCCGTCAGGCATTTGACCAACAACCCGACATACCCAAGTCACGCAACCAGATAGACTTCAGCCCAGTGCAGGTGCAGGTCGGCATCTCATGTCGTACGCAACCACTCTTTCGAGCCGATACGTTGAGCTCATGTCCGGTTCTCTGAACCGCGAACGGTCCGCGGCGGGCCGGCGCAGCATGCGCCTGGCCGCGCTCCGCGCGCCGCTCATGGTCAAGCTCATCGGGGCGAACGTCGCGGTGGTCGCGATCGTGCTCGCCACCTGTTTCGGGACCGGCGGGCATCTGGTCGCCACGATCGGGGTCGCGGTGTTCCTCGTTGTCGTGCTGCACGCCACGCTCCTGGCGATCGCGCTCCGCCCGATTCGAGATCTCGAAATGGTGGCGAGCCGCGTATTTCAGGGCGACTACGGCGCGCGCGTGGAGAAGTCCACCGTGGCCGACCACGAGGTCGTGCGCATCGGCGCGATGTTCAATACGCTGCTCGACGGCTTGGCGGCGGACAAGGCGCGCCTGCGCGCGCTGGCGACGGAAGTGATCGAGGTGGGCGATCGTGAGCGCGCCGCGCTCGCGCGCGAGTTGCACGATTCCACGGCCCAGCGCCTCGCGGCGCTGCTGCTGCAGCTCTCCGCCGCGGCGCGCGACTGCGAGGACCCGGCGCTCGCCGCTCGGCTTCTCGCCGCTCGCGATGCCGCCGAAGAGCTCACGGAGGAGGTGCGGCTCCTGTCGCACACCGTGCATCCGCGCGTGCTGGACGACCTCGGGCTCGTGGCGGCGCTGCAGAAGCTCGGCCGCGATGCGTCGAGCGGCACCGGTGTGGACGTGGACGTGGACGTCGGCGATATCTGGAAGCCGCTGCCGCACAGTGTGGAGGCGGTGTTGTACCGCGTGGCGCAGGAGGCGGTGCGCAACGCGATGCGGCACGGCTCACCGCGGCGCATCCATATGGTGCTCAGAGTGGATGCGGGCACGGCGAGTCTCGAGGTGCACGACGATGGACGCGGGTTCGACCTCGCCCGCGTGGAACAGCGGCGGGATGGCATGGGCCTGCTCTCGATGCGGGAGCGGGTGGCGCTGGTCGATGGCTGGCTGGAGATCAAGACGGCGCCGAACGATGGGACGACGGTCGTCGCGAATGTACCCCTACAGTCGGCGTCGAGCGCCGCAAGCTAGGAGAGCCCAATGACTGGAGATCTGATCCGGGTAGTGCTGGCCGACGATCACGCCGTCG
>DASZUN010000289.1:0-16548 GCA_035547615.1 Gemmatimonadaceae bacterium | reverse complement strand
CACGGCGAACACGAGCCGCTCGCCCTTGAGAGCGGCCTCGATGGCGCGAAGGGTTCCGGGGCGCCCTGCCGCGATGGGCGCAGTCAACCCGGGGAAAATTACGGTCCCCCTGAGCGGGAGCACCGGCAGCGTTTGGCGGGTGGCCATGTAGTGATATCCGTAACTAGAGATCGTGCGGCGGGACCGTCGGCCTCGTCGCACACTTTATTCCAGCCGTGGGCCCGTGGCTCTAAGCTGTTTCCTGCTTGAACTTACGGGCGTCCGGCGATTGCCGCGAATGGTTAAGGCAAGGTCCGCACTCGCCCTTTCCCGTCACGGTGGCAGCAAAACGCATCATGCGCGCCGTTGGCTGTCTCGGTGGCACTGCCGGTCCGGCGTGTATCCTTTCCGGAAAGTTCTCCGTATGCTAAAATCCGTGAGCCCCGCCCCCCGATCCATAAACCCGAGCTAAGCGCTTGTCCGATCCCGTCGTACCATCCTCGGACTCCGAGTTGCGCACGCACGTCGAGCGCGTGCTCAGCCCGCACTACGAGCTGGACCAGGAGATCGGGCGCGGCGGTATGGGCGTGGTCTATCGCGCCAAGGATCGGCGACTCAAGCGCACGGTCGCCATCAAGGTCCTGCCGCCGGAGCTCGCGTTCCGCAGCGAGATCAAGACTCGCTTCCTGCGCGAAGCGGAAACCGCCGCGCAGCTCAACCATCCCAACATCGTCGACATCTACGCCGTCGACGAGGCCGAGGGCATCGTCTACTTCGTGATGGCGTACATCACGGGGGACAACCTGGCCAAGCGGCTGCACGACCAGGGCGCCCTCTCGTGCGACGAGACGCGACGCATCCTGCGCGACGTGGCCGACGCACTCGCCTACGCGCACGAGCGCGGCGTCGTGCACCGTGACATCAAGCCGGACAACATCCTCATCGATGCGCAGAGCGGCCGGCCGATGGTCACGGACTTCGGCATCGCGCGCGCGGTGAGCGAGGGGGACACCCGCCTCACCGCGACGGGCATCGCGATCGGCACGCCCACGTACATGAGCCCGGAGCAGGCGGCGGGCGAACGCACGATCGACGGCCGCAGCGATCTCTACTCGCTGGGCGTGGTGGGCTATCAGATGCTCACCGGCGAGCCGCCGTTCATCGCCAACAGCACGCCGGCGATTCTGGTCAAGCACATCTCCGAGCAGCCCACGCCCATCGAGCAGCGGCGCAGCGACGTGCCGCAGGATCTCGCGCGGTCGATCATGATGCTGCTCGAGAAGGATCCGGCCAACCGCTTCCCCTCCGCGAGCGCAGTGGTCGTGGCGCTCGACACGGGGCGGGCGCCGAGCAACGCCGCGAGCCCGCGAACCTCCGCCGCGACCCCTGCGTCGGCGGCGTATCCCGTTCCGGCGCCGGGGCAGGGCGCCGCGCCGTACGGCGGCGCGACGTCGCCCGAGCTGTACGCGCAACGTCCGCCCACGCCGGAAGAGTGGCGCCGCTGGGAAGCGCCCCAGGTCGTGGCGTTCCGGCGCAAGCTCGCGCCGTATCTCTTCGTGAACGGCGTGATCGTGATCGCCTCGATCGTCGGCGACAGCGACTTCTTCGGGATCACGGTCATCTGGAGCATCTATCTCGCGTTCAAGTACGCGAAGCTCTGGGCCGACGGCTACGACTGGCGCGACGTGTTCCGCCAGCCGCGCGACCGCGATCTGATCGACGTCGCCGAGGACGCGCTGTCGTACGTGCGCGCGATCTTCAATCGCAACGAACGCCGCGCCATGCGCGAGGCGCGCCGTGCGCGGCGCGTCTCGTCCGGCGGCGCACAGCCGACCGTGCCGCGGCTCGGCGCCGGTGACGACGTGCTGCGCGCGGCCGGCCCGTACGCCGAGCGCGTGCGCCGCGCGGAGGCGGACCGCGACGAGATCATTCGTCTGCTCGACCGGATGCCGTCGTCGGAGCGCCAGCGCATTCCGGACGTCGGCCGCTCGGCGGACGCGCTGGCGGAGAAGGTGCGCTCGCTCGCCGTCGCGATGGCGGATCTCGAGGCGAGCGCCGGCGCGGGCGGCCTCTCGGCGATCGAAACGGAGATCTCGAAGCTCGAGAGCGCGGCGAATCCGCTCGACCGCGCGGCGAGCGAGGAGCGCGTGCGCCGCCTGGCGTATCTCAAGCGGCAGCGCCGCGCGCTTGCCGACGTCGGCACCAAGCGCGACGCGATCGCGGCCAAGCTCGACACGTGCGTGGTCGCCCTGCAGAACATGAAGCTGGATCTCATTCGGCTCAACGCCGGATCCCAGACGCCGCAGCACATCACGTCGCTGGCGATGGACGCGCTCAACCTCGCCGACAGCGTGGACAGCGCGCTGTACGTCGCGGACGAGATGAATCGCAACACAGGAACGCGTCCGGCGTCGCGTCCGGCCGCGCGGTAGATGTGAACGACTACCTGCGCGACCGCGTGACTGTCGCGGTCGGCACGAAGTATCTGATCGACGGCGAGGTCGGGCGGGGCGGCATGGCCGTGGTGTACCGCGCCACCGACCTGCGGCTGCACCGGCCCGTGGCGATCAAGGTCCTGCCGCCGGACGTCGCGTTCAATCCGGATGTGCGCACGCGATTCATCCGCGAGGCGCAGACCGCGGCGCAGCTCAACCATCCCAACATCGTCCAGATCTACAGCGTCGAGGCGGAGGACGAGGGCGGCGCCGGCCTCGTCTATTTCGTCATGGCGTTCGTCGACGGGGAGAGCCTCGCGGCACGGCTCAAGCGCGAGGGGCCGTGGCCGGTGGAGCAGACCGTACGCGTGCTGCGCGACGTCGCCGATGCGTTAGCGTATGCTCATGCGCGCGGCGTGGTTCACCGCGACATCAAGCCCGACAACATCCTGATCGAGCGCGCGACCGGACGTCCCATGGTGACGGACTTCGGCATCGCGCGCGCGGCGGCCGGTGAAACGCGCCTCACGGTGACGGGTGTGGCCGTGGGCACGCCGGCGTACATGTCGCCCGAGCAGGCGCTCGGCGAGCGCGAGCTGGACGGGCGATCGGATCTCTATTCCCTCGCCGTGGTCGGCTACCACATGCTGACCGGCGAGCCGCCGTTCAAGGCGGCGAACACTCCGGCCATGCTTGTGAAGCACGTGAGCGAGCGGCCGCGCCCCATTCGCGACGTGCGACCCGAGATTCCGGCATATCTCGCCGTGGCGATCGACCGTGCGCTGGCGAAGCGGCCGGAGGATCGCTGGGCGGATGCCGCCGAGTTCCGTGACGCGCTCGACGCGGCGACGTCGCCGGCGCGTGCCAAGCATTACGCCTCGGAGCCGCCGCCGTTCGTGCCGGCGCCGAGCATTCCGCTGTCTCCCGCTCCGGTGCCGGCGCCGTTTCCGGCGCCGCTTCCGGCGCCATTCCCAGCGCCGCCCGCCGGACTCTCCGGGCGCGAGTTGCGCGAGTGGTATCGCACGCAGCGGCGGGTTGCGGTCCGGCAGCAACTTCACGAGGGCGTCGGCGTAGGGTTGGCCATGAACGATCGCGCGATGTGGCCGACGCGCCACCAGAGTTATGACGAGCGCCCCCTGGAAGAGCGGGTCGTCGCGTTCCGGGGAAGCGTGGTGCGTTGGATGGCGTGGACCGCGGGATTCTTCGCGATCAACGTCGCGATGCACGGACCTGGACCGTGGTTCGTGATCCCGAGCGGCATCGCTTTCCTGGAGGTGCTGCGCAAGCTGGGCTCGATCTGGTCCGACGGCGTCGGCCCGTTCGAAGCGTTCTCGAAGGGCATCAAGGCCAAGATCCGCGCGCGCCAGGCCGCGGGCGAGCTGCCGGCGTCCGCGCCGCCCCTCGCGGCGGCCCCGAGGCCCGTGCTCACGCCGGATCAACTCGCCGCCGAGCTCGCGCCACCCGATGTGCTGGCCGGACCACACGGCGACGCGGTGCGCCGCGCGGCCGCCGAACGGGCGTTGATGCGCGACATCGTCAGCGCGCTCCGTCCCGTGGAGCGTGAGATGATCCCCGATGTCGGCCCGACGATCGACGCGCTCGCGCAGCGCGTCGGGTCGGTCGCGACCACGCTGCACCGCCTCGACGCCGACGTGTCGGGCGCCTCGCTCGGCGCGCTCGACCAGCGGATCGCCGCGCTGCAGACGGAGCCCGACACGCCGGATCGCGAGCGCCGCCTGTCGCTCCTGCAGCGGCAGCGCACGACGCTCCACGACCTGCTCGAGCGGCGCCGCGCGCTGGCGAACCAGCTCGAGAGCGCGTCGCTGATGTTACAGACATTGAAACTGGATTTACTAAAGCTCCGCTCGTCGGGGATCGGCTCGGCGATCGAGGACGTGACGAGCGCGACGCAGGAGGCGCGGGCGCTGTCGCGAGACATCGGGCACGTGCTGGGCGCGGCGGAGGATCTGAAGAAGCTCTAGGGGCGAGGGCTGGTAGGGTGGCTCGCGTTGCTCGCGTAGGGTCGGCGGCGCGCGCGCGCCTGTAGGGCTACGCATCGGCGGCTCCGCCGCCTCGCGGTAGGGTGTTGCGGGATGCAGTCGCGCGAACGCGTCGCGACTCCCTGCCGGAGCGCGCAGCGCGACCACCCTACAGCGCAGCGACCCTACAGCGCAGCGACCCTACAGCGCAGCGACCCTACGGCCCTCTACGCCCGACCGCGCGCCAGCAGCCGCCCGACCACGTCGGCCACCTGCCGCGGCGCTTCCTCCGGTACGAAGTGCCGTGCGCCCGGGATGACGTCGAGCGTCGCGCCGGGGATCGCGGCCTGAAGCTGCTTGCCGACCTTCAACGGCGTGACGCGATCCTGCTGGCCCCACACGATCGCCGTGGGCGCGGTGATGCTCGCGAGCTGCGGAGCGAGGTCGCTCGTCTCGCCGCTCGAGAGCGCTCGAACGTGAGCGACGAGCGCGGCGCGGCCGTCTGGCGTCGCGAACTGCCGCAGGTACTGGTCGACGGAGTGCGCGGCGCGGTCGTGATTGGAGTAGCCGCGCAGCAGATCGCGGCGCAGCACCGAGATGAGGACCGCGGGCGGAAGCAGCCCGATCAGCGGCAGCAACACGCGGACGGTGCGCGCCTCGAGCGTGGGCCAGCTCGCGAACGCGACGCTGTCGACGAGGCACAGGCGCGACACGCGCTCCGGATGGCGCACGGCGAGCGATTGCGCGATACCGCCGCCCAGGCCGTGGCCGACGATGCACGCGCTCGGAATCCGCAGCTCGTCCATGACGGCGATCGTGCGCGTGGCGTGCGCACGCACGTCGACGCGCCGCTTGAGCGGTCGGTCGCTGCGGCCGTAGCCGAGGAGATCGAGAACGACGAGTCGGTGGCCGGGCGGGATCAGCGGCACGACGTCGCTCCACAGATGTCCCGAGGTGGGGAATCCATGGAGGAAAATGACCGGCTCGCCGGCGCCGCGTGTGCCCGCGGCGTAATAGTAGAGACGGGCGTCGGCGAGATCGAGAAACTCACCGCGCACGGATCGCTCGATGAAGGGCGTGCATCCGCGGCGCAAGATGCGCGGGGCTCCCGCACGGCGCCAGCCCGGAAACGAACGTGGGCCGTCACGATGTGACGGCCCACGCACGGCATCAGCGAGTGCTAAATGGAGGTCGGATCAGCGACCGCCACCGCCACGACGGGGACGCATGTTCTCCATCAGCTTGTCGAACGCGGCCTTCTGCTCGTCCGTGAGGAGCGCCTTGATGGCGTCGTTCTGCTTGTTGCGGATCTCGCCCATCTTCTGCATCATCGCCTGGCGATCGTCGCCGGCGGACTGACGCGCTTCCATCATCTCGGCCTGCGAGGCCTTCACGATCGAGTCGGCCTTGGCGGCGACGGCGTCGGAGACGTGGAGCGAATCCTTGAGCAGCGCGACGACGTTCATGCCGCCGCGGCCACCGCCACGACGACCGCCCATCTGCTGCGGATCCTGCGCGCGAGCGATCGTCGTCACGGCGACGAACATCGCGGCAGCCATCATTGCCATGCGCATCATCTTCTTCATTGCATGTACCCCCAAAAAAGGTTGAACCACTCGCCGTGCGTGCTTCAGGCGCATCCTCGGGCAACAGACCGCGGGACTGCGACTTCGGCTTCGGGTGCGCCAGCCCCCTTCGCAAACAGCAACTTCTACGGGCGCAACACCTTAGTTGCTGCCCTCTAGCGCAAATACTCAAAAACGCTAAGCTTACCGCCCGCTACTCTGGACGCATTCACCAGCGACGAGCTCGATGGCAGCCAGGGCTCGCACCGAGCGCCTCAGTGACCCTTCCGCCGACGCCACCCTCGAGTCCACCGCCGGTTGCTTCGCCCCTGACCCCGGCTTCGCCGCCGCCGTCACCAGTCGTCACCTTTCCGCTGCTCTGGCTGATGGATCACGCCGCGGCGCCGATCAGGTACCGGGCAATCTCCGACGTGGCGAAGCTCGCGTCTCCGATTTCAGAGAAGGTCGCATCTCTCCCCTTTACGCATCGTCCCGCGTTGACGTTGGCGCTCGCGCAGCGTTTGGATGGAACGTGGGGCGACGCGATGCTCGCGCTCCCATCGACTCGCGCGGAACATTTCGAAGGGATCGGAACGATCGTCGCCGTGCGCCGATTGCTCGAGTATGGCTGGGACAAGGACACGCCGCCGCTCGTGCGCGCGCGCCGCATCCTGTTCCGGTTGCTCGCCGAGGACGACGATCCAGAATACTTATTCGAGTTCTCTGGTAAAGGAATCGATGAGGACCTGAGCCGTCGCGGGCGCGCCATCCTGCGCGAGGCGGCCGCGGCCACGCTCGCGCAGGCCGGCTACGAGGGCGATCCGCGGCTCCGCGGCGCGGCGCGGCGGATTCTCGAGCGCGTCGCGTCGTGGCTCCGGTCGCCGCACGCCGCGAAGCCGTTCGTGCGCGTCGGCAACCAGCACGTGCTGCCGCCGGAAGCGGCCCCGCCGTCGATCTACGCGCTGCAGATGCTCGCGTACATGCCGCTGTTCCGCACGGAGCATCATGACGCGATGGAACTGCTCTCCCGTCACGTGGCGCAGCCGCTGCCGCGCCAGGAGCCGGTGCAGCTCTGCGGCAAGAAGACGATCGCGCAGCCCCACCTCGTGCTCGGCGACATGCTCCCGAATCGCAACGTCGCGGACGAGGACGTGGTGTTCGCGATCGGCTGGCTCGAGCTCATGGCGCGCCTCGGGTTCCTCAAGAAGCACGAGGGCTGGGCGAAGCTGTACGACCGCTTTCTCGAGGACCGCGACGCCGACGGTGTGTGGCATCCGCACAAGGGGACGAGCGTCCCGAAGACGATGAATCCCTTCCTGTGGCCCCTGTATCCGCTCGAGGATCACATGAGCGGAGACGAGCGCTGGACCGACGTCACCTTCCGCCTCGGACTGATCGGGCGGCTGCTCGGACGCACGATCGAGCCGACTTGAGCCGCCCCCTCACGCCAATCCAGATGTTCCCGAGCGGGATCGACACCATCGCGACGCGGCTGGTGTCACTCCCCACGGGCGTGCGCGTGCGCGTGGCCGAGTCGGTCGGGAGCGAGGGCGCGCCGGTGCTGCTGCTGCACGGCTGGGGCGCCTCGATGTACAGCTTTCGCCATGCGTTCAGTCTTCTGCCGTCGTACGGCCTGCGCGTGATCGCGGCCGACCTTCGCGGCTTCGGCTTGTCGGACAAGCCGCGCGGCGACGCGGAGTACACGCTCGCCGCATTCTTGAGAGATCTCGAATCGCTGCTCGACGCGCTCACGCTGCCGGCGGCGGCGCTCGTCGGGCACTCGATGGGCGGCGGCGTCGCGCTGCACTACGCGCTGCGCCGCGCCGACCGCGTCTCGAAGCTCGTGCTGGTGAACGCGGCGGGACTCGCCCGGCCCACGCTCCTGCCGCCGATGCGCCTCCCGCCACTGCGGATGATCGACGCCTTCGGCCGCGCCCTGGTGCCGCGCTGGCTGATCGAGTTCATCCTGCGCTACGTCGCGTACGGCGATCCCGATCTGGTGACCGAGCACGACGTCGACGAGTACTGGGCGCCGACGCAGCTGCCCGGGTACATGCACGCGGCGCGCGCCTGCCTCGGCGAGTTCGACTGGCACGTGGTCACCGAGGACGAGGCCGCTTCGCTCGCCGTGCCGACGCGTGTGATTCTCGGGACGGACGATCGTCTGATACGGAACGCGCGAGGCACCGCCGAGCGGTTGTGCGGCGCGCGCGTGACGATGGTGGCCGGCGGCCACTGCGTTCACGAGGAGCATCCGAGCGAGGTCTACCGGTGGATCGGGGATTTTCTGCGCGGCTAGCATTAAGTAACACAACGAGTTAAATTGATGGGTCAGACGTCGCGGCAGGGGTCCCCCGTTGGGACCGCCAGGAAGGTCGCGGCAACGAGGGTCGACGCGCACTGACAAGCGCGGGCCGCAACGGCCCCTCGTTCTCCGTGAAGCCGAGTCTTCACGATCTCGTCGGTGCGCCCTCTGCTCGCCGGCACGCTTTCGAAAGTCACCGGTCCTGGGAAGGTCCCTGGAGCGCGGCCCCGGTGCGCAGCGATGGGAATCATGAGTACACAGACAACTGAAGCAGAGCACGACACCGAGCCCGAGACGCACACGTTCGAGGAGCTCGGCCTTTCCGCCCCCGTGATGCGCGCGGTGCGCGATGCGGGCTACGTGAGCCCGACGCCGATCCAGCATCAGGCGATCCCACTCATCCTCAAAGGGCGCGACGTCATGGGACTCGCGCAGACCGGCACCGGCAAGACGGCGGCGTTCACGCTGCCGATCATCGACCGGCTGCTCGGCGGGCCGCGCCGGACGCGCGTGCTCGTCCTCACGCCGACGCGCGAGCTGTGCGTGCAGGTGGAGGAGAACGTCCACAAGTACGCGGAGCACTCGGCGCTGAACGTCGCGTCGGTCTACGGCGGCGTGCCGCTCGATCCGCAGCAGAGGGCGCTGCGCGCCGGCGTCGACATCGTCGTCGCCACGCCGGGCCGCCTGATCGATCACCTCGAGCGCCAGAACGTGGTGTTCGACGATCTCGAAGTGCTGGTGCTCGACGAGGCGGATCGCATGCTCGACATGGGCTTCGCGCCGCAGATCAACAGAATCGTATCAGAGATTCCTAAGTACCGGCAGACGCTCCTGTTCAGCGCGACGATGCCGCCCGAAGTCGAGGCGCTCGCGCGGAAGTACCTGCGGAAGTCGGTGGTCGTGCAGGTGGGGCGCCGCTCGCAGACGGCCGACACGGTGACGCACGCCGTGTATCCCGTGCCGCGCGAGCGGAAGAGCGCGCTGCTCGCGAGCCTGCTCCGCGAGGCACGGCTCGACACGGTGCTGGTGTTCACGCGCACGAAGCACGGCGCGGATCGCGTCGTACGGCACCTGGAGCGCGAAGGCATCAAGGCCACGGCGATGCACGCCGACAAGACCCAGGCGCAGCGCACGCGCGCGCTCGAGGACTTCAAGAACGGCAAGGTGCGCGTGCTCGTGGCGACGGACATCGCGCAGCGCGGACTCGACATCTCGGGCATCTCGCACGTCATCAACTACGACGTGCCGCAGCAGGCCGAGGACTACGTACACCGCATCGGCCGCACGGGACGCGCGGCCAAGGAAGGCGACGCGTTCACGTTCATGTCGCCCGACGAGATCGCGATGGTGCGCCTGATCGAGAAGGTGATCGGGCAGCCGATCCCGCGGATCTCGGTCCCGGGGTTCGACTTCGGGACGGTGGCGGCCGACTGACGTTCGCCGCGACACGAAACAGAAATCCCGGTCCGTCTGGACCGGGATTTTTTTCGTTCGTCGTGCCGGGCTCAGTGCGCCGACTTGTCCCTCACCACGATGAGGCCGACGTCCCGATCGAAGCTGTCGTGCATGGTCGGGATGCCCGGCGGCGCCATCCATGGACCGCCGTCGACGCGGACGTTGATCTGGTGCATGCCGGGCGAGAGCGGGAGCGACAGCTCCCAGAGGTCGCGCCCGCGGCGCGTCACGGTGAGCGGCGTCCAGTCGCTGAAGTCGCCCATCACCTCGACCGTTTCGACGCCGCCGACGTGGATCACGATCTTCTCGAGCCCCTGCTCGGCGGACTTGAGATCGAAGCTCTTGAGCAGCGTGGCGCGCGGGAGCGAGACCGGCACGGTGTTGTGCGAGATCGGCCAGTAGGCGAGCTCCAGCCCGCCCATGAAGAACGTGCGCGCCGGCAAGCCGCGGAGGGGCAGGGCGGGCTGGCGGCCGCCGCCGCCGATGATCGCCACGCGGTCGCTCAGCCAGACCGTCGCCGACGCGGACGTCCACCGGCGCGAATCCGACGTGACGTCGTAGGCGTCGCCGAAGCGATAGCCCGTCTGCGCGTTCAGCTCGAGGGGCCCGAGCTCCCAGTGCACCGAGCCTTCGAGATCGCTGAACCGCGACTGGCGCTCGCAGGCGCCGGTCGCCACCGCGGCATCGGCCGCGACGAAGCGCACCGCGCTGATCGTCGCCGGCATCGTGCCGTTCGTGGCCGTGGCGCACGAGAGCGCGCTGCTCAGCGAGTCGTGCACCGAGGCGACCTTCGTGAATGAGAAATTCGTGAAGGTCGCGGTGAGGGTGGCCCCGCCGAACGTGGTCCACGCGCCGGCGTCGGCGACGTCGGCCGAGGAGATCACGGCGACGCGCCATGGACGCGCCACGCCGCCGCCGAGCCAGAGGCCGCCGCGCTGGTGAAAGAGCACGTGCACGCGCGTCTGCACGTCCACCTGATCGGTGCCGAGCGACCGGTCATCCACCGCGCGGCTCGCGTTGCCGATCATTTCGGCGCGGACGCCGTACACGGTCGGCGAGGTGAACGTGCCGGAGACGATGCCGTCGGCGAGTTGCAGCGTTTGCTCGGTGAGCAGCGCCGAGGCGTGCGCCGAGAGCTTGGCGTACGGCGTCTGATACTCGAAGGTGGGGGCGAGGCGGAGGGCGCTCGACGGGAGGGAGCCGTCGTTCACCGTGTACTGGCCTGCATCGAGCTTGGAAGCAATCTGCGCTGCAAGCTCCCGGTGCGCGGGAACCAGCAGCGCTGCAGTCAACACAGTGAGGATTGCGACCTTCTGCTCGTTCATGGCATCTCGAGCGTTGGTTCCGTGCTATCCCTCGGGCGGCGCACCCTTGTTCTGCGGCGTCCGCACCGGCGTCTCACGAATCCGATTCTGCAGGGCGGCACCCGGATTCAACCCCTGAGAGATATCGGTCTGGACGCTCTTCCACAACCCATAGAAGGTTGCGTCGTCCGCGCCGTCCTGCCAGAGCTTTGAAATGGCCGAGGATGCTTCCTCGCTGGGGACGCCGCGCGTGATCAGATCGGCCCAGACGGTGAACGCCTGGAGATCGCTGCGTCCCTTGTCGCGCGACTTGAACGCGGCGAGCTGCGCGGGCTTCGCGCCGGCGTTGAGCACGGCGGCCGCGGCCGTGAGCTCCTCGTCGCCCACGGGGCCGAGCGTGGTGCGCGCGACCTTGAGGAGGGCGTACTGGTGCCGCACGCGATCGACGATCTTCTTGCCGTCGACCTTGAGCATGATGCCTTCGAGCGCGAGCGAGCGGAGCGCCTGCGGGGGAAGCCCGACGGTGCGCGCCGAATCGATCATGAGCTCGATGGAGAATCGGCTGGCGGGATCGAGTCTATTGAACGGATCGGCCTCTTGTGCGACGGCCGGCAGCGCCGCGATGAGCAGCAGCGCGCCGGCACGCAGCGAGAACGATCGGAACGACGTGCGCTTCACAACTATGATCCTCGGCTGACGATCCGGACGGAATTCGCGTGGCCGAACCCGTCATCGGGCGCGAAGGGCGCGTTGGGGTCGGCAGCCCAGGTGGTGCCGTCGACGACGAACGCGTAGAGATGGCGTCCCGCGGCGAGCGGGAGCGTCACGGTCCAGAGGCCGCTGTGCGCGGCACGGACCATCGGGGTCTTGGCAGCGTCCCAGCCGTTGAAATCACCGACGAGCGCGACCTGCTCCGCTTGCGGCGCGACGAAGACGAACTTGACCACCGTGTCAGAAACCGGGAGCCGCGATGCGGCAGCAATCTGCGGTTGCCCGACCTGTTGGCCGTCCCGGTTCACACCAAACGCACCGGCGAGCACGCCGATGCCGACGAGGCCCGCGGCGAGCAATGCGCCGGCGGCGGGCGAGAACGAGAAGCGCGGCTGGAACAGCGCGCTCCAGATGGGCGCGCGGCGGCCCGGCAGCGGCTCCGCGCGGATCACCGCCATGATGCGCTCGCGCGCCGCCGCGTCGGTGACGACGGGGCGCCGCGCTTCGCGGGCGATCATCTCGATGTACGGATGCTGCTCCGAGTCAATCATTCTTGATCCGCTCCCACCGCTCGCGCAGGCGATCGCATGCGCGTTTCACACGCATCTTCAACGCGGAGACGCCAACACCGGTCAGGGCCGACATCTCCTCGTAGCTCATCTCTTCGATGTACTTCAGGAGAAACGCTTCCCGCAACAACGGGTCCAGCTCACTCAGCACGCGCTGGACGAATTCCTCGTCCTCGCCCGACCAGCCGGCCGATCGGTCCGGCGCGTTCAACAGCAGCGCTTCCTCGCGCACGAACACCCGTTCGCGATGCGCACGACGTGCGGCAACGCTCCGGCATTGATTCACCAGAATGCGATACAACCACGCACTGAATCGATCGCGCTCCTGATAGCGATCGAGCGCTCGATAGGCCCGGAGGAAGGTCGCCTGCAACGCGTCTTCCGCGTCGTCGCGGTTGCCCAGCATCCGGACCGCGAACCGAGCGCACCGATCGTAATACCGATCGACCAGTGCGGCATATGCGTCAACGTCCCCCGCGAGCACGCGTTGAACGTCGGCAGCATCGTCGCTCATGTCCTTAGTTATAACCCACCCCCCTCCGGCGAGGGTCACATCGGCCGCTCGCGACGCGGCCGGCGATCGGCCGTCGGCGATCAGAAGTGTAGAAATGCGAACGAGTTGCCGTGCATCTCGGCAGCAGCCGATCCATCGGGCGACTCGAGCCCGCCCCGCTCGAAATGTATGGCCCACGCCTCCGAACCGCCCGCGACGCGGGCTGAAACGCACCCGTTACCACCTGACCCGTCCCAGCCGAGACATCGTAAGGGTGTCAACAAACGCGCCCCGGCGCACCGTCACGCTGAGGTTGGACACTCCATAGCCCAGCCCCCTCGGATCGTACACCGTAGAATCCCGATTCGCGGCCAGAACGATCCCGTACACGTCGCGCAGCGAATGCCGGAGCAGCCGCACGCCGCTGGCGCGCAGCTCGACCGTGCCCGACGCCGTATCAAGAACGACCGCGACGAGCATCCGGCGCATGATCGCGGTCTGCCGCGCGGTGGAGAACGCACCGGTGAGGTCGGTCATGGCGGCGCGGACCGAAGCGCCGTCGCGGACCGCGGCGAAGCGGGGCGCCACGAGGGCAAGGAGGAGTCCGGCGATCGCCAGGACGACGGTGAGCTCGAGGAGCGAGTACGCGGCGCGGCGCATGCCGCAAGAAAAGCTCGACGCCGGCCACAGGCGGCATCATTTTGCGCGCATGCACACCATTTCCACCGCCCGCCTGCTGCTCCTCGCGCTGGTGCTCCTCGGCGCGAGCGGATGCATGACGCCGCGCCAGCAGGCGATGATCGCGCAGGAGCTGACCGACGCCGCCGACCAGATTGGCGACCTGAGGAGCGACGTCGCGCAACTGCAGTCCGACGTCGATTCCCTGAAGCTGGTGGTCGCGCATCAGGATACGCTGATCAAGCGCATCGCCGCCGTGAACGGGGTTCCGCTGCAATGAGCCGCCCGCGACACGCTATCTTTGAGGCGTCTCTTTCGGTGTGGCGATGATGACGATCACGATCGAATACTGCACGATGTGAAGCTACGAACCTCGCGCCGTCAGGTTGGCGGCGGAGATTCGCGACCGTTTTCCGGATGCGGACGTCCACCTCGTGCGATCGAGCGGCGGCCGCTTCGAGGTGCTCGTGGACGGGGCGCCGCTATTCGAGAAGTCGAAAGTCGATCGTTTCCCGCGGCCGGGCGAGATCGTCCAGGCGCTGGAGCAGCGCGCCCCGTGAGCGCACCGCCGACCCCCCGCAGCCGCAGGCCCCACACGCATCACACGGAATGAGGATCGCCATTTCCACCGGCGGCGGCGACGCGCCGGGACTCAACGCCGTCATCCGCGCCGCCGTGCTCTCCGCGATCAACCGCGGCTGGGAAGTGCTCGGCATCAAGCGCGGCTTCGCCGGGCTGATGGGCGAGGACGAGGTCATCCCGCTGACCAAGGACTCCGTGCGCGGCATCGCGCACCTCGGCGGGACGATCCTCCGCACGACCAATCGCGGCAATCCGTTCCACTATCCACGCCGGCAGCCGGACGGCTCGATCCTCGAGGAGGACCGCTCGGACGAGCTGATCGCCAACGCGCGCCAACTCGGGATCGACGCGCTAATCTCGATCGGCGGCGACGGCTCGCTCACGATCGCGAAGCTGCTCTGCGACAAGGGCATGAAGATCGTCGGCGTGCCGAAGACGATCGACAACGACGTGAGCGGCACGATCACGAGCTTCGGCTTCGACACGGCGGTGAACACCGCGATCGAAGCGATCGACAAGCTGCACACCACCGCCGAGTCGCACGATCGCGTGATCGTGATGGAGGTGATGGGCCGCGACGCGGGCTTCATCGCCCTCTACTCCGGCGTCGCGGGCACCGCCGACGTGATTCTCATTCCTGAAATCCCGTACGACATCGGGAAGGTCTGCGAGAAGATCATGTCGCGCGACCGCGCGGGCCGGCACTTCTCGATCGTGGTCGTGGCGGAAGGCGCGTTCCCCAAGGGCGGCGAGGTCTCGCTGATCGGCGAGTCGCTGCCCGGCCAGGCGCGGCGCGTCGGCGGCCTGTGCGAGCCGATCGCGCGCGAGATCCAGCGCGTGACGGGCAAGGAGACACGCTATCTCGTGCTCGGGCACCTGCAGCGGGGCGGCATGCCCACGGGCTACGATCGGCTGCTCGCCACCCGATTCGGCGGGGCGGCGGTGCGGGCGGTCGCCGAGGAGAAGTGGGGGCACATGGTCGCGCTCCAGTCGCCGCACATCGTGACCATTCCCATCGAGCAGGCGCTCAAGCAGCCGAAGCGCGTCGATCCCAACCACGACATCGTGCTCACGGCGCGGGAGCTTGGCGTCAGCTTCGGCGATTGAGCGGGACCGCATCCAGCTCAGCCCGGCGGTCTTTCCAGTACGGGACGGTCCATCCTTTAGGACACCGATTTCCTCGCGACGGGACAGCCGCGCGTGCGATATGTATACAGTGTTTCCTCTAAGTGATTGAAATCGTTAGTGTTCCGGTTGCGCGGCGGTCGTTGGACCATGGCACCCGCTCTGCCTTGTATACGGGTGCGGCTCGATGTCCGGGTCGCTGATCGGAGGTTGGATGAAGCGGTTGAGTATCGCACTGAGTGTCGGGCTGTGCCTTGCAGCCGCCGCGCCCGCCATGGCGCAGGGGCGCGACGGTGGGAAGGATAGCGCGAAGAAAGCGACGACGATCCCGGCGGACGCGCGGCCGCCCAAGGGCATGTGCCGCATCTGGCTCGACAACGTGCCTGCGACGCAGCAGCCGGCCGCGACGGACTGTCCGACGGCCGTGAAGAATCGGCCGGCGAATGGTCGCGTCATCTTCGGCGACGACTTCGCCGACTCGTCCAAGAAGGGCGCGAAGCCGAAGCTGCCGCCCGGCATCAAGGGATTCACGAACATCAAAACGCCGATCGTCTTGCGCAAACCGGAATGACCGAGCGCGGACGATCCGCGAAGCGAGGGCCGGCGTCTAGGTTTAGGCGTCGGCCCTTTTTGCGCTGCACGCGCTCGTACCCCGCACACTCCTTGCTCATGCGCTCGGCGTGACCAGATCCGTTCGCGATCCCTACCTGCCCGATCACGAATCGTTCGTCGGCACGGAGCCGTCGACGGGGCGCGTGATCGTCATCGCGCCGACGCGCGCGGCGTGCGAGACGATCGAGCTCGCGGCGCAGCTGCACATCGACACGTACCTCGAGCAGCACCACGGCGCGCGCGTGCGCGAGCTGGCGCGCGGCGGCCGGGGCTTCGGGATCGTGGCCGGCACCGGCACGGGCAAGACGCTCGCGATCCGGCCGATCGCCGAGGAGATCTTGTCGACCACCGCGCTGAAGGTCGGCGTGGTCAACCGCGAGCGCGAAGCGACGCCGGAGACGCCGACCTGGAACCTGATCATCGTCACGACGGGGATCGCGCGGCGGTGGTTCGAGGAAGGCGACATCCTGCCGACGGACACGATCGTCGTCGACGAGATCCACCAGACGTCCGCGGAGCTGGAGCTGTGTCTCGCGCTCGGGAAGCGGGTGGGGTGCCGCTTCGTCTGGCTTTCGGCGACGGTGAATCCGTCCTTCTACGCGCGCGACCTCGATTCGGCGGACGTGCTCGAGGTCTACGACTTCGACCCGAACAAGGCCGCGCAGGTGCGGGTGGTCGACAAGAAGCCATTACAGTTTCTTGATGAGGGTTTTCTGCGGCAGCTCGTGAAGGAGCAGCGGGGTGTGGCGCTGTTCG
>DASZUN010000288.1:0-3375 GCA_035547615.1 Gemmatimonadaceae bacterium | reverse complement strand
TGCCGCCGCTCGTCATCGAGACGGCGGACACGCCCGCGACGCGCGCGGGCTGTGCGACATTCGCCACGGTGGCAACGCTCGCGACCTGCGCCACGCGCGCAACGCGCGGCGACGGTGCGGGCGTCGAGTCCACGGCGACCTGCGCGATCTGCGCGAGCTTGGCCAGATTCGTGATCGGCACCTGCCCCGCGCCCGTCGCGTCAGCCGGCGCGGTGGGGATGAGCGCCGATGCGTTCGCCGCCGCGGGCGCGTTGCCGGGCAGCTCGAGGTGGCCAGGATCCCGTGCACCGAGCGTGCGCAATCCTTCTTCTCGCGCGATGCGCTGCAGCGCCGCGTATGCGTCCGGGCCCGCCGAGCCGCCGTCGAGTACGACGTCGACCGCGCGGCCCTGCGTGTGCTTCGAGTTCAACGTCCAGGTGACGACGGGCCCCGTCGTCTCGCGGCCCTGCTCGTACAGCGCGTTCTGGCGCGTCTGGCTTCTATACGTTTCCGCAACCTGCACGGTGTGGCCGGTCTCGTCCTGCACGCGCTGGATCACGCGCGCGAGCTTGGCCTGGAGCTGCGGATCGAGCGCCGCGATCGAACGCACGATGTCGGTGGCGGAGGAGGTCGCCGCCGCGGTCGTCGCCTTCGCGTCGTTCGTGGTCTTGTTCGCGCTCTCGTTGCTCGAGGCCGTTCCGTCCGGCGCGTCCTCGTCGCCCTTCGCGTCGAGCTCCGACGTGCCCTTCGGCTTCTCCGCGGCTTGCGGACGCGGCCCCGCGTTCATCACGCCGGCGAGAATGCCGGCGAACGACGCCGGCGCATCATCATCGTGCGTCGCGCGCGGGCCCGTGGACTCCGGCGCGCCCATCGCGCGCGCTCCGACGGACTGGATCATCGCTTCGCTCCCTGGATGGTCTGCTTGCTGATCGCCGCGACGCGCTCCGGCGGAAGCGCGGCCATGATCGCCGCGGCCTGCCGTGTGCCGACGTAACCGAGGATGACCTGCACGTCACCGTCGCTCATGTGCTCGAGCACCTTGGCGGCCTGCGTCGCGTCCATCGACGTGAAGACCTTGGCGAGCCGGCGCTCGGGCTCCTTGGCCGCGGAATCCTGCTGTGGTGTCAACGCGGGCGGCGCGGCCGCACCCGGTGCAGCGGCGCTGTCCTTTGCGGAGGCGGGCTTCGCGGCCGCAACCGGCAGCGTGTCGCCGGGCGGCGCTACGGGTGCGCTTGCCGCGGCCGCCGCGGTGTCCGTGGGCGACGAATCGCTCGCGGGCTTCGCCGAATCCGGCGCGACGGCGCCGCTGTCGGGCGCCTTGGCGACCGGCGGTTTCGTCATGACGTACTTGGCGCCGCTCGCGCCCGCGAGCGCGATCACGAACGTCGCGACGAACACGAGGATCGCCTTCATGCCGTGGCCGCGCCCGGATCGTTGTCGTCCTCACGCCGCGTGTAGCGCGAGAGCGCGAGCTCGTCCATCGTGCGCATCTCCTGGGCGTTGTCCTCCATGCGCCAGCTCTCGAAGTGGCGATCGCGCAGGCGGCTCAGTACGCGCCGCGCCTGGAGCGCGGAGGTGAGATCGGTGCGGGCCTGGGTCACGAGCTGCTCCGCCATCTCCACGCGCGACTGGGCGTCCACGATGTGATGATTGAGCTGCTCGATCACGTACCCGATCGTCTTCAGCTGCCCGATCGTGGGCTCGGCGGCGTGCGCGCTGCGCAGCGCCTGCGAGCCGCTCTGCCGGATGGCTTCGAGTGCTTTCTGGGCGACTCGCGCCTCGTCGGCCGCGGTCTCCGCCTCCGCGAGCTTGGCGGCAACCTCTTTCTCGTGTTGCTCGCGCAGCTCGAGCACTTGCTGGAGCCGGAATTTGAATGCGCTCCTGACGACCTCCTCGTCGCTTGATCGATCTGGGCCGCGATCGAGACGAGCGCGCGTCTCGACGCGTCGAACGCGGTGCTTTCTTCGGGAAGCTGCTGCAGGAATTCCAGGACTTTGGGCCGGAGCCGGAGCGCGGCATCCACGAGGGGATCGCTCCCCTCGTGATAGGCGCCGACCAGCACCAGGTCCTCCTTTTCGCGATACGCCGCCTCGAGGCGCGCCACCGCGTTCGCCGCGGCGCGCTGCTCGGGGCTGACGACGTGATCGCGGACGCGGCTCTTGCTCTCGAGAACGTCGATCGAGGGATAGTGGCCGGCGCCCGCGAGCTTGCGCGTGAGCACGATGTGCCCGTCGAGAATCGATCGGCTCGCGTCGGCGATCGGCTCGTTGAAATCGTCGCCGTCCACGAGGACGGTGTAGATCCCGGTGATGCTGCCCTTCTCGTCGGTGCCGGCGCGCTCGAGCAGTCGCGGGAGCGCGGCGAACACGGACGGCGGATAGCCCTTGGTCGTCGGCGGCTCGCCCACGGCGAGGCCGATCTCGCGCCACGCCATCGCGACGCGCGTCACCGAATCGACCATCAACAGCACTTCCTTGCCTTGATTGCGGAAGTACTCGGCGATCGATGTCGCGACGAGTGCGCCACGGGCGCGCACGAGCGCCGCCTGGTCGCCGGTCGCGACGACGATCACGGATCTCGAAAGCCCTTCGGCGCCGAGCGAGTTCTCGATGAAGTCGCGCACCTCGCGGCCGCGCTCGCCGAGCAGCGCGATCACGTTGACGTCGGCCTTCGCCTGCCGCGCGATCATCCCGAGCAGCGTGCTCTTGCCCACGCCCGAGCCGGCGAAGATGCCGACGCGCTGCCCCTTGCCCAGCGTGAGGAACCCGTCGATCGCGCGCACGCCCGTCTCGAGCGGCTCGCTGATGATCTGTCGTTCGAGCGGATGCGGCGGCTCCGCGGAGAGCGGCATGCGCTGCGCGTGGTCGATGCGCCCCTTGCCGTCGATCGGATGCCCGAGGCCATTGAGCACTCGGCCCAGCAGCCCGGGGCCGACGTCGGCGCCGAAGCTCCGGCCGAGCGGCGTGACGCTCGATCCCGGGTGGAGGCCGTCGATGTCGCCGAGCGGCATGAGGAGCACGCCGCGCTCGTGGAAGCCGACAACTTCGGCGAGCACGGACCGATCTTCGGAGAGGCTGGTGATGCGGCACAGCTCGGAGAGCCCGACGTCGAGACCCGCGGCCTCGATGACGAGCCCCACGACGCGCGTGACGCGTCCCAGGCGGTAGATGCGCGGCAGGTCGCCGATGCGCGACGCGAGGCGATTACGAAGCATCGATCGGCGCCATGCGCCGGTATGCGCGCTCGAGGGCCGCGTCGCCGCGGCCGTCCACGATGCGGTCGCGGCCTTCGACGAGACAGCCGCCGCGCGAGATGCGCGCGTCGGCGAGCCAGCTCGCGTCGCGCGCGCCCGTGATCGGCGCCATCTCCTGCGCCGAATCGTTCATCGTCAGCAAG
>DASZUN010000287.1:0-3513 GCA_035547615.1 Gemmatimonadaceae bacterium | reverse complement strand
GACATCGCGTCGACGTCGCCGACGGGGCGCAGGAACCCGGTCTCGCCCTCGCGAATGACTTCGGGCAGGCCACCGGTGTCGCTGCCGACCACGGGCACACCGGTCGCCAGCGCCTCGAGCGCGCTGAGGCCGAATGATTCGCTGCCGGACGGGAGGAGGAAGAGATCGGCGCCGGCGAGCAGCGGCGCGACGGCTTCGATTTTTCCGAGAAAGAAGACCTTGTCCGCGAGGCCGAGCGCGCGCGCTTCGGCTTCGGCGTCGACGCGATCCGGGCCGTCGCCGACCATGACGAGCACCGACGGCAGCTCGGCGTGCACGCGGGCAAAGATGCGCACGACGTCCTTGACGCGCTTGACCGGGCGGAAGTTCGACACGTGCATCAGGACCTTCGTCCCCGAGTCCACCTGCTCGTCGAGAATCGACGTGTACCGCGAGCGGTCGTAGACCTCGGGATCGACGAAGTTCGGGATGACCTCGATGCGGCACGCGGTGCAGCCGAAGGTCGTCAACGTCTCGGTCTGGAGGTAGCGCGAGACCGCCGTGAGGCCATCAGATTTTTCTATTGAGAATTTCGTGATCGGCCGGAACGACGGGTCCTGGCCGACGATGGTGATGTCGGTGCCGTGGAGCGTCGTGACGACGCGGATGTCCGGCCGGCTCGGCCGGAGCATCTCTTTCGCGATCCAGGCGCTCGTCGCATGCGGGATGGCGTAGTGGCAGTGCAGCAGGTCGAGATCGTGCGCCTGCACCACCTCGTGCATCCGCACCGCGAGCGCCAGATCGTACGGCGGATACTCGAACAACGGATACCGGCCGACGTCCACCTCGTGGAAGTAGATCCGCGGCAGAAACGACGGGAGCCGAAACGGCTGCTGATAGGTGATGAAGTGGATCTCGTGGCCGCGCCGGGCGAGCGCGATCCCCAGCTCCGTGGCCAGCGCGCCCGAGCCGCCGTACGTGGGATAGCAGGTGATGCCGATCTTCACGCGGCCGCCCCGGCGCCGGAGAGCCAGCGCCGTACGGGTTCGCGCCAATCGGCATCGAGCGGATTGAGGCGCGTGACCCGGTCCGGTGGAAGCTGATGGCGGAACCAGGTGCGCTGGCGCTTGGCGTACTGGCGCGTGGCGATCACGATCGCGTCGCGCGCGCGCTCGCGCGACCACTGGCCCGTCACCAACCGCCGCACGGCGTCATACCCCGTCGCCTTCCACGCCGGCGCGTCGGCCGGTACGGTCTGCATCAAGCGTCTCACCTCGTCAGGCCATCCCGCGTCGAGCATGCTGTCGGTGCGCGCGGCGATTCGCTCGCCGAGCGTCGCACCCGGATCCACCACAAGATAGCGTGGGCGCCAACGGGTCCGCCGCGCGGCAACCGCGTGCAGCTCGCTCAACCGTCGCCCCGTGAGCAGCGCGATCTCGATCGCGCGCAGAAGTTGTGTTCGCCCCAGGTGCGCGCGCGCGGGATCGAGCGCGCTCGCCCACCGCTGCAGCTCCGCGAGCGGCCAGTGGCCGAGCTCGGATTCGAGCGCGGAACGCCGGTCGCGATCGAGCGCGGGCTCCTCGAACAATCCCTCGAAGAGCGCGCGGAGGTACAGCCCCGTTCCGCCGACGACGAGCGGCGTGCGGCCGCTGGCGAGCGCGTCGGCGATCCACACGTTCGCGGCGTCGGCCCAGGCCGCGGCCGAATAGCGCGCCGTCGGTTCGACCACGTCGACTCCGACGTGCGGCACGTGGCCGCGCTCTTCCGTCGTCGGTTTCGCCGTACCGACGTCGAAGCCGCGATAGATCTGCCGCGAATCGGCGCTCACGATCACGCCACCCCGCTGTTCGGCGAGCCACAGGGCGATCGCGCTCTTCCCCGCCGCGGTCGGGCCGCAGATCACGGCCACGTCAGCGACGGCCGAATCGACGCTCAATCTCGTCCCAGGTGAGCTGCACGATCGTGGCGCGGCCATGCACGTCGTGCGCGGGAAGCTTCGTGTCGCGAAGCGCGATGTAGAGGGCGCGCATCTCGCCGGGCGAGAGGAGGTCGCCGGCCTTGATCGCGGCCTTGCATGCGACGGTCGCGGCGAGGCGCTCGTGGCGCGCGTGCACGCCCGGCTCGCGGTCGCCGGTGAGCGCGGCAAGCGTCTCGCGCACGCAGCGCTCGGGATCGAAGCGCGGATGCGGCATCGGGACCGCCCGCACGATGAGCGTGTGCCCGCCGAAGCCCTCGATCTCGAACCCCAGGCGCTCGAACAGCTCGCGATCCCGCTCGAACGCATCGCTTTCGGCCGGCCCGAGGTGCAGCGTCATGGGAAAGAGCAATCGCTGCGCGGGCGCTTCGCCGCGCTCGAGCGTGCCCATGAAGCGCTCGTAGAGCACGCGTTCGTGCGCCGAGTGCTGATCGATGAGCACGACGCCCTGCTCGTGCTCGAACATCATATACGTGCGATGGAGCTGGGTGAGCGGCGGTACGTCGACCGCCGGCGCCGGCGTCGCGTCGGGCACGCGCTCGGGCTCGGACGCGGGTGCCCCCTCGCCGACTTCAGAGATCTCGAACAAGCCCCCGGCGAGCGGCGCCCCCGGCTGGAGCGCCTCCCGGTCGACGGGCGCCGCGACGTCGCGTGCGGCGGCGGGCATCACGGTCCAGACGGACCGGCCGAACGTCGCGCCGGCGTCGAACGTGCCGAGCGCGCGGCGCACCGCGCTCTCCACGGCGCGCTCCACGACCCACCGGTCGCGGAACCGCACTTCCGCCTTGGCCGGATGCACGTTCACGTCCACCGAATCCGCGGCGACGGTGACGTCGAGGAACATCGTCGGGCGCACGCCCGCGGGAATCGTCGACCGGTACGCCGCTTCGGCGGCGCGAACGATGCCGGCGTCGCGAACCGCGCGTCCGTTCACCGAGAGAAAGACGCGCCGCGTCGCCGTCCCCACATCGGCGGGCCGCTCGACGAGACCGGCGACGTGTGTCGTGCCGCTCACGTCGTCGACCTCGAGCAGGCGCCCGGCGAATGAGCCGCCGTGGATCGCGGCGAGCCGGTCGCGCAGGGTGCCGCTCGCCGGCAGCGTCAGCATCGCTTTGCCGTCATGCGTGGCGACGACCCGGACGTCACGCCGCGTGAGCGCCATCGATCCGATGACGTCGAGAATCGCGCGCCATTCGGAGCGCGAGCCCCGCAGGAACTTGAGCCGCGCCGGGGCGTTGTAGAACAGTCGCGCGACGCGCACGGTCGTCCCCCGCCGCCGCGCGATCGGCCCGACATCGAGCACCGCGCCGCCCGCCGCGCGCACCAGCGTGCCGGCGCCATCCTCGGGCGCCGTCTCGAGCTCGAAGTGCGAGACCGACGAAATCGCGGCGAGCGCTTCGCCGCGAAAGCCGAAGCTCCGCACACCGACGAGGTCGTGCGCCGTCCGGATCTTGGACGTCGCGTGGCGCTCGAGCGCGAGGACGGCGTCGTCGGACGACATGCCGCAGCCGTCGTCGCTCACGCGAATGCTCTGGCGGCCGCCGTCTTCGATCGCGATC
>DASZUN010000286.1:0-19780 GCA_035547615.1 Gemmatimonadaceae bacterium | reverse complement strand
CGGCCACGAATCAAGACGGGCGACGCGGATCGAAAGTTTCGCATGCGCTCACGGGAACGCCAGAGTTGAAATACGTTACGGGGGCCTGGCGTCGCCGATCCTCGGAACGCCGCGCCGCCGCCGGCTGAAGAACGCTCTGATGCTCCGATTCCGCTCTCGCCTCGCTTCGATCATCGCCGTCACGACCGTGGTGGCGATCGTCACCGTGCTGGCCCGCCGCTCCTCGGCGGCGCCCGCGCGGAGCGCGCGCGCGCCGCGGCGCGACACGCTCGTCGTATACCTGGCCGCGAGCCTCGCGAAGCCGCTGCAGCCGGTGTTCGACGCCTTTGCCGCGCGCACCGGCGCCGTGGTGCTGCGCGAAAGCGGCGCATCGCTCGACCACGTCCGCAAGATCACCGAGCTGCATCGCATCCCCGATCTGCTGCTGCTCGCGGATGCCGACGTGTTTCCGCGCTACCTCGTGCCGCGCTACGCGAGCTGGTATGCGGCGTTCGCACGCAACCGCATGGTGGTCGCGTACACCGCACGCTCGAAATACGCGCGCGACATCACGAGTCGGAACTGGATGACGATTCTCGCCCGACGCGACGTCGAGGTGGGACGCACCGATCCCGCGATCGCGCCCGTCGGCTATCGAACGCTCCTCATGCTGCAGCTCGCCGAGCATTTCTATCGCCAGCGCGGGCTCGCGCGCGACCTGCTCGCGAACGCGCCCGAGCGCAACGTGCGGCCCGACGCGGCATCGCTCGCCGCGCTGCTCTCCGCCGGCGAGCTGGATTACATCTACGAATATGAATCGGTGGCGCGCTCCAATCGGTTCCCGTTCGTATCGCTGCCGCCCGAGATCGATCTCGGCGAGCCGCGACTCGCGGCGGAGTATCGGACGGCGCGGATCCGCGCGCCGGGCCAGGCGCGCGGCCAGGCGCTCACGATCTACGGCGAGCCGATCGTCTACGGCCTCACGATTCCCGCGCACGCGCCGCATCCCGCGGTCGCGCAGCAGTTCCTCGCGTACCTGTACGAGCCGGCGACGCTCGCGCGCATCCGCGCCGCGTTCGTCGACATGCTCGATGCACCGGTCGTCGTCGGCACCGGCGCCCCGCGCACGCTGATCCGTGGCGATCGTCGTTAACAGCGAACCGCTCCCCACGCCGCGCCGCTCGAATGTCGCGACGCGTGCGGTCGCCACCGTTGCGGTGGCGCTGCTCACGTCGTTGTTCCTGCTCTTCGTGCTCGGACCGGTCGTCGGCCTCGTCGTGGCCGGCGGATCGCGCGGCTTCTCCACCTTCGCGTCCGACGGCGAGCTGCGCTCGTCGCTCCTGCTCACCGCGACGACGGCGACCATCGCGACGCTGCTCGGGATGCTCGGCGGCACGCCGCTCGCCTACCTGCTCGCACGCCGCCGGTTTCGCGGCCGGTCGCTCATCGCCGCGCTCACCGATCTCCCGCTGGTGATCCCGCACCCGGTCGCGGGCATCGCGCTGCTGCTCGTGCTCGGACGGCAGAGCGCCGTCGGCGGTGTGCTGTACGAGGCCGGACTCCGCATCGCCGGCTCGACCACGGGCATCGTCTGCGCGATGCTCTTCGTCTCCGCGCCGCTCTACGTGAGCGCCGCGCGCGAAGCCTTCGCCCGCGTGGACGTGCGCCTCGAGTCGGTGGCGCGCACGCTCGGCGACGATGCGTGGCGCGCGTTCGCGCGCGTGACGCTCCCGCTCTCGGCGCGCGGCCTCACCGCGGCGGCGGTCGTCATGTGGGCGCGCGCGGTGAGCGAATTCGGCGCGATCGTCATCCTCGCCTACAACCCGAAGGTCGCGAGCGTGCTGAGCTACGATCGCTTCACGAGCTACGGGCTCGACGAAGCGCTGCCGGTCGCCGCGGTGCTCGTGGTGTTCGCGCTCGTTCCGCTCGCCATCCTCCGCGCGCTGCGCGTCGAGCGGCGGTTCGGCTGATGGCCGCGCGACCATGATTTCGCTGCGCGGCGTGTGCGCCGAAAACGGCGCGTTTCGCCTGAGCGACGTCACGTTCGACGTGCCGCAGGGCGGCTACGCCGTCGTCCTCGGGCCCGCCGGCGCGGGCAAGACGACGCTGCTCGAGACGATCGCCGGCGTCGTGCGCGCAACGTCGGGGCGGATCGTCCTCGGTGGCGACGACCTCACGCACGCGCCGCCCGAGGCGCGACGGCTCTCCATCGTCTATCAGCACGCGTATCTGTTTCCGCATCTGAGCGTGCGCGCGAACGTGGCCTACGGCGCGGCGAGCGCCACCGCCGTCGACGACGTCTGCGATCGCTTTGGCGTGGCCGCGCTGTTCGATCGTCCCGTCGAGTCGCTCAGCGGCGGCGAACGGCAGCTCGTCGCGCTCGCGCGCGCGCTCGCCCGCCGCCCCGAGGTGCTGCTGCTCGACGAGCCGTTCAGCGCGCTCGACCCGCGCACGCGCAACATCGCGCGGCGCGTGCTGCGCACGTTGTACTACGAGCGGCGGTTCACGGTGCTGCACGTGACGCACGACTTCGCCGAAGCGGGCCTGCTGGGCGACGTGGCGATCGTGATCGACCGCGGCCGCGTCGTGCAGCAGGGAATCGCCGAAGACGTGTTTCGCAAGCCGGCCACACCATACATCGCGGATTTCCTCGGCGCGGAGAACGTGTTCGCGGGCCACGCGCAGCCGATCCGTGCCGAGGCGCCGGACTGGGTCGCCGGCGCGGAGGGAGAGTTCATCCAGCAGGCGGTCGCGTTCACCACGGGCGCGCTCACGTTCTACGCGCTCGGCGACGTGCTGCCCGGGCCGGCGCACGCGGTGATCCGCGCCGAGGAGGTGACGCTCTCCGCGGAGCCGGCGATGTCGTCGATGCAGAACCAGTTTCGCGGCCGCATCGTGGAGATCGTGCCCGCGGGCGCGCTCACGCGCGTCACGGTCGATGCGAGCGGCGTGCCGATCGTGGCCGCCGTCACGGCGCGCTCCGTGCGCGAGCTCGGGCTCGAGATCGGACGGGAGGTCGTCGCGGGCTTCAAGGCGATGGCGGTGCACCTCTGCTGACGGGATGACGGCGTGGCCGCCCGGGGCTAAGTTCGTCGCCATGAAAACACCCCGTCTCGCGGTTTCCGTGCTCGCGCTGGCGGCCGCGCCGCTCGCCGCGCAATCGCCGCTCCCCACGTCCAATCCCGCCGTGCGCTCCGCGCTCGACATGCTGAAGGCGGACAACGCCTGGACCGTGCAGCAGGAGATCGAGCTCACGCGGATCCCGTCGCCGCCTTTTAAAGAATCCTCAAGAGCCGCGGAGTACCGGAAGCGGCTCGAGGCGCTCGGCCTCACGAACGTGCGCATCGATTCGGTCGGCAACGTCATTGCCGAGCGGCCGGGCACGGGACAGGGCCCGACCGTGATGCTCGCCGGGCACCTCGATACGGTGTTTCCGCCGGGCACCGACGTCACCGTCAAGCAGCAGGGCGACACGCTGCGCGCGCCGGGCATCGGCGACGACGACCGCGGACTCGCCGTGGTGCTCGCGGTGGCACGCGCGTTCCAGAAGTCCGGCGTGAAGACGAACGGCACCGTGTACTTCGTCGGCGACGTCGGCGAGGAAGGGCAGGGCAATCTGCGCGGCATGCGGTACCTCTTCGGCGAATCGATGAAGGGCAAGATCGACTACTTCATCTCGGTCGACGACGCGGGGCTCGGCATCGCGAGCCGCGCGGTCGGCAGCCATCGCTATCACGTCACCTACAAGGGACCGGGCGGCCACAGCTACGGCGCGTTCGGCATTCCCAATCCGATTCACGCGCTCGGCCGCGCGATCGCCGGCATCGCCGACATCCAGGTGCCCACCACGCCCAAGACGACGGTCAACGTCGGCGTGATCCAGGGCGGCACGTCGGTGAACTCGATCTCGGCGAGCGGCTCGATGGACATCGACATGCGCTCCGAGGACGTGAAGTCGCTCGACGCCACCGACGCCAAGATTCAGAAGATCCTGCGCCAGGCGCTCGACGCCGAGAACGCGCGATGGACCGGCCCGCGCGCCGCGAAGGCGAAACTCTCACTCGTCATCGACACGATCGGCATTCGTCCGACTGGCGCGCAGTCCGACGCGGCCCCAATCGTTCAGACCGCGCTGAACGCGGCGAAGGCGCTCGGCTTCACGTCGCGGACGGGCGCGTCGAGCACCGACGCGAACATTCCGATCAGCATGGGGATTCCGGCGATCAGGATCGGCGGCGGCGGCGAGGGCGGCAACGCGCACTCCCTCGGCGAGTGGTACGCGGACGGATCGAACGCCTACCTCGGTCCACAGTGGGCTGCGCTGATCGTGGCCGCGCTCGCGGGTGTCAGGTAGGACCGCTGCGGTTGCTTGTCGTTTTTTTCAGTTCCATCGGCAGTTTTTCGTTCGATTGCAGTTCCCGCTTTTGCCCAAGCCGCCCCATGATTCGCTCACGCCTCGGCATCGCGCTTGCCCTGCTGCCACTCTCCTTGCCGGCCCAGCAGATGCAGCCAGTCACGTTTCATGAGCTCGGCCACGCGGTTCTCCGCGAGTTGATCGAGACGAACACGACGGGGTCGGTGGGCAACACCACGATCGCCGCGCAGCAGTTGCAGACGCGATTCGAGGACGCGGGCTTTCCCGCCGCGGACGTGCAGGTCGTCGGGCCGACGCCGAAGAATCGCAACCTCGTCGTGCGCTACCGCGGGACCGGCGCCCGCAAGCCGATCCTGCTGCTCGCGCACCTCGACGTCGTCGAGGCGAATCGATCCGATTGGACGTACGATCCGTTCGTGCTCACGGAGAAGGACGGCTACTTCTACGGGCGCGGTACGCAGGATCAGAAGGGCGGCGCGGCGACGCTCGTCACGACGTTGCTGCGGTTGAAGCACGAAGGGTGGAAACCCGACCGCGACATCATCCTCGCGCTCACCGCCGGCGAGGAAGGCGGCATGCCGTACAACGGCGTGCAGTGGCTGCTCGCGAACGAGCGCGCTCTCATCGACGCCGAGTATACGATCAACGTCGATGCGGGCGGTGGCGAGTTGGAGCATGGCAAGCCGAGGCTGTTCGACGTGCAGGCCGCGGAGAAGGTGTATCACTCGGTCGAGCTCACCGTGACCAACCCGGGCGGCCACAGCTCGCTGCCGCGCAAGGACAACGCGATCTACACGTTGGCGCGCGCTCTCGAGCGGCTCTCGGCGTACGAGTTTCCGGCGCGGCCGAACGACGTCGTGAAGGCGTATTTCGCCAAAGCCGCTTCCGTCGCCGAAACTCCGGCGCTCGCCGAGGCGATGCGCGCCGTCGCCGCCGGCAAGGTGAGCGCGGCGACGTACGCGCGGCTCAGCAAGGTCCCGCTCTACAACGCGCTACTGCGGACGACCTGCGTGGCCACGATGCTCCAGGGCGGCCACGCGCCGAACGCGCTTCCACAGGAGGCCAAGGCCACGGTGAACTGCCGCATGCTGCCCGGGAGCGATCCCGCGGACGTGGAGCGCACGCTCGTGCGGGTGATCGGCGACACGGCCGTGCATCTCGCGCCGAGCGACACGGCGATGCCGAGTCCCGCGTCGCCGCTGCGGCCCGACGTCTTCGACGCCGTCGAGCAGTCGGTGAAGGCGACGTGGGGACCGGTGCCGATCGTGCCGATCATGGAGACCGGCGCGACGGACGGGCTCTATCTGCGCAACGCGGGCGTGCCCGTGTACGGCTTCAGCGGACTGTTCATCGCCACCGACGACGTCCGCGCCCACGGCAAGGATGAGAGAATCCTCGTGAGCGCGTACGATCAGGCGCTGGACTTCACCTACGACCTGCTGAAACGCCTCACGCGGTAGTCGCGGCGACGATCCGGTCCAGCTCTTCCCGGCCGATGTTGACGGCCCACGGGATGAGCTCGTACTGCGCGAGCCCGAACGTCACGTACGGATCGCCGTCGCGCACGCGGTCGAGGCACGACGTCACGTCGTCGTCCGGGACGTTGAGCAGGAGCACGCCGCCGGTGCGTGGATCCATCGGCCCGGAGGCGATGAGCATTCCCTCATCCTTCAGATCGCGCAGATACGCGCGATGCTGCTCGGTCACTTCCTGCACTTCGTCGAGTGGCCGGCGATAGCGAACGATGGCAATGGCGTACATCAGCCGAAGACCTCCCGAGCCCGCTCCACGCCGCGCACCAGCGCGTCGACGTCAGCCTCGGTGTTGTAGATGTAGAACGACGCCCGCGCGGTCGCGGGAAGATTCAACCGTCTCATCAGCGGCTGCGCGCAGTGGTGCCCCGCGCGCACGCAAACTTGGCCTTCGTCGAGGATTGTCGCCAGATCGTGCGGGTGAATCTCGCCCACGGTGAAGCTAACCACGCCGCTGCGATCGGTGGCGGGCGGTCCGTACACACGCACGTCCGAAATCGCCGCCAGCCGCTCGCTCGCGAGCGCCGTCAGCGCCTGCTCGTGCTCGCGCACCCGGGTCATGCCGAGCGCGTCGAGGTAGTCGCACGCCGCCGCCAGCCCGACCGCGTCGCCGACGTTCGGGGTGCCCGCCTCGAACTTGTGCGGCAGCACGTTCCACGTGCTCCGCTCGTCCGCCACGTATTCGATCATGTCGCCGCCGGTCTGATAGGGCGGCATCTGCTCGAGAATCGCGCGGTTGCCCACCAGCACGCCGCAGCCCATCGGCCCGAGCATCTTGTGCCCGCTGAACGCGTAGAAGTCCACGTCCATCTGGTCGATGTCGAGCGGCAGGTGCGGCGCGGCCTGCGCACCATCGCACACCACGAGCGCGCCAACGCGTCGCGCGCTCGCGCTCAGCTCGGCGACGGGATTGATCGTCCCCAGCGCGTTCGACACGTGACCGAACGCGACGACTTTGGTGCGCTCACCGAGCAGTGCGCGGAACTGCTCCAGATCGATGCGCCCGTCGCTCGTGAGCCCGCAGATCCGAAGCGTGGCGCCGGTGATGCGTGCAAGCTGCTGCCACGGGACGAAGTTCGCGTGGTGCTCCATCCCCGTGACGACGATCTCGTCGCCGGCGCGCACGTTGGCGCGTCCCCAGGCGTCCGCGACCAGATTGAGCGACTCCGTCGTGCCGCGGGTGAAGATCAGCCGGTCCACGTCGCGCACGCCGACGAACCGCGCCACGCGCGCCCGCGCCTCGTGATAGCGCTCCGTGGCGCGCGCCGACAGCGTGTACGCGCCGCGATGCGGGTTCGCGTTGTCGCACTCGTAGTAGCGAACGAGCGCATCGAGCACCGCGCGCGGCTTCTGCGACGTCGCCGCGGAGTCGAGGTAGTGGAGGTCCGGCTGGTTCGCCAGCAGCGGGAAATCCGCGCGATCGACGAGCGTCATGCGGCTTTGACTTCCGCGCGCGGACCGACCAGCACGCGCGTGCCCTCGATGCGCACCTGATACACGGGCAGCGGATCCTCCGCCGGCCCTTTGCGCGCGCAGCCGGTGTGGCAGTCGAACCGCGCCCCGTGCCAGGCGCATTCCACCGTGCCGTCGTTCCGGAGCGTGCCGTCCGACATGTAGAACTCGGCGTGCGTGCAGATGTCGCCCACCGCGCCGATCGTCCCGCGATAGTTGAACAGGCAGATCTCCGTGCCGTCGGACCGCTTCACGCCGAGCAGCGATCCCTCCGGCAGATCGGCGAGGTCGGCGAGATGCTCGAACTCGCTCACGCACCCTCCAGCGGCGGCGGCTCCGGCCCTTCGCGCTCGGTCGAGACTTCGCTTTCGGTCGACTCGAGCGCCGAGTGCAGCGCGTGCCAGGCGAGGCTCGCGCACTTCACGCGCAGCGGGAACTTGGATACGCCGCCCAGCGCGCGCAGCGATCCGAGCGACGCCTGCTCCGACTCGGGGAGCTGCCCCATGACCAATTTGTGAAACCGATCGAACAGGTCTTCGGCTTCGGCGCGGGTCTTTCCTCTCACCGCCGCCGTCATGAGCGACGCGGATGCTTTCGAGATCGCACAGCCCTGCCCCTTGAACGCCGCATCGGCGATGCGGTCGCCGTCCATCTTCACCCAGAGCGTGAGCTGATCGCCGCAGAGCGGATTGCGGCCCTCGATCGTGCGATCCGCGTTCTCGATCTCGCGGAAGTTGCGCGGCTTCCGGTTGTGCTCGAGGATGAGCTCCTGGTACAGCGCTTCGGAGCTCATGGTGCCATTCCTCGACTCGCGGTGCTCGCTCGGGATGACAATCGCCGGCGCATCACACGAACCGCTCCAGCGTCATCGTCTCGAGCCCCTGGCGCACGGCATCGATCTCGATCGTCTCCAGCACGTCCGCGGCGAACGCGTACGTCAGCAGTCGCCGCGCGAGCGTCGCGTCGATGCCGCGGCTCTTCAGGTAGAAGAGCGCCGTCTGGTCGATCTGTCCCACCGTCGCGCCGTGCGTGCACTTCACGTCGTCCGCGAAGATCTCGAGCTGCGGCTTCGTGTCGATCTGCGCCGTGTCCGAGAGCAGCAGCGTGTTGTTCGTCTGCTTGCCGTCGGTCTTCTGCGCGATCGGGTGCACGTACACCTTGCCGTTGAACACGCCGTGCGACCGGCCGTCGAGCACGCCCTTGTACAGCTCGCGGCTGAAGCAGTTGGGCTGCGCGTGGACGATCTGCGTCTGATGATCGCAGTGCTGCTCGTCGTCCAGCATGTACAGCCCGTTGAGCGTCGAGCCCGCCCCCTCGCCGCCGAGCGTCGTGTAGACGTTCGTGCGCGAGAGCGCCGCGCCCGTGGCGAGCGAGAACGAGACGTAATGGCTGTCCCTCGCCTGGCTCGCCTCGACCGTGCCCACGTGAAACGCCCGCGCCGCTTCGCGCTGCATCTTGTAATGGCGAAGCGTCGCGCCCTCGCCGAGCGAGACTTCGGTCACGGCGTTGGTGAAGTACACGGCCTCGCTCGTCGACACGTAGCTCTCGATCACCGTCGCCGTCGCGTGCCGCCCGACCACGATCAGATTGCGCGGATGCATCATCCCCTTCGCCGCGTTCGCGTCGGTGATGAAGAGCAGGTGGATCGGGCGATCGACGTCCGTCTCCTTCGCGATCTGCACCACCGCGCCGTCGTGCATGAACGCCGTGTTGAGCGCCGTGAAGGCGTTCGCGTCGTAGCCGGTGATCTTGCCCACGCGGTCCACCACGTCCGGCGCCTTGGTCCACGCCGAGCTCAGATCCCACAGCTTCACGCCGCTCGGCAGCTTGCCGACGTCCGAGAGCTCGGGCGCGAACCGGCCGTTCACGAACACCATCGTGTACCAGCCCGCCGCGCCGAACGCATAGGGCGCGAGCTCCTCGCGCGTCACGTCGCCCGACTTCGCCGAGAGCAGCACGAACTCCGAATCGGCGATCGGCGTCACGCTCGTGAAGTGCCAGTCCTCGTTCTTGGTCGTCGGGAAGCCGAGCGTCGTGAACCGATCGAACGCCGCGCGGCGCATCGACTGCACCCACGCCGGCGCCGACGGGTCGGCGACGAGCTCGTCGAACGGCGCGACGTACGACTCCGCGGGGCTCCCCGCGGCAACGGGGGTGCTCACGCGGACGCTCCCGCGGGAGCGCCGGACGTCACCCAGTCGTAGCCCTTCGCCTCGAGCTCGAGCGCCAGCTCCTTGCCGCCCGACTTGAGGATCCGGCCGTTCGCCAGCACGTGCACGAAGTCGGGCACGATGTAGTTGAGCAAACGCTGATAGTGCGTGACGACGATCGTCGCGTTGTCCGGGCGCTTGAGCTTGTTCACGCCGTCGGCCACGATGCGCAGCGCGTCGATGTCGAGCCCCGAGTCGGTCTCGTCGAGAATGCCGAGCTTGGGCTCGAGCACCGCCATCTGCAGGATCTCGTTCCGCTTCTTCTCGCCACCCGAGAACCCCGTGTTCACCGACCGGTTGAGCATCGACGGGTCCATGTCGACGAGCTTGAGCTTCTCCTCCATCACGTCCGCGAACTCGAGCGGATCGACCTCGTCCTGGCCGCGCGCCTTGCGCACCTCGTTGTACGCGGCGCGGAGGAAGTACGCGTTCGACACGCCCGGGATCTCCACCGGATACTGGAACGCGAGGAAGATCCCCTGCTGCGCGCGCTCTTCCGGCTGCATCGCGAGCAGGTCCCTGCCGTCGTACGTCACCGAGCCGCCGGTCACCTCGTACGCCGGGTTGCCGGCGAGCACCTGCGCCAGCGTGCTCTTCCCCGAGCCGTTCGGCCCCATCACCGCATGGATCTCGCCCGCGTCGATCGACAGGTCGAGGCCCTTGAGGATTTCCTTATCACCCACGTTGGCCCGCAGGCCCTTGATTTCTAAGAGAGACATGTCATTCCGAGCGAAGCGAGGAATCTGGCGTCCCTCGCCCTGTGATGTGCCCCGCGCGCAACGAGAGAAGATCCCTCGCTGCGCTCGGGAGGACGTTCAACGTTATCCGACCGATCCTTCCAGCGTGATGCCGAGCAGCGCCTGCGCTTCCAGCGCGAACTCCATCGGCAGCTCCTTGAATACTTCCTTGCAGAACCCGCTCACGATCATCGACACGGCCTGCTCGGCGCTCAGCCCGCGCTGCTTCAGGTAGAAGATCTGATCCTCGCCGATCTTCGACGTGCTCGCCTCGTGCTCCACGATCGCGCTGTTGTTCCCGACTTCGATATAGGGGAACGTGTGCGCGCCGCAGCGGTTCCCCACCAGCATCGAGTCGCACTGCGTGTAGTTGCGCGCGCCCGTCGCCTTGGGGAGCACCTGCACGCGCCCGCGGTACGAGTTGTTCCCCTGGCCCGCCGAGATGCCCTTCGACACGATCGTCGACTTCGTGTTGCGGCCGATGTGGATCATCTTCGTCCCCGTGTCGGCCTGCTGGTGGTTGTTCACCACCGCCACGCTGTAGAACTCGCCCACCGAGTTGTCGCCCTGCAGGATCACGCTCGGATACTTCCACGTGATCGCGCTGCCGGTCTCCACCTGCGTCCACGAGATCTTCGCGTTCTCGGCGGCCTTGCCGCGCTTGGTCACGAAGTTGTAGATGCCGCCCTTGCCGTCCTTGTCGCCGGCGTACCAGTTCTGCACGGTCGAGTACTTGATGTGCGCGCCCTTGAGCGCCACGAGCTCGACGACCGCCGCGTGCAGCTGGTTGGTGCTGCGCTTGGGCGCCGTGCACCCTTCCAGGTAGCTGACGTACGCGCCCTCGTCGGCGATGATGAGCGTTCTCTCAAACTGCCCCGTGTCCGCCGAGTTGATGCGGAAGTACGTCGACAGCTCGATCGGACAGCGCACGCCCTTCGGCACGTACACGAACGAGCCGTCGGAGAACACCGCGCTGTTCAGCGCGGCGAAGAAGTTGTCGCTGTACGGCACCACGCTGCCGAGATACTTCTCGACCAGCGCGGGATGCTCGCGCACGGCTTCGCCGAGCGAGCAGAAGATGATCCCGTGCTTCGCCAGCTCGTCGCGCATCGTCGTGCCCACCGACACGGAATCGAAGATCGCGTCGACGGCGACGCCGGCGAGCATCTTCTGCTCGTGCAGCGGGATGCCGAGCTTCTCGTAGGTCTTCAGCAGCTCGGGGTCGACTTCGTCGATCGAGCCAAGCGGCTTCTTCGTCTTGGGCGCCGAGTAGTAGCTGACCGCCTGATAGTCGATCGGACCGTAGGTCACGTTCGGCCAGTGCGGCTCCTTCATGGCCAGCCAGCGGCGATAGGCCTTGAGCCGCCAGTCGAGCATGAACGCCGGCTCGTTCTTTCTGGCTGAGATCGCTCGGACGATGTCTTCGCTGAGGCCGGGGGGCAGCGTGTCCGACTCGATCTCGGTCACGAAGCCGTGCTGGTACTCGCGGCTGATCAGCGATTCAATGGAACTGCTCATAACTCGTTCTCGGAAACTCGGTTGCGGGATCCGTTGCCCGCCCGGTGGGTCGCGACTGACGCCTGATCCGCTCGGCGACCGCAAGCAGATAAAATTACTCGGGTTTCCAAGGCCATGCAAAACGCGGGCGGAGTCGAAGTCTTGGTGCGGCCGGGGGTGCAAACGGACATGTACATCCGTTTATGTTGTCCCGGTTCGCAGTCCATGGGTGAACATGCAATTCGTCCCACCCAGGACTGCGTAGGCGCGTAGACGCGCGCCACGTCGTTCCGCGAGAGCGCACGCGCTCCGCAGACTTCCACACTCAACGGACGGATAATGCCGAAGCAGTCATTTCCGAGGGCGTTCGCACGCCCAACGGCGAGCTTGCTCGTCGCCATGTGTTCCCTCGTCGCCCTGAACGCGTGCACCTCGCCCGACGCGGTCAAGGACCCCAACACCAACACCGCTCCGGAGAAGGTCGTCGTCACGCCGAACGACGTCGGCCTCGCACTCGACAGCACGGCGAAGCTCACCGCCGTCGCCTACGATTCGAGCGGCAATGCGATGACCGGCGCGGTCGCGCCCACGTGGAGCTCGGATGATCAGAGCGTTGCCACCGTCGACAACGCGGGTTCCGTCCGCGCCGTCGGCGTCGGGACGACGAAGATCGAGGCGACGATCGACAACGTCGTCGGCACGGCCACCGTCACCGTGGTGCTCCCCGCGCCGGTGCTCACGCGCGTCGCGATCACGCCCGCCTCGGCGTCGATCGCCGTGAACGACACCGTCCGACTCAAGGCGACCGCCTACTCGCAGTTCAACGGCGTGATGAACGGTCTCACCGCCACGTGGAAGTCGAGCGACACGACGGTCGCGACCGTCGCGAGCAACGGGCTCGTCACCGCCAAGTCGAGCGGGACGGCCACGATCACCGGGACGATCTCCGGCGTGGCCGGGACCGCCTCGATCACCGTGACGCCGCCCGTAGTCACGCTGCAGCGCGTGGACGTCACGCCGGACACGGCGCAGGTGAAGGTCGGCGGTACGGCGACGTTCACGGCGACCGCGTACGGCTCCGACGGCCGGGTCTTCGCCGGCGCGCCGGCGGCGACGTGGAGCACGGGCGACACGACGATCGCCACGGTCTCCGGCACCGGCGTCGTCACCGGCAAGGCGGCTGGGGCCACGACGGTCACGGCCACCATCAACGGCGTGAAGGGCACCGCGACGATTTCGGTCTCCGCGGCCAACACGAGCTCGGGCGCGCTGTATCCGATGGTGCGAGAGTCGCTCAAGCGCCTCGGCAACGGCGGCATCGACACGCTGACCGACATCACCGTCGTCGGTGACCACGAGCAGACGGGCGACAAGGAGCTCGAGGGGCTGATCGATTACGACCTGTCCAGCATCCCGACCGGCTCGACGGTGCAGAAGGCGGTCCTGAACGTCGGCGAGGACAAGCAGCAGTCGTACGGCTCGCCGTGGACGCTCGGCACACTGTTCGTCGAGGGCGCCACGAGCTTCTCGCTCGACGAAGGCAGCGTCTCCACGACCGCCGTCCCGGTCGCGACGGCGGAGTTCACCTCGGCGCAGGTCGACATCACGAACATCGTGAAGCAGGCGATCGCCAACCACCAGAGCACGGTGATCCTGCGCTTCCGGTACGCGCAGCTCGGCAACAACAACGGCAACATCGATTACGTCTGGCTCAACGCGGCCCAGATCGACCTGACGTTGACCAAGTAGCACCGCCCCGCGCGGACGAGCCCCGGCGATCTTGCGATCGCCGGGGCTTTCTTGTTTCGTTATACCAGTTCTCGTATCGCCTGGCGGAGGAGCGCCGCCGCCAGCTCCACCTTGTAGCCGTTGCCGGAGAGCGGCGCCGCGTCGTACAGCGCGCGCTCGGCGAGCGTCGCGATCGTGTCGTCGTCGAGGCCGGCGCCGGCCGCGCCCGCGGCGACGTCTTCCTCGACCGACGAGCTCACCCGCCACGGCCGCGGCGCCACACCGCCCAGGACGAGCCGGACGTCGCCGTCGGCGCGGCGGCACGCCGCGAGGCTCACGAGCGCGAAATCCCACGCCTCGCGCTGCATCAGCTTGTGATAGCGCTGCGCTCCGCCCGCCGCCTCGGGTGGCACGAGCACCGCCGTCACGAACGCTCCCGGCTCGAGCACCGTCTCGCTGTCGAGCCGTGCGGACGGCAGCACGAAGAAGTCCGCGATCGGCACCTCGCGCCCGCCGCCCGCCATCCCGATCTCGACGCGCGCGTCGAGCGCCGTGAGCGCGACCGCCGGATCCGACGGATGCACGACATGGCAGGGCCCTCCGTCCAGAATCGCGAGGTACTGGTTCTCGCCGTGCACGGCAGGGCACGACGGTCCGCCGTTCTTGAGGCACGGGATCGCGCGCCGGAAATACCAGCAGCGCGGACGTTGACAGAGATTCCCGCCGAGTGTGCCCATGTTGCGGAGCGCCGGCGTGCCCACCATTCCGCACGCGTCCGCAAGTGCGGGATGCCGCTCGCGAACCACCGCATGGGCTGCGATCTGCGCGATGGTGCACGAGGCGCCGAGCCGCAGGGTGCCGTCGGCGAGCAGGGTGACGGCGTCGCTGTCCGGCACCGCGCGCAGGTCGACGAGGAGGTCCGGGCGCGCGATCTGGTCAGCGACCGCCGGGAGCAGATCGGTGCCGCCGCCAAGCGCCATGGCGCCAGGCTGCGCGAGCAGGTCGGCGGCGTCGTCGCGTGACGCGGCGCGGCGATAGAGAAAGGGATGGCTCACGCGAATAAAAAAAGGCGGGACCGCGAGGTCCCGCCATATGCGTCCGCGAACTGCCGGTCAGTGCGCTTCCGTCGTGTGGATCGGCGCCTGTGCGTCGTCGCCCGATCCGACGCCGTGCCAGGTCGGATTCGTGGGGTGCTTGTACGTCTCCTTGTGGATGTACGTCGCGGTTGCGATGCAGATGATCACGAGCAGGATCACCAGCGAGGCAGCGCCCCATCCGGCATTGGTATTCGCGGGGATGTAACGATCGACGTGTTCGGCCATCAGCGTCCTCGAGAGGCAGTCATCCGGGTGAGCCGGGAATATAATCGCAATCGATTGGGCGGCGAAGCGGCGTCGGCCGATGGAGGCCCGGGTGGGATGGGGGAACCCCGCGCTCCGGATTCGGTAAGAAGGCGCGGGCGATGCGATCCTTTTGTGGCTTCGCGCTGTCTCAAGTGGTGAGCGGGACCTAAGTTGCTTCATCCCGTGGCTTCACCGCATTTCATGTGACCGTTTTACGCGACGAGCTGCAGCGAACGCTGGGCGCTGGCTACACCCTGGAGCGAGAGCTCGGGGGCGGCGGCATGTCGTCCGTGTTCGTCGCCCGCGACAACGCCCTCGGCCGCACGGTCGTCGTGAAGGTCCTGCCATACGAGCTCGCGGCCACGGTCTCCGTGGACCGGTTCAAGCGCGAGATCATGTTCTCGGCGTCGCTGCAGCATCCGCACATCGTGCCGGTGCTGAGCGCGGGCGAGACCGACGGACTGCCGTTCTTCATCATGCCGTTCGTCGAGGGCGAATCGCTGCGCACGCGGCTCGAGCGCGGCCCGCTCTCCGTGCGCGAGGCGGTGAACGTCATGAAGGACGTGGGGCGCGCGCTCGCGTATGCCCACGGCCGCGGCGTCATCCACCGCGACATCAAGCCGGACAACATCCTGCTCAGCGCCGGCTCGTCGACCGTGACGGACTTCGGCGTGGCGAAGGCGCTCTCGGCGTCGCGCGAAGGACGCGTCCACTCGGGCCCGCGCATCGGCACGATCACCACTGTCGGGACGTCGATCGGCACGCCGGCCTACATGGCGCCCGAGCAGGCGGCCGGCGATCCGGCCACCGATCACCGGGCCGACCTCTACGCGCTGGGCATCGTCGGCTACGAGATGCTCGTGGGCACGCCGCCGTTTCACGGACGCGCCCCGCAGCAACTGCTCGCGGCGCAGCTCACCGAGCCGCCCCCGCCCATCCGCAGCCGGCGCTACGACGTCTCCGAGGCGCTCTCCGCGCTGATCATGCGGCTGCTCGAGAAGGATCCCGCCAAGCGGCCGCGCACGGCGAACGAAGTCGTGCGCGCGCTGGAAGACCCCGCGATCGTGAGCGGCACGTTCGCGTCCGCCGCGCGCTCCGATCGCCCTCGGCCGCGCCGCGTCCTGTGGGCGCTCGCGGGCGCGGGCATTCTGGCGTCGGTTGCGGCGGGTGGCGCGTGGTTCACCAATCGCCGCACCCCGACCCCGCCGGTGCCCGCCGCTGTTCCCGTGGTGCAGAAGTCGATCGCCGTCCTGCCGCTCGTCGACATCAGCGGGAACGCGAACGAGAAGTCGATGGCCGACGGGATCACGGCCGAGCTGACGAACGCGTTGAGCCGCGTGCCGGGGGTGCGCGTCGCGTCCGTGGTGCCGGCGCTCGATTCGGGCAAGGCGTCGAGCCCGATCGAGCTCGGCAAGAAGCTGAACGTGAACATGGTGCTCGAGGGCACCGTGCAGCGCGACAAGGATCGCGTGCGCGTCACCGCGCGGCTCGTGAACACGGCTGACGGCTTCACCGTCTGGTCGGACATGTACGAGCGCGCGGTCACGGACGTCTTCGCGGTGCAGGACGAGATCTCGAGCGCGATCGTCGACGCGGTGAAATCGTACTAGCTCGCGCTCGCCCCGCCGCGTAACCGCGCCGAGTCCCAATCGTCAACCGAGCGATGCGACTCGCGATTCGACTGACTCTCGTCATTGGCTGCGCCGCGGCGGCCTGCACGCGGCCGGTGCTCTACTACCCGACGCCCGAATCCGCGGGCGTGACGCCGGCGCCCAAGCCGGTGCTCGCCGGCGAGCCGAGCGCGCGGCCCGTGCCGCCGGATCGGAACGGCAGCATGGCGGCAATGAGCGATCTCGAATACCTCGACGATCGCCATCTCCTCGTCCCCGTCGCGGGCGCCGACATGTCGAAGGTCGCCGACACGTTCGAGGACGGCCGCGACGGCGGGGAGCGCACGCATCACGCGATCGACATCCTCGCGCCGCGCGGCACCCCGATCCTTGCCGCGGACGACGGCACGATCCTGCGCATGTCGTCGAACAAGCTCGGCGGCATCACGATGTACACGATCGATCCGAACCACCGCCTCGTGTACTACTACGCGCACATGGATCACTACAACGACGCGATGTCGCCCGGCCGCGCGATCCAGAAGGGCGATACGCTCGGTTACGTGGGGACCACCGGCAACGCGCCCAAGGACACGCCGCACCTGCATTTCCAGGTGATGCGCTGGCCGGCCGACGGCAAGTACTGGAACGGCGAGCCCATCGATCCCTACGAGGCGCTCGGCGGCGGGCAGCACGATCAGCGGCGCATCGCGGGATCGACGCAGCAGCCCTAAGTTGAGGGCATGCCGCTCTCGTCCAAGGAACGCGCCGCCCTGCGCGGCGAAGCTCATCATCTCACGGCCTCGGTACACGTCGGGCAACACGGCCTGACCGAGGCGCTGCGCCAGTCGCTCGACGACGCGCTGCGCACGCGCGAGCTCGTGAAGATTCAGTTCGGCAAGCACGCCGACCTCGACATCAAGGACGCGGCGGGCGAGCTGGCGCGCGCGATGGGCGCCGACGTCGTGCAGGTGATCGGCAAGACGGCGACGGTGTATCGCGAGAACCCGGAGCTGAAACGGAAGGACGGCGTGCCGCCCTGGCGCGCCTGACCGCGCACGGGGTCCCGCGCCTCGCTACGACGCAGCGCCCCTGCCGGCCTCCAGCACCCGCCACGGCGTGAGCGGAATCTCTCCCACCTCGGCGCCGATGGCGTCCGCCACGGCGTTCGCGATCGCCGGCGCGGTGCCGATGATCGGCGGCTCGGCCAGACCCTTCACGCCGGTGTGATTCGCCACCGCGTCCGCCCCGTCGACGAAGAACGCGTCGATCGCCGGGATGTCGCACATCGTGGGGATCTTGTAGTCGTGCATCGTCGGATTGAGGGGCAGCCCCAGCCGGCGGTCCTGGATACGCTCTTCAAATAACGCATATCCCAATCCTTGAATGATCCCGCCCTCGAGCTGGCTCTCGGCGAGGGTGGGGTTGATGATCCGCCCCGAGTCGTGCGCCGAGACGATGCGCAACACGCGCACGCGGCCCGTCTCCATGTCGACCTCGACTTCGGCGAACTGGGCGCCGAACGCGGAGATCTGCGTGTTGTCCGGGTTCGGCCCGCGGCTGCCCTGGCCGATGATCATCACGTCGCCGAGCTTCTCGCACAGCTCGGCGAAGCGGATGCTCGCGCCCGACGAGCGCGCGCGGATCACGCTGTCGCGCGATTCGAGATCGGCCGGCTCGGCGCCGAGCACGCCCGAGGCGGCCTCGTACAGGGAATCGCGCGCTTCCTCCGCGGCCACGCGCACCGCCGGCGCGACCGACGCGGTCGTGATCGAGCCCCACGAGTTCGATGCGAAGGGCAAGCGCTCCGTGTCGCCCAGCACCGTGCGCACGGTGTCGATGCTCGCGCCCAGGACTTCGGCCGCCACCTGCGCGAACACGGTGCGCGCGCCGGTGCCCAGGTCCTGCGCGCCCGTGAGCACTTCGACGGAGCCGTCCCGATTGATCCGCACCGTCGCGTACGCGGGCGGTCCGCCGCCGGCGCCCCACGTGAGCGATGCCATGCCGACGCCGCGCCGGAACCGGCTGCCGGTATCACGCGGCATCGTGCGCGCGCGGCCCCAGCCAAAGCGCTGCGCACCCTGCCGATAGCATTCGTCGAGTCGCTTGCTCGAGTAGGCGCGCTTCTTGTCCTGCGCGCGCTCGGCGTAGTTCAGCCGGCGCAGCTCGAGCGGATCGAGGTCGAGCTCGCGCGCGAGCACGTCCATCGCGCGCTCGAGACCGAATGCACCCTCGACGTGGCCCGGCGCGCGGAAGGACGACATCGCCGCCGTGTTCATGTACACGAACGTCTCCGCCGAGTGCACGTTCGCGCAGCGATAGAGCTCGTGATAGATGCGCGCCGGTCCGGCGAGCCAGCCGCCGACGCCGAGCGAGACGGTCGCCTCGAGCTTGATGGCCGTGAGCGTCCCGTCGCGTCGGGCGCCGAGCGTCACGCGCTGGCTGGTGCACGGTCGATTGCCGGCGTCCGTCTGCTCGCCTTCGCGATCGAGCACGCACCGCACGGGCCGCCCGAGCATCTTCGACAATGCGACGGCGATGTACGTCGCGTGCGACGCCCCGTTCTTCGCGCCGAATCCGCCGCCCATGTAGTTCTTGATCACGCGCACCGACGACAGCGGCATCCCGAACGCCTTGGCGAGATCGGCGCGCGTGTTGAAGATGCCTTGCGTCGATTCCCACACCGTCACGCGGCCGGCGGCCCAATCCGCGACCGCGCCGTGCGGCTCGAGCGCGGAGTGCAGCGCGACGGGCGTGCGATACTCGCGCGTGACGACGACGTCCGCCTCGGCGAGTCCCGCGTCGACGTCGCCGCGGGCGATGACGCGCGGGGAGCTGCGCGGCGTGTTGCCCGACCCGCGCACGCGCGGCGCCTGCGGCGCGAGCGCCTGGTCCGCCGTGGCGGCGTGCGGTGCCGGCGCGATGTCGATCGCGATCGCGTTGAGCGCGCGCTCGGCCGTCTCGAGCGAGTCGGCGCAGACGGCGGCGAGCGGCTGGTTGGCGTAGTGAATCGTGCGGTCGAAGAGTCGGACGCCGTCGAGCACGATGTTCGGCACGTCGTCCATCGCGATCGCGCCGCGCACGCCGTCCAGCTCGAGCGCGGGCGCGAGATCGAGTGTCGTCACCAGGCCGCTCGCGACGGGGGCACGCAGGATCGCCGCGTACAGCATGCCGGGGAGCTGCACGTCCGCCGTGTACCGCGCGGTCCCCGTGACCTTCTCGAGCGCGTCCATGCGCGGCACGCGCTGCCCCACGACGGCGAGATCGGCGGCGTCGTCCCACGGCGCCGGGTCGCGCGACGGCAGCTCGACGATCTT
>DASZUN010000285.1:0-28098 GCA_035547615.1 Gemmatimonadaceae bacterium | reverse complement strand
GCGCGCACATCGTGAACTCCGTCGCGTACACGCAGTACTGGGCGAACGGCACGAACGCGCCGTCCGGCTCGCAGAGCGTGTCCGACGCGCAGATGGCGGCGATGCTCCAGAGCGGCTTCGACTCCGGTGCGCTCACGTATGATCCGAGCACGGTGTACGCGATCTTCACGTCGGGGACGGTGAACTTGGGCGGCGGCTTCGGCACGCAGTACTGCGCGTACCACACGCACGCGACCGTCACGATCAACGGGGCGTCGAAGACGGTGCTGTACGCGGCGATGCCGTACAACTATGCGTATCCGAGCGCCTGCACGTCCGGCCAGCAGCCGGCGAACGGCTCGCTCGATCCGGGCGCGGACTACGAGGTGAACACGCTGGCGCACGAAGTCGAGGAGACGACGACGGACATGCTGGGCACGGCGTGGTACGATCGCCGCGGCTACGAGAACGCCGACAAGTGCGCGTGGACGTGGGGCACCACGTACACGACGAGCGCCGGCGGCGTGGCGAACATGAACATCGGCGGGAAGGATTTCCTGGTGCAGCGGAACTGGGTGAACGCCGGCTCCGGCGGGTGCGTGCTGTCGTACTGAGCACACGGATTCGCCGAGCGCGTGCAGGAGCGGGGACCTGGGCCAAGCCCGGGTCCCCGTTGCACTTGAGGAGGAGCGGGGACCTTTAGTTGGTGGCGGCGCGTCGCTATAATTCGGGTCTGCCGCGGAACGTTTGCGGTGCGGGGCAGGGTAGCTCAGGTGGTTAGAGCACGGCACTCATAATGCCGGGGTCGTGGGTTCGAGTCCCACCCCTGCTATAGCAGTGAGAAGCGCGCAAGTCGCGTCCGTTCCAACGGATCGTCGACGAGCGCGCTTCTTGTTGGTACCCGCAACAACCGCGCGCCAACCCGCCAGCCCGATTCACAGAACGATCACGGCGGCTTGCCACGCCGCACGGTCCACGTCGCCGCGCAAGATGGTCCCGAGATCGACGACGATGGCATCGCCCCGCCGGCTGATCGCCAAACGATCCAGGTCGCGCGAGCGACGACCAGAGTCGTGTACGCCGCCGGGCGTGAACCGCGCTTTGTGCTTCGGGCAGTAGATGCGCTGCTCGTTCGCATGCCACTGGAGTCGCGTGCCCCGGTGCGGGCACTTGAGCGAGAATGCGTAGACGTGGCTCTGCCAGCGGGCAAGGATCACGTCGTTGCCGTCGTCGATCTGGATCGAATCGCTGCTGGGCAGTGTGTACGTGTGGAGCAGGCCGCGCACCGCCGTCGGCCGTGTTTCAGAGATCGAGCCGACGAGCGCCATGGCGGGCGATGCGACGGCCCCGCCGGCGAGCAAGGTCGCGATCATTACTCCGACGTCGCGGAAGAAGGCACGGCGTGTCGCTCCGGCGGCGGGACAGTCGGTGCACGTGGCGGACATCGTGTCGCCGGGCGATTCCGGGAGCTGGCTCATGTGCGCGCCCTCCCTATCGATCGTCGTCATCGCCGGGCCGGACGAGCGCACCGCGCTCGCCGCTCGCGACATCCGAGGACGCCGCGGTGCCACCCGCCGACGCGCTGTTCGTGTACGCACCGGCGGCGCCATAGCGATAGACGAGTTGTCCGCCGGTGTGGCCGACTTTCGTCACGACCCCAGCCAGCACGAGCGAGCCCGCAACCGTCGCCAAACGCGCGAGTCGACCCGCGAGGCCGCCGATGAGCCCCGCGGCCGCGATCACGGCGACGACCACGGAACTCGTCAGGAACGCCTCCGCCACCTCCTCGTGCGTCTCGATCGCGCGTTCGCTCACGACGCGCTCGACACGCTCGCCCTGTGCCTCTCCAGTCTCGGTAGACAACCAGGCGCTGCCGGCGACGGCCGTTGCCAGCACGACGGGCAGGAGCCACGCGCGGCGCGCGGAAGCTCCGCGTCGCATCGCCCAGAAGCTTCCGCCGACGAAGAGCGGAAGCAGAAACGCGAGTACGACGGGGAAGTGTACGACGGCGGGATGAAGCGGATCGGGAAGCATCGGGCGGGGCTCCGGTGAGTGACGCGAGCACGATGGACGTGCAGTCCCGCACGGCCCATCCGACGTTCGTTCGCGCCGTATCCGGCATTTGCCCGATGCACATCCCACGACGCGCGGCCTTACATATGTCCGACATGGGAATTGTGAACGAAGCCGACGCGGATACGCGCCTCCGCCTGTTGCTCGCGGTCGTGCTCGTGGCGACGAGCATCGGTAGTGGCCTGGACATCTACTTCGATGCACCCGACCCGTGGTGGTCGGCGCACGCCATCTCCGAGCTCGTGCTGACCGTGCTGGCAATGACGATGTCGATCGTGTTCTGGCGCGGATGGTGGCGATCGCGGCAGACTCTGGCCGCCGTGCAGCGCACGGTGGCGACGCACGTGGCCGAGCGGGATGCCTGGCGGCGAAGCGCCGAAATGGCGCTCGCGAGCTTCGCGCGTGCGGTGGACGAGCGGTTCGCGGCGTGGGGGCTGACGCCCACCGAACGCGAGATCGGCCTGCGCCTGCTCAAAGGGCACAGCCACAAGCAGATCGCGTACGAGACGGGACGCAGCGAGCGCACGGTGCGGCAGCACGCCGTTGCGATCTACCAGAAGTCAGGGCTGACCGGACGCGCCGAGCTGTCCGCGTTTTTCCTCGAGGATTTGTTCTTGCCCGAGAAGCGTCAGGCGACCGCCTGACGAGATCGGTCGGCGTTCCCGTTCGTGCCGCCGCGGCCAGGCGGCGCGTGCCGCGCATCACGCTGCGCGCGTACAGGCGCGGCAGATCGGAGGCCGGTACGGCGGCTCTCGTGCGCCGCCGTTGCCGTCGTCCCCGCCGACGCCGCCATGACGATGGCGATCGCCAGCCACTGCCGCGGCGCGAGATGCTCGTCGAGCAGCACCAGACCGAACAACGCCGCGAACGCGGGCTGGATGCTCATGAGCGTGCTGAAGCTCCGCGCGGGCAGCTTGCGCAGCGCAACCATCTCGAGCGAGTAGGGAATCGCGGTCGACAGAAGCGCCACGGCGATGGCAAGCGGAAGAACGCGCGGCGCGAACAGCCGCGCGCCGGCGCTCATGATGCCGAATGGCGCCACGGCGACGGCGCCCACGATCATCCCGAGCGCGGTCGCCTGCACGCCGCACGCTGCGCCGGCTCGCTGCCCGAACACGATGTACAGAGCCCAGCACGCACCCGCACCAAGCGCGAACGCCGCGCCCGCGCGGTCGATGCCGCCCGCCGCACGAGTGATGGGCAGAAGCAGCAGCAGTCCCACGGCGGCGAGCGCGATCCAGAGAAAGTCCACGCCGCGACGCGACGTGAGCACGGCGACGATGAACGGCCCCGTGATCTCGAGCGCCGTCGCGATGCCGAGCGGCAGTCTGCTGATCGACGCGTAGTACAGCGCGTTCATCCCGCCGAGTGCGAGTCCGTACATCACCACCGCGCGCCAGGCGGCCGTGTCCAGGCGCGCGCGCCACGGTCGCAGGAGCATACCGAGCATGAGCGCGGCGAATACGAGTCGCAGCGCCGCAGTTCCTGTGGGACCAGCGATCGGGAAGAGCCGCTTGGCAACGACAGCGCCCGTCTGCATCGACGTGGCCGCGCCGAGGAGCAGCGCGACGGCGGCTGTGGGCGACGAAGGCGTTGATAGACTGTTGGACGACACGGAATCAACAAGGGCGCGATCGACGCTCGCGTCAGCGGGCGTAGTGCTCGATCACGAGCGCCTCATGCACGGGAAAGGAAGTGTCGCTGCGCGTGGGGGTGGCGACGACGCGACCAGCGAACGGGTCGTCCGGATCGCGGCAGAGGAAACTCGGCACCCGGAGTGCGGGTCCGCCCTGCGCGCTTCCCTCGGCGCACGCGGAGAGCGTCGGGGTCTCACGCGCGCGCTGCGACAGGGCGATCGTTTCGCCCGCGCGCACGAGGTACGCCGGACGGTCCACGCGGCGGGCGTCGATGGTGACATGGCCGTGGACGACGAGCTGCCGCGCGGCGGGAATGGTCGGCGCGAGGCCGAGCCGGAACACGACGTTGTCCAATCGCCGCTCGAGCAGCGCGAGCACGTTCTCGCCCGCCGCACCAGACATGCGGCGCGCGCGCGCCAGATAGTGGCGGAGCTGGCGTTCGCTCACGCCGTAGTTCCAGCGCAGCTTCTGCTTTTCCTCGAGCCGCAGGCGATGCGCGCTCTTGCGGCGACGGCGGCTCGGCGGCGCGGTGCGGGTGTCCCCGCGCGGGCTCTTGCGGGTGAGACCGGGGAGTGCGACGCCGAGTCGGCGTACGATTTTGAGGCGAGGGCCGCGGACAGGCATGACCCGCTCAGGCGATTGCGTCGCGGAGCGCGGCGCAGAGGGCGCTCTCCTCGATCCGGTGCGCGCGCGCCGCATCCTTCACGCTGAGCGAGGCGCCGCAACAGAGATCGATGCCGAACGCGTTGAACACCCCCGCAGTGGCGGGGAACTGGGCGAGGATCGTGTTCACGCTCAGGGCGCAGTCCAGGTCGCCAGGGGCGGGATCGGCAAGTGCTGTCAAAGTAGGCATATTAGAAATCTCAGATAAGGTGACGAATCAGTAGCCGGAATAGAGTTCCACAGCGATCCGGCCCATCGGGATGCCGGCGCGTTCCAGGGCGAAACAGACGCCCGAGACGAGCACTGTCGAACCCGACACGTAGAAGCGTGCGGCGCGGTAGTCCGGGACATAGCGCGCAAAGAGCGTCGGGCCGAGGCGCTCGGTCTGGCCAGACCATGGCTGTCGCGAGTCCGCCATGCCGGTCATCGTCGGCACCACGCGCAGGCCGCGCACGCGCGACGGCATCGCGCACAACTCGTCGAGGAACGCGGCGTCCTCCGGGCGGCGATTGGAGTAGAACAGGGTGGCGTCGAGCGAGCCCGCGATCGCGGCCTGACGCAGCAGGGAGCGGAACGGCGCGACGCCAACACCGCCGGCGACAAACACGGCATGCTCGGCGCTGGACGGGTCGATGCGCAGGTCGTCCGCGGGCCCGTCGAGCAGCACGGGGCTGCCGAGTCGCATCGTCGCGATCGAGCGCTTGAACGCCGTGTCGCGGACGCGCATGAGCAGGAGGAGCTCGTCGTCCGCGGGGCCGCTCGCGATGGACATCGCGCGGGTCGGGCCCTGCGCGTCCTCGAATGCCGGCGACAGCAGGGTGACCTCCACGTACTGTCCGGGCGCGAACGTGAAGTCCGCCGGCCGGCTCAGCCAGCAGGCAATCGTGTCCGCGGCGACTTGCTCGCGCCGCACGAGGCGGCCCTCGGCGAGCGTGCTCACGTGCGCGCTGCTCAGGGCCACCAGCAGTCCGCGATGCGGTCGGCTTCGATCGTCGCGGCGAGCGTGTCGCAGAGCTTGGCTTTGGCGACGCTGGCCGCGCGCGCTGCGTCGTGCAGGTTGCGGTCCGTGCGCTCGGTGGTCGAGATGCCGAAGCGCTCGAGCAGCGGGATCACCACCGGATGTTCGGCGATCAGCGTTTGCACGCTGACGCCGCAGGTCACTGGAAGCGGATATTCTGTCATGCAGGCAATGTGCGGCCTGCACCATGGTATAGAGTCAAGGGCTGCGGCGATCGTCGGGCCGCTCGCGTGTGTCGCGCGCGGGGTGAACGGGGCTCTCGGCGGCCGGCGTGCCCACGTGCAAACGCGACCACGCCGGAGGGTCGCTCGCCGGGAAGCTCTCGCTCGAAGTTTCGTCCACGAGATCGCTGGCGGACAACAGGGCGTTCTCGCGCGGCATGTCAGGTGTGTTCATCGATCCGGTCTCCGGTGCGAGTTCTGGTTTCGGTGCTCGGGGGTGCCACGGCACGTCACGGCGCGATCCTCACGACGCTTCTTGCGCCTGCGTGGCGCGGATCTGGTCGATGTGCCCGAGCGCATCGAGCAGTGGACAGTCGCCGGCGGGGCCGCGGCCGCCGCGGCATCGGCCGGCGAGATGGACGAGCGCGTGCTTGATGCGCTCGAGGTCGTGCAGCTTGCGGTCGATGTCCGCGATCTTGGCCTCGGCGCGCGCCTTCACGGCGGCGGCCGGCGTATGCGGGTCGAGACGCAGCGCGAGCAGATCGCGGATCTCCGTGAGGGTGAAGCCGAGCTCCTGCGCGCGCTTGATGAAATGCAGCCGGTCGAGCGTCTCGGTGCCGTACTCGCGATAGCCGGACGGCCGGCGCTCCGGCTCGGGGAGCAGTCCGCGGCGCTCGTAATAGCGGACGGTCTGCACGTTCACACCGGCCTGGTCGGCGAGCTCTCCGATTTTCATATGCGTAGTCTCATAAGCGTCGTCATTCCTCACGCACGCGGAAGCCGTGGCCTTCGAGCGCGCTCACGATCTCGCGCACGTGCTCCGGGCCGCGCGTCTCGAGTTGCATCATGATGTCCACATCGCGCACCGAGATGTCGGCGAACGCCCGCCGGTGGGCGATCTGCAGGACGTTCGCGCCCGCCTCGGCAACGAGTGCCGTGAGCCGGGCGAGATTGCCGGGCCGGTCCGGCACGGTCACGGCGAGCATGGCGAGCCGACCGTCGCGCACCAATCCGCGCGAGATGATGCGGTCCACGAGATTCACGTCGATGTTGCCCCCGGAGAGTACCATCGCCGTCACATCGTGCGCACCGATGGGCAGCTTCCCCGCGAGCAGCGCCGCGAGCGGCACGGCGCCCGCGCCTTCGGCGAGCACCTTCTCGAACTCGAGCAGCAGGTGGACGGCCGCCGCGATCTCGTCTTCCTCGACGCTCACGATGTCGTCGACATAGCGCTCGATGATCGGAAACGTGCGCTCGCCGACCCGCTTCACCGCGATCCCGTCGGCGATCGTGTCCGCCGATTCGAGCTTCACGACGTGGCCCGCGTTCCGCGACGCGAGCGCCGACGGTGCCGCGGCCGCTTCGACCCCGAAGATCTTGACGGACGGGCGCTGCTCCTTGATCGCGGTCGCGATCCCGGAGATCAGGCCGCCGCCGCCGATCGGCACGACCACGGCCGCGACGTCGGGAAGCTGCTCCAGCAGCTCGAGGCCGATCGTGCCCTGGCCGGCGATGACGCGGTCGTCATCGAACGCATGCACGAGCACGCGTGACTCGTGGGCCTCGAGCCGCCGGGCCTCGGCCATCGCGTCGTCGAGCGTGGCGCCGTGAAAGTGCACGTCCGCCCCGAGACGCCGCGTGTTCGTCACCTTGATCAGCGGCGTATGCTCCGGCATCACCACCTGCACGGGAATGCCGAGTCGCGCGCCGTGATACGCGACCGCCTGTGCGTGATTACCCGCGCTCGCGGTCACCACGCCGCGCGCCCGCTCATCCGGCGTGAGCGCGAGCAGACGGTTGAGCGCGCCGCGGTCCTTGAACGAGCCGGTGCGCTGCCGGTTCTCGAGCTTGAGATGGAGCGGCGCACGGAGGCGGTCACGCAGCGCGAGCGCGGGTACGACCGGCGTCTGCACGATGGCGTCGCCAATGGATTCGCGTGCGCGTCGGATGTCGGCAATCGTTGGCATGTCACTGCTGCTCGGAGCAGCGACGGTGCCATGCGGGGCGACGATGCGCCGACCGTCGCCGTCCAGTCCGGCCATTTCGAACCACGTGTTCCAGCCACAGCATTCGGAAACCTTGCTCACGATGTCGCTCCGACGATTCACCCTCGGACGATAACATCTATACCTGGGTACAGAGTCAAGGGTCCCTCGACCCTTGACTCTGTACCATGGTCCAGGGTCCAACTTGTCTCCGTGCCGCGCATGCGGCGCATCTCATTCCGAAGGAGACCGGATGGCAACGCGTTCGGCAGTGGCAGCGGCGAACCTGGGCTTTCCGCGGATCGGTCGTGGCCGCGAGCTGAAATCCGCGCTGGAGCGGTTCTGGGCTGGCAAGAGCTCGGCGGGCGAACTCGAGAGCACGGCGCTCGGCCTGCGAGAGCGGCATTGGCAACTCCAGGCCGCCGCGAAGATCGGCATCGTTCCGTCGAACGATTTCTCGCTGTACGACCACGTGCTGGATGCCGCTGCGCTCGTGGGCGCGGTGCCGGAGCGCTTCCGGGCAGAGCGCGCTCGAGGTGAGCTCGCGACCTGCTTCGCGATGGCCCGCGGGACGCCTGGTGCGCCGGCGATGGAAATGACGAAATGGTTCGACACGAACTACCATTACATCGTCCCCGAGCTCGATGCGCCGGAGGCGCTGCACCTCGCGTCCGACAAACCGCTCCGGGAATATCGCGAAGCGCGCGCGCTCGGCATCGAGACGCGGCCGGTGCTCCTCGGACCGGTTTCGTTCGTGCTCCTCTCACGCACCGCGGGCAACGCGGAGAGCCGCGCGCGACTCGCTGAGCGCGTCGCCGACGTGTACGCCGAGCTCATCGACCGGCTGGCCGGCGCCGGCGCCGAATGGATTCAGCTGGACGAGCCGTGCCTCGGGCTCGACCTCGCGGATCAGGACCGCTGGATCTTCCCGCGCGCGTACGATCGCGTGTCCGGCCATGCCAGGCTGGCGGTGGCGACGTACTTCTCCGATCTCCGCGAGAACCTGCCGCTCGCGATGCGGCTGCCGATCGACGCGCTGCACCTCGATCTCGTTCGCGCTCCCGGACAGCTGGCGCGCGCGCTGGACCTCGCGCCCTCGCGCATGACGCTCTCGCTCGGCGTGGTGAACGGCCGCGGGGTGTGGCGCACGGACCTCGGTCGCGCGCTCGCAACGGTGCGGGACGCCGTGGATCGACTCGGCGCCTCGCGGGTGCAGGTCGCGCCCTCGTGTTCGCTGCTGCACGTTCCGATCGACCGGGACATCGAGACGTCATTGCCCGCCGCGCTTCGTGAGCGGCTGGCCTTCGCCACGCAGAAACTCGACGAGGTCGCGCTGCTCGCGCGCGCGGCCACCGACGACAATCCGATGGAGTTGCTCGAGCATGCCGCGGCCCGTCGTCAACAGACGAGCGCGTTGCCGCACGATGCGCCGCTGACCGGCGCGCGCGTTCTCCATCGCGCTGAGCCGATCGATCGCGGCATGCTCGTCCGCGAAGCCGCGTTTGCCGAGCGGCGGCGCGTGCAACGCGAGCGCGTTCCGTTGCCACCGCTGCCCACCACGACGATCGGTTCGCTGCCGCAGACGGCGGAGGTCCGACGGATGCGCGCGGCGCTCCGGCGCGGTCACGTCACGAACCGGGAGTACGAGGCGTTCATGCGGCGCGAGATCGAGCGCGGCATCCGGTTCCAGGAGGAGGTCGGCCTGGACGTGCTCGTGCACGGCGAGTTCGAGCGCAGCGACATGGTGGAGTATTTCGCCGAGCAGTTGGAAGGTTTCGCGTTCACGGAGCACGGATGGGTGCAGAGCTACGGCTCGCGCTGCGTGAAGCCGCCGCTGCTGCACGGGGACGTCTCGCGCCCCCATCCGCTCACCGTCGCCTGGTCGCGATACGCGCAGTCGCTCACGACGCGACCGGTGAAGGGCATGCTCACGGGCCCGGTCACGATGCTGCAGTGGTCGTTCGTCCGCGACGACGTCGCGCCGGCGCTCGTCGCGACACAGGTCGCGCTGGCACTGCGCGACGAGGTCGCGGACCTCGAGCGCGCCGGCATTCACGTCATTCAGGTCGACGAGCCGGCGCTGCGAGAGGCGCTGCCGCTCCGCCGCGACGAGCGTGCCGAGTATCTTCAATGGGCCACCGACGCGTTCCGACTGGCGACCGGCGGCGCGCACGCGGAGACGCAGATCCACACGCACATGTGCTACGCCGAGTTCGGCGAGATCCTGAACGCAGTCGTACGAATGGATGCCGACGTGCTCTCGCTCGAGGCTGCGCGCTCGCGCACGGCGGCGACGGGCGTGCTCGAGGCCCAATCGTATGGACGCGCGCTGGGACCGGGCGTGTACGACGTGCACTCGCCGCGCGTGCCGTCGGTGGACGAGTTCGCGGAACACATTCGCCGGGCCCTCGAGATCGCCGGGCCGGAGCAGGTGTGGGTGAATCCCGACTGCGGGCTCAAGACGCGATCGTGGAGCGAGGTACGCGCGGCGTTGGCGAACATGGTGGAAGCCGCGCGCGTGGTGCGCGCCGAGCTGGCGGCGGAAGGGCCGCCACTCGTCGAACGCCGAGGGACCGCCGCCTGACCGCCGCGTCACCGCGGCCGAACGGAGCAACTGGTGCTATTCGTCGACAACCACGGCATCACTGACGCCCGAATCAATCTCGCGCTCGAGGAGCACGTCCTGCGCGAGAAGCTCGCGGGCGAGGATTGCGTGCTCTTCTATGTCAACGCGCCGGCGATCATCATCGGCCGCAATCAGAATACGATCGAGGAGATCGATCCCGACGTGGTGGCCGAACGGGAGATCACCGTGGTGCGGCGCATCTCCGGCGGCGGCGCGGTCTATCATGATCTCGGCAACCTGAACTTCAGCTTCATGACGGCGGCGGTCAGTGATCGCTTCAGCCGATACGATCATTTCACGCGGCCGGTCATCACGGCGCTGCGCGCGCTCGGCGTCCCAGCCGAGTTGGGCGGCCGCAACGACATCCTCGCCGACGGGCGGAAGATCTCCGGGAATGCGCAGTTCGCGACTCCAGATCGCATGTTCAGTCACGGCACGCTGCTCTTCGATGCCAATCTCGACGATGTGACGGCCGCGCTGCGGCCGAAGCCCGGCAAGATCGAATCGAAGGGGGTGAAGTCGATTCGCAGCCGGGTGGCGAACATTCGGGAGTTCGCGCGCGAATCGATCACGGTGGACGAGCTGCGCGAGCGCATCCTGGAGGCGATCTTCGGCACGCGCGATCGGCGGCGCATTCCCACGCTCGCGCTCAGCGACGCGGACTGGGAGGCGATTCACGCGCTCGTCGCGCGGAAGTACGGCGCCTGGTCGTGGAACTACGGCGAGAATCCGCCGGCGAACGTGCAGCGCGCGCGACGCTTCCCGGCGGGCGAGATCGACGCCCGCGTCGACGTGCAGGCGGGGCGCATCGCGGCGTTGCGCCTGTTCGGGGATTACATGGGCCGGCGGGACGTCGGCGAGCTCGAGGCGCGGCTCAGCGGCGTTCCGTACGAGCGCGGGGCGGTGGCCGCGGCGCTCAGTGGACTCGACATGACCGACTACTTCGGCGAGATCGGCGCGGACGAGGTCGTGAGCACGATCTGCGGGTGAGTCGCGCGCACCGTGTGGCGCGCGGCCTTTCGCCACCGCATCACGCGGCGTATGATCTCGCGTCCAAACCATCCATGAATGATCATCGCGTCGATTCTTGTCGCCGCCGCAGTCGCGGTTTCCAGCCCCCTCGGCGTGGCGCCGACCGCCACGCTTCCTGATTCGATCGTCCGGCGCATCGACGCGGTATTTGCCCCGTACGACCACCCGGACGTGCCGGGTTGCGCCGTCGGCGTCTATCAGAACGGCGCGATTGCCTTCGAGCGCGGATATGGCTCGGCGAATCTCGAGTACGGCGTGCCGATCACGCCGACGACGCCGTTCATCATGGGCTCCGTGTCCAAGCAGTTCACGGCGGCGGCCATCGCGCTGCTGGTGGAGCAGGGCCGGCTCAGCCTGGACGACGACGTGCGGAAGTACATCCCCGAGCTTCCCGACTACGGCAAGCGCATCACGATCGACGAGCTCGTCCACCACACCAGCGGGCTGCGCGACTTCTGGGCGCTCGTCGGCGCGGCCGGCATGCGCTGGGACGACACCTACGCCGTCTCCGACGTGCTGGCACTCGCCGAGCGGCAGAAGCACCTCGAGTTCGCGCCCGGGACGGCGTACGACTACAGCAACACCGGCTACGTGATACTCGGCGAGATCGTCCGGCGCGTGTCCGGCAGATCGCTCGCACGCTTCGCGGCCGAGGAAATCTTCGCGCCGCTTGGCATGACGCACACGCATTTTCAGGATGACCACACCGTGATCGTCCCGGGGCGCGCCTATGCCTACACTCCGGCGGGCCGCGGCGGCTGGCGCATCGACGTGTGGAACAACGACATCGTGGGGCAGGGCGGCCTCATGACCACGGTCGAGGATTTACAGAAGTGGGATGAGAATTTTTATACCGGCCAGGTGGGCGGCCCCCGCTTCCTCGCCCAGCAGCTCGTGCAGGGCCGGCTGGCCGACGGCACGGTGCTGCGCTACGCGTTCGGCCTGGAGGTCGGCACGTACCGCGGCCTGCGGCTCGTCGAGCACACGGGAAGCACGGGGGGATACCGCACGATCATCAGTCGGTTCCCCAGCGCCCATACGTCGGTGGTCGCGCTGTGCAACGCGAGCAACGTGAACACCACGACGCTCTCACACCAGGTCGCCGACGCCGTGCTGGCGTCCGCGTTCACGCAACCGCCGCCCGCGGCGCCCGTTGCGGCCGCGCCGGCCGTGCGCCTCGCCGCGGCGAAACCTCGCGCGATGACCACCCCCGCCGCCGCGCGGTTCGCCGCCCGCTACCACTCCGATGAGCTGGATGCGACCTTCGTCATTCGCGATTCCGTCGGCACGCTCGTCCTCGACCGGCCGCGCCGCCCCTCGGAGGCGCTCACGCCAGTCAACGCGCACACGTTCCGCGCGGACGACATGACGCTCACGTTTGGCGCGGCCGGATTCATGCTCGACGTGGGCCGCGCGCGCGGAATCGAATTCCTCAAGCTTCATTAGCATCGCCCGCTGAGCGATTGCTCCCATTTCCGACCGGCGAGCGACTGCGGTCGTCCGCTGCCGCTGGCGCGAGGCCGACGCGTTCGTAGAGCGCGCGCCGATGCTTGCGCCAGTGCGCGCGAATGTGCTCGACCGCTGGCCGGCCGTCGAGCTCCCAGGGGAGCGACTTCGCATTGAGGCCGACGAAGTGCGCGCCGCAATCGCCGAGGTGCGGCAGGTGCGGCGGGAAGGGCGAGCAGATCGTGACCTCGCGCGTCGAGACGATCTTCGGCGGCGTGTCACGCGAGAGCGCCGCGACCTGGAGCCCCTGTTCGTCGAGCTCGGAGGTGAGCACCGTCGGCGACTCGCGGAGCATGTCGAGGATCGCGGCGCCCAGATCGAACGTCGCGGGCAGGCCGCGGATCCCGGAGTTGCGCGGCTCCGGCCCGCATTGCGACGCGAATTGGCCGAAGCACGCGCGCACGTCCTCGGCGAGCACGCATGCGGTCGGTGATTCGATCCACTCCGCGAGCGCGCGCGGCAGCGACCAGAGAATGCAGTCATTGTCGAGCGCGAGCTCGTGCGCGGTGTCGTCGAGCCGCAGCGGCGCGAACTTCCACGCGACGCCCTCGGCGAGATTGTCGCCGAGGTACGGCTGGAGCTCCGGCCACAGCGCGTCGGTGACGTCGCGCCACTCCACGGACGCGGGCAGCGCGCCGGTCCGCGCGCGCGCCTCGTCGAGCGAGATCGAATTCACGCAGACGACGTAGCGGGCACGTGATCCGAGCAGGCGCGTGGCGCTCCACACGGACAGGCGCAGTGCCTCGAAGCCCTCCCGGCTCACGTCGCCGATCGTCCACCGCACGACGAGCGGCGGCGCGAGGCGGCGGCGCAGGAGCCATTCGTCGACCTCCATGCGCTCGTGCTCGCCGCTCGGCGTCGTGTAGTCGACGTAATGATGGTCGGCGCCGACGACGACGTATCCGAGCCGCTCGTAGAGTCTGCGTGCCGCATCGTTGCCGCGGTCCACGCCGATCTCGCTCCAGGCGTATCCGCGCGTCCGGATCAGGGCCTCCGCGCGCGCGACGAGGCGCGAGCCGATGCCGCTGCTCTGGAGTCCGGGCAGCACCCGGAGGGCCCAGAGCACCGCGGTCCGCTCGGACTGCTTGCGCGTCAGATCGATCCAGATCTGCCCCACGGGAAAGTCGCGCGCCTCGGCGACGAGCATGAGCGCCTCGCCTCGCCGTTGGCGGTCGAACGTCTCCTCGAACAGCGCCCGGTGCGGCGTGAACCAGCCGAACCACTCGAGCCGGCGCAGGTCGTCGGCCCGGCAGGGCCGGATGGCGATCGGGAGGGTGATACCAAAATGATCATACGTAGTCTGTGATGAACCCGTCATGCGATGTGCCGTGCCTCCGACACCGGACCCCGCGCGATCGTGAGCCGATATCCGTAATGGTCGACCGCCCCCCAGCGGTACTTGTACCGCTCGCCGCCGCGGAGGAAGTCGAGTCGTGATTGTCCGTGCGAGACTGCGTATTCCAGCGCGTCGAGGATCACGAGCGATCCCGCGCTCTCGCGCGCATACGCCGGATCGAAGCCGCCGAGGTAGTAGTAGAGCGAGCGACCGAGCGCGAATCCGTAGAACGCGGCGATGGCATGTCCGTCGACCCGGAGCACGTGCAACCGGAGCATCCCGCGCGCCGCCATCCCGTGCACCACGTCCTCGTGGAACCGCCGCGTGCGCGCGTCCGAGAGCACGCCTGGCTCACCGCGAGCGCGCCAGCGCGCGTCGTGCAGCGTGCACAGATCGTGAAACGCGTCGAGCGCCCGGGCCGGCTCCGCCCGATCGGCAACCAGCGCACCGTCCCGGGCGAGACGCCGCCGGCCATGGCGTAGCGTCGAGAGAAACGAGCGCGGAACAGCGTCGTCGAGCGCTGCTCGCCCCAGATCCAGCAACGGGAACACGTCGAGTGCGGCGTGGTGCACGCGCCAGGTGTCGACGGCGCGGACCGATCGCAGCGGCGATGCCGGCGGGAGTGGATGCAGATCGCACTCGTCCCAGCAATGCCCGATGTCCTGAATGTAATCGGTCGTCGCATCGACGACGGCGTCCGCGTGGTCGGGATCCGCGAGGAGATCGACGTAGTCGGTGTTCCCGGTCCCGATGAGTGCGAGGCGACGCGCGCCGTCGCGATCATGTCGAGCGTACAGGGGAGCGAACCCGACGAGTTGCCGATCGGCGCCCCGCCGAATCGCGAGCGCACGCAGGTCGCCACCGCCCGCGCCGAAGTGCTGCCACCACGGGAGCAGCCACTCGGGATGCTGAAACGGTGTACAGGAGGCCGAGCGGCCACAGAGCGCGCGCCACTCGGGCGCGAGCGCGCGCAGGGCGTCGATGCCGCGAAGCTCCTCCGCGTGCAGCGGCGATCGTCCGTGCGTCACGCGACGCACCGCGACCGGTCGGCCGCGCCGGCGCCCTGGGCCAGCGCGCGATACAGCGCCAGGTATTCGCGCACCATGCGCGTCGACGAGAAGCGCTCGACGGCGGCCGCGCGGCACGCCTCGGGATCGAGCGCGCTCGCCGCGATGATCGCGTCCGCCATCTCGCGCTCGTCGCGGACGATGAAGCCGGTGACGCCGTGCTCCACGAGTTCCGGGAGCGCGCCGACGTCGAATGCGATCACGGGCGTGCCGCAGGCGAGCGCCTCCATCGCCACCAGCGAGCTGGTTTCCGCTACCAGGCTGGGGACCAGCACGCAGCGCGCCCGCGCGAGCATGTGCGTTTTCTGATCGCCGGCCACGGCGCCGACGAATCCACAGCGGTCGCCGAGCCGCGGGAGGATCAGATCCGTGAAGTACCGCTCGTGCTCGGGGTAGGGGAACACTTGCCCGGCGAGCAGCATCGGCACGCCCGCGCGCCGCGCCGCGTCCATCGCGATGTGAAAGCCCTTCTCCGGGCAGATGCGGCCGAGCGCCATCACGTAGTCGCCGGCTCCCCGTCGCACGACCTCCGGAATGTCGATGCCGTTCTCGATCGTGGCGACGAGCGCGGGCGATGCCGGACAGGTCCGCTCTTGCGCGCGCGATACGCAGTTGAGGTACGTGCCAGGCCGCGCCGACTCGAACACCGCGCGTGGGTAGCAGCCTGGCGCGAGATGCAGCGTAGCGAGCACCGGCACGCCGGCGTCGGGCAGATAGCTGTGGAAATCCACGCCGTGCATGTGCACGAGATCGACGCCGTGGCGGTCGAGGGTGCGCGCGATCGCGTCCGCGTGGGCACGACGCGCGGCCGCGCACGCCGCCTCGTCGAGGACGCCGCTCGCGCGAGGAGTCGCACAGAGCAGCCCGGCGGGGGTCGAGCCCGTGCAACTCACGACGATCGAGGTTGCTCCGCCATCGACCAGCGCCCGGTCGATGCGCGCGAGGACCTGCTCGGCGCCGCCGACGGCGTTCGGACCAACCACGGCGAGCGAATACGCGACGTTGAGGACGGTGAAGGTCATGCGAGGTGCGCCACGCCGAGGTCGCGCGCCGCCGAGCGCGCCATGGCGCGCCATTCGTGTCCGCGCATTCCCCAATCGAAGTGCTCGTAGAAGAGCGCGCCGTCGTGCGGCGGCGCGCCGAACAGGTACGACGGCGCGAGTCGCAGCGGCTCGGCGCCGCAATCGAAGTACTGCAACGTCTGCCGCTGCGAACCGAAGCATGCGAGCAGCGAACGTTTGTGATCGCGCAGCGGCGGTGCGAGCGGCGCATCGTCGAGTGGAACGGGCGCCGGAAGAAACGCGCCCGTGCGGATGCCGTGTGCGCCGGCGTGGTACGACGCCAGCTCGAGCAGCGCGGGCGGAGCCAGCTCGCGCGCGAGCACCGCGGAGGCCGCCGCGACCGCGAACGCCGCCGCGTCGTGGTCGGGATGGCCGCCCTCGTACGCGTGCGTGATGATGATCGACGGGCGCAGCGCGCGGACGACCGCGACGAGCAGCGCCGTGAGCGCGACGAGCTCGCGGGACGACTGCTGATCGACGAATCCGAGGTCGTGCACGCGCCACGCGGGCACGCCGGCGAGCGCGAGCGCGCGTGCACGCTCCGCGCGGCGGAGCGCCGCGTACGCACCACGCGTCGGCGCGCGCGCGGCGACGGCGTCCCGCATGTCGAGCGGCGCGCCGTCCGTCGTGCAGGTGATGTGCACGTCGCTCCAGTCGTGCAGTCGCGCGCCGACGCCGATGACTTCGTCGTCCGGGTGCGCGACGACCACGAGGATGCGGCACGACGCCTTGGCGCCCGCGCGACACTGGCGGAGAATGTCGAGCGCGCTCGATGCACTCGTCACGAACAGCCTTCACGTTTGCGAGGGGAGCGGCGCGGCATCACGATCCGTGCCGCCGACCGACGCGAAAGTTTTCGGAACGCGACATGCTGAACGCGCCTTGGCGACTACAGCATTCGGAGGGCAACATGGCGACACGTTCCGGTCGCACGACGACCGACCACAACGAGATTCGGAAGTGGGCCGAGGCGCGCGGCGCGAAGCCGGCCTGCGTGAAGGGCACGGGGCGAGGCAAGGATCCCGGCATGATCCGGCTCGACTTCCCGGGCTACAGCGGGGCCGATTCCCTCGAGGAGATCTCGTGGGATCAATGGTTCAAGTCGTTCGACGATAACGGGCTCGCGCTCGTGTATCAGGAGAAGACGGCCGGCGGCGCGCGCAGCAATTTCAACAAGCTCGTCGCGCGCGAGACGGCGGAGGCGCGCGCGCGCGGTGATGCACACGCATCGCGGCATCATGGTACGTCGCGCACGAGCACGAGCACGCGGTCGCGCAGCACGACGCGGCGGTCGACCGCCCAGCATGCGAGTGGCGGCGCCGAAGCCTCGTTCAAGGAACGCGAATACCGCGATTCCCATGGCGAGATCCACCACCACACGCACAAGTACATGGCGGCCCACCGCGGATCGAGCTCCAAGAAGCGCTCGCGCTGAGTCCGTGACGCGAACGGGGGCCGGCTGCACCGCAGCCGGCCCCCGTTCGTCGCGCGAAGACGCCGTTACTTGCGATCGATGCGCACCCGCCAGACCTCGGGCCCTTCCGCCTCGTACGTCCAATCGAACGTATTCGGGCGCTCGGCCGAGAGCTGATAGCGCAGCGGGCGCGGGTCGTGATCGTTCACGATCACCATGGACTGCCCGCTCGACAGGCTGTCGAAGGTGCGGAAGATGGTCGGATGCTTGTCACGCGGCGGAATGACGCGGACGTCGAGCTCTATGGCGTTGGTCGGCATGTCTCGTTGAGTGTGGGGAAGGGGAACTACGTGCGAGCGTGCCAGATGCGGACGAGCACGCGGTCGATCCGCGAGTCGTCCACCTGCCACGCGAACCCGCGCTCGGCGAGCACGGGGAAAAGAAATTCCGGAACCCGGCTGTTGATCTGTACCAGCACGTGGCCGCGCGGCAGGACGTCGAGCGCGGTGAGTGTGCGAATCATCGGTGCCGGTGGGCTCGCGCCGCGCACGTCCAGCCACACGGTCGTCGCGTCGTCTTCAGTCGGAATGACGGAGATCGGAGCAGCGGCGCTCGTCTGGGCTGCGCTCGGCTCAGCGTGGGCGGGAAGCCAGAACCACACGGACCAATCGTCCGGCGCACGACTGAGCGATTCGTGCTTGAATCCGCGCTTCGCGAGCACCGTGAACAACGGCACCGGCTCGAAGAGCGTGCGCAGGTGGAAGACCTCGCCAGGGCGCAGCGCGGCGATGGTGCGCATGATCGCGGAGAACGGCTCGCGCCCCACACGAAGGTCGTCGCGCACGTCGAGCTCGACTTCCGGCGCCCCGTCGGGATGCCGCTCGTCCACGCCCTCGCCGTCGCGCGACAGCTCCGCGGGCGCGACATCATCCGGCTCCGTCCGGAACCCGAGCGCGTGATTGAGATCGCAGAGCAGCTGCGCGACGGGCACGCGCGCCGTGCGCGCGGCCTGCTCGACCGTCACCAGCCGAGCCATCACGCGGCGCAGGGCGCGATTGCGGAGCTTCGCGAAGTGCGGGGCGTGTCGAACGAAGACTTCCACCAGCGCCTCGTCACGCGCGAGCACGTCGCTCACGCGCTCCGACGCGGTCACTGGCACGGATGCCTGAACAGTGGTCATGACGGTCTCCGGTACGTGCCGCCGAGCGCCACGCGGATGATCTGGCTGTCGAAGAGCAGCACCGCGGCGGCGAACAGCGCCGCGCCGATGTACGCGAGCGTCGGCGATGCGAGCGCGATCGCGAGCGCGAGCAGCGCCACGGCGCCTGGCATGATTCCGAGCTGGACTTTCGCCACGCGCGCCGAGAACATCTCGGCCACGGTGGGCACCCCCGGCTTGCTCGTCTGGCCGCGATAGCGCGCCGTCCACGCGAGCAGGGGCACGATCTTGTAGAAGAAGCCGACGACGTACGTCACGATCCCGCCGAGCAGGCCCACCACGATGTACGCCGTCGCGAGTCGCATCGACGACGCGCCGCGGGCGAGCAGGACGGGCCCGATGATCGCCGCCACCGCGATGAACGACAGCGCCGTCGCGGCGAATCGCATCCCGACGTCGATGTTCCTGCGCACGCGCACGCGGTAGAACGAGTACGCTTGCCACAGGAACGCGGCGACGCCGAGCTCCAGCGCCACCACGGCGACCCAGGCGCAGAACCGGTACGGCGTGTTGAGCCCGACCGCGAGCAGCGGAACGCCGATCGCGAGCAGCACGACCGCGCGGCTGGTCCACTTCGTCTCGGCGCCGTGCGCGAGCAGGAACATCGGCAGCAGGCGATGCGACACACCGACCATCATGATGAGCGCCCAGCCCACGATCGCCACGTGCAGATGCGTGGCGAGCACTCGTACGCGCGCGCCGGCGATGAAGCCGGTGTGGATGTTGTGCAGCAGCACGATCCCGAGCGCGAGCGTGGACAGCAGGAACGTGATGGCGAGCGCGATCGCCGCCCACGTCACGTCGCGATGACGCGCGCGAGGCAGCGTCGCGGCAATGTTGCCCACACCGAGCAGCACGCCGATCGTGAGCAGCGTGATGCCGGCGTCATGCAGCATCGTCGAGCTGTCGGCGACGCCGCAGGCGAAGAGCCCGGCGCCGGGCGCGAAGGTCCAGAAGCTCGCGTGCGCCACGCGCGGCCAGCGGATCGGCGCGCCGAGCGCGACCGGCAACAGTTGGTACAACGCGCCGAAGATCGTCGTGCTGAGCCAGCCGAGCGTGAACAGGTGCGTGATGCCCGCCACGTGCGGCGACAGGAAATTGCCGGCCGCCAGCTCCGGTGCGATCCAGATCAGGCCGACGGCGCCCGCGAGCAGGTAGAACGTCGCGGCGACGAAATGCTCGCCGGCGATGCGGATCGAGCCCGTCGCCGGCGACACGGCGCCGCCGGCGGTGCCCGGCGGCATCGACGTGACGCGATGTGCGGCGTGCGCGATCGGTTGCGGCGCGGTCGACGTCATGCGACCTCCCCTGTGGTGTGGCGCCACCCGGCCGTCTCGGCGACGCGGATCGCAATTGCGTCGAATGCGCGCGCCGTCGCGCTGTCCGGTCGGGCGATCATGCTCGGCACGCCGCGATCGCCTTCGTCGACGATGACGGGATCGAACGGGACCTCGCCGAGGAACGGCGCCTCGAGCTCTGCGGCGACCGCTTGCGCGGCCCAATGCCCGAATGCACCAGTCATGTTCTCGACGATGCCGATGAGCGGCACCTCCAGCGAGTGGAACATCTGCGCCGCCTTGCGCGCCTCCGCCGCGGCTACGCGCGCGGGCTGCGTCACGACCACGGCACCCGAGACCGCCACGGACTGCGCGAGACTCAGCGGGATGTCGCCCGTGCCCGGCGGCAGGTCGACGATCAGCACGTCGAGTGCGGGCCACGCGACGCCGCGCGCGAATTGCTTCACGGCCTTCGAGACCATGGGGCCGCGCCAGATCGCCGGCGATTCCTCGCCGAGAAAGAATCCGAAGCTGATCACCGGCACGCCGTAGACCGTGAGCGGCAGGATGTGCTTCTCCGGCGACATGCGCACCTGCGACGCGCCGTCCTCGATTCCGAGCAGAATCGGGAGGCTCGGGCCGTAGATGTCGGCATCGAGCAGTCCGGTGCGCAAGCCGCCGCGCGCGAGCGCGAGCGCGAGATTCATCGCGACCGTGCTCTTGCCCACGCCGCCCTTGCCGGCGCCGACCGCGATCACGTGCGTGACGCTCGCGAGCTTGACCTGATCGCTCCACGGATCCGGCGTGCCACGCGGAGTCGCCGGCTGTGCCGCCGGCTCGACGATCTCCACCGCGATGCTGGTCGCGCCGAGCGGGTGCAGAACGTCCGCGATCGCCTGCTCCAGCCTCGGGGCCACGCTCGCGTCGCGCGTGCGAACGGCGAGACGCACCTTCACGCGGCCATCGCAGACGCTCACGTGCTGGAGCATGCCGAAGGACACGATGTCGCGCGACAGCCCGGGAAAGCAGACGGCACGCAGCGCGTCGGTGATGCGCTCGGACGTGAGCTCGGCCGCGTGCGCGGTGTCGCTGATGGAGCTCATGCGCCGAGATACCGCACGACGTCCTGGGCCGAGTACGTCGGATGCGCTTCGGCGAACGCGGCGAGCGCCAGCAGGTCGTCACCGCTCGTGACGAGCGGGATCTCCTCGGTGTTCGACGCCTCGCGCCACTGCGCCTGCCCGACGTTCGCCGTGAGGCCGTTGCAGAGGCAGCGCCGGCCCTCGGTATCGGCCGCGTCGCCGCCCTTCGCGACGTACGCGTCGACGGGTTCGGCGGCGCACCGATAGACCGTGCGTCCCTCGCTCGTGCGCACCGGCACGCGGAGATACCCGAGGTCGCACACGCGTGTCCGCGCCGCGGCACGCTCGGCGTCGCCTGGCAGCTCCACGACCTTGAACGGATAGCCGGTGGGCGACGCGCGCGGATCCGTGCGCAGCGTGACCGTCCCCGAAGCGACGCCGGCGAGCACGCGCGCCTTGAGATCGCGCGCGAGGCCGGATTCGTCACAATATGCGAATAATGTCCCGACCTGTACGCCCGCTGCTCCCTCGGCGAGCGCCGCCTGCAGGCCGGCGGGAGAACCGACGCCGCCGGCGAGCCAGAACGGAAGCCCGAGCTCGCGCATCTTCGCCAGGTCCACCACGTCGCGCTCGCCGTACACCGGCTCCCCCCGCTCGTTGAGGCGCAACTCGCCGCGTGGCGGCGCGTTGTGGCCGCCAGCGGTCGGGCCTTCGACGATGAAGCCGTCGACGCGCCCGTTCGACTTGCGCGCGAGCGTCGCCGCGAGCGACGCCGCCGAGACGATGGCGATGAACGCCGGACGCCGCAGCGGTACCGCGGCGAGTTGCGGCGACGTGCATCCCGCCGGATCGAACGTGAGGTACTCGGCTTCGTTGCGCGCCAACCCCTCGATCTCGAACCGGATCTGCGCCGGCCGGTGCTCGGCGAACGCGTCGAGCACGCCCGGAATCTCGCGCGGAATCCCCGCGCCCATGATCACCGCGTCCACGCCGGCGAGCATCGCGCCGTAGAGCGATGCGAGATTCGGCATTTGAACTTTCGTAAGCAGGTTCAATCCGACGGCGCCCGCGTGCCCCGCCTTGGCGAGCCACACCTCGGCGAAGTTCGCGAGCACGGTGACCCGCTGGCGCGCATCGCTCACGCGCTGCTTGTACATCGGGAGGTTCTTGTACGGCACGCCCGGGGCGCGGCCCGTCGGATTGAAGTACCGGCGCAGCACCTCCTCGGCGACTTCGCGCACGGGGAACGCCGCGATCGCGCGGCGCATGTGGCCACCGGGATCCCCGTCCTGCAGCCGCCGAACGAAGACTGTATCGAGCATCGAGCCGGACACGACGCCGAGCTGCCCGGCGCGCGCCACCGCGCTCGCGAGGCGCCAATCGGACACCGCGACACCCATGCCGCCCTGGATGACGCGCGGTAAGGGAAAGGAGAAGGTCATGCCGAATGCTCGCCCACCCGGTCCACGACAGGTGTGACGGATGTCTCACCATGCCAGTGAGAAATCGATTCGGCGTCGTGCGCCGCTACGGCGTCTGGCTGGGGAGCAGCGCGCGGAGCCGCGACACGTCCGGAATCAGCAGCGTGTCCCGGCCCAGCGGCTCGATCAGTCCCTTTCGCCGCAACTGCTTCATCGCCCGCGATACCGACTCGCGCGCGGTCCCGATCTCGTGCGCGATTTCCTCCTGCGTCCGATCGAGGACGATCTCGACGCCGGCCGCCGTCGACCGTCCCGACCGCTCCGCGTAGCCGACGAGCAGCATGGCGAGTCGTGCTGCCACGTCACGGAACGCGAGCGTCTCCGTCAGATGCACGAGCTGCCGCAGCCGCCGCCCGAGCGCGCGGATCACCGCTTGCGCGATGTCGGGATGACTCCGATACAGGTACTCGAAGGCGGCGCGCGGAAGAAAGACGAGCCGCGAATCTTCGATCGTCACCGCCGAGGCGGGGTAGGGGCCGCCGTCGAACAGCGGGAGCTCGGCCACCGTGCGGCCCGGCCCCTCCACGTGCAGCACCTGCTCGCGTCCCGACGGATCCGTTCTATAGATGCGCACGCGCCCGGACTCGAGCATGTACAGCCCGCGGCATTCCTCGCCGGTCGTGAACAGTACGTGCCCCGTCGGCGCCGAGCGCGCTACGCAGCGGCTGGCGAGCTCGGCGAGCGCGTCGTCGTGCAGCTCGGCGAAGAGCGGGATCTTTCTGAGCAGCGCGACGATCGGGGGTGCGGCGGCGGAGTCGGGAACCATGTAGGGAATTAACGCGCGTCGCGGCCGAGAGACCAGCCGCGCCCGTGTGACAACAGTCACGCGCCGTCGCCTCACAGGCGAGCACCTTGAGCAGAGCGATTTCTCACATCCTCATGTCCATTCCGCTGCCAATGCCCTCCGAGTCCACGAGCGCCGACGTCATCTGGACGGCGCTGTCCGCGGTCATCGATCCGGAGCTCGGGCGCGACATCGTCACGCTCGGCTTGGTCTACGACGTATCGATCGACGGAAACACGGCGCGCGTGACGTATACGCTGACCACGCCGGGCTGCCCCATGGAGCGTGTCATCACCGACGGCGTCCGCGCCGCGGTGCTCCAGGTCGACGGCATCACGCGCGTGGATACGCAGATCGTCTGGGATCCGGCATGGCATCCGGGCATGATTGCTCCCGATACCTTCTGACCTGAATCGTCCCACCCATGCCTCAGACAGAACTCGACCTGTCTCGGACGATCAATGAGATCGTCGCCGCCCATCCGGAGACGATTCCGGTGTTCAACCGATTCGGCTTCGACACGTGCTGCGGCGGCGGCATCAGCGTGCCGGACGCCGCGCGTCGCGACGGGATCGACATCGACGCGGTGCTGCGGGCGCTCGCCGAGGTGCTCGCGCCATGAAGATCTACGATCCGCGCGCGCTCGCGAGCACGGCCACGGGGCAGCTGAATCGGGCCGCCACCGCGCTCGTGCACGACGCCGCCGATGCGCGCATCGTGCTCTTCCGCATCGAGTCCGGGCAGGAAGTCCCCGTACACACGAGCCCCTCGACGGTGCTGCTCTCGATCGTTGCCGGGAGCGGGATCGTGGCGGGGGCCGAAGGTGAGCGCGCCGTCCGTGCCGGCGACCTGGTGGCGTACGACCCCGGAGAATCGCACGGCATGCGCGCCGGCGACGAGCAGCTCGTGATCGCCGCGATCATCGCGCCGCGCCCCGGCACGCGCTGAGGCAACGGCTTCGGCCCGCTGGTTGCGGTCAGGCGACGGACGCCGCAGCATTGCGGTCGTCGGCCCATCTCACCAGCGGAGTTGAACGTGAACGAACCGAAAGCGGGGCTGCTCGACACGACCGATCGCCGAACGTTTCTCACCCGCGCGTCGGCGCTGACTCTGATGATCCCGGCGGCGGGCGCGGCGCTCACCGCGTGCTCGCCGAGTGGATCGAGTAGCGGCGATACCGCGCACGCGCACCCGGCCCAGGACACGGCGGCCGGGCCGCCGCGGCCCCACAACTCCGACAGCCGCCTGGACTCGTCGTTGCTCAAGGGCGAGCATCACGCCGGCACGTCGGCCACCGGCACGGCCGCGCAGGGCGCTGCGAACGTCACGTTCCACCGCTGCGATCCGGCGCTGCCGCCGCTGCCGACGGGCAATCATCTCCAGCTCCACTGGCACGCGCGCGAGGCACCGGTCCGCGTCGACGACAACACCGTCGTCGCGGGCTGGACGTTCGAGGGCGACATTCCCGGACCGTTCGTCCACTGTCGCGTGGGCGACACCGTGGAGTTCACGCTCACGAACGACGCGGAGATTCCGCACTCGATCGACTTTCACGCGGCGCAGATCGATCCCAAGATCGCCTTCCGCTCCGTGCCCAAGGGGCAGAGCGTGACGTTCAAGTTCACGCCCAAGTTCGCCGGTGCGTTCATGTATCACTGCGGCACCGCCCCGGTGCTCATGCACATCGGCTCCGGCATGTTCGGCGCGATCGTCGTCTCGCCGCGCGAGCCGCTGCCGCCCGCCAAAGAGTTCGTGCTCGTGCAGAACGAGTACTATCTCGCCCCCGCGGTGAACGGGACGCAGGCGTCGGACTATCAGAAAATGCTCAACACGCTGCCCGACCTCGTCTGCTTCAATGGGCGGCCCAATCAGTACATCCAGGATCCGATTCGCGTGAAGGTCGGCGACCGCGTGCGCTTCTTCGTGGTGAGCGCGGGCCCGTCCCACGCCTGTCACTTTCACGTCGTCGGCGAGCAGTTCGACAAGGTGTACATCGGCGCGCCGCCCGCGAACGCGATCACGGGTGTGCAGACGTTCAGCGTCGCGCCCGGCGGCGGGATGGTCTACGAGCTCGTGTGCGACACGCCGGGCGAGTTTCCGTTCGTGAACCACGGATTCGGCCACGGGCAGAAGGGCGCGATCGGGCTCCTCGTCGTCGAAGCGTAATCAGCGTGGGGCGGTCTCACCGCGATGCGATGCGGCCGAGCAGGCGGAGCAAGCCGTCGAGGATCGTGAGCGGGTGCGGCGGGCAGCCGGGGATCCACAGGTCCACGGGAATCGAGGACGGAATGCCGAGCACGGCGGCGCTGCCGCGAAACGGACCCCCGCTCGCCGCGCACGCGCCGACCGCGATCACCACGCGCGGGTCCCCCACGGCGGCATAGGTCTCCTCGAGCGCGGCGCGCATGTTCACGTTCACGGCGCCCGTGATCACGAGGCCGTCGGCGTGGCGCGGTGACGCGACGAATTGCACGCCGAAGCGAGCAATGTCGAATACCACGTTGCTCGACGCGGCGAGCTCCAGCTCGCAGCCGTTGCAGCTTCCCGCAACCACCGAACGCAGGCGCAGCGACCGGCCGAGCAAGGCGCGCATCCGCTCGTCGAGCGCCGCGGCGAGCGCCATCTCGCGATCGGTGACGACCAACTCGTCGCGCGTGCGAGCCGCCATGCGATACTCCCGCGAGTACTCCACGCCCGAGCCCGCGGCGCCCTCCTCGGGCGAGAACGTACACGCGCCGAGGTCAATCGAGGCCCGGCCGTGCGCGTCGGGCTGAACGACGGGCCGTCCGCGGAATCGGTCGGGGAACGTCGTTTCGTCCACGGGCAGCGCGATCGTGGGCGTTCCTTGCGCGAGTCGGGTTCGGAGCAGGTCAAGCATCGGAGTGCATCATGCGTCAGAGGTCGTGGCCGGCGTACGAGAGGTTGAAGCTCTTGTTGCAGAGCGGGAAATCGGAGATCTGATTTCCCGGCAGCGCGACCATCACCGCCGGCCAATTGTGGAATGACGGATCGACGACCTTGTGCCGCCGCACGCGGCCGCGCTCGTCAGTGAGTACGGTGTGCGCGACCTCGCCTCGCCAGCCCTCTTCCAGCGCGACGACGAGCTCCGACGGTGCGAGCTCGCCGCACGGAACCGCGGCGTCGCCGACGGGCAGGGCGCCGAGCTGCTCCTCGAGAAAGGCCAGCGAGCGCTGCACCTCGAGCCACCGGACCATCGCGCGTGCGTAGACGTCGCCTGCCCACGCGGTGGCGATCGGGATCTGCGCGTAGCGGTACACGCCGTAGGGATGATCGTGTCGAACGTCCCGCGCCACCTCGCACGCGCGCGCGACCAGGCCGACGAAGCCATGCTCCTCGCACGCCGCGCGCGGCACCGCACCCACCCCTTCGAGGCGCGACTGCACCGAGGCCGTGCCGAAAAACACCTCGGCGATCGGCCGGAGCTCGGCGCCCAGGCGGCGCACGCGCGCGGCCAGCGATGCCGCCATGTCATCGGGGATGTCGAACCCCACGCCGCCGGGCCGAACGAGCCCGCGACCGTAGCGATTGCCCGAGATGCTCATGAGCATGTTCAGACACTCGCCGCGCCAGCGGCCGAAGAACGCGGCCGCGGGCTGGTAGGCCACGTCGCCGGCGATCGCGCCGAGGTCACCGACGTGGTTGGCGATCCGCTCCAGCTCCAGCGCGATGCCGCGGATGCTCTGCGCGCGCGCCGATTTGTGCGCGCGGGCCAGCGCCTCGAGTGCGCCGCAGTACGCGCTCGCGTGCGCGATCACCGTGTCGCCGGCGATCGATTCGGCCACGAGCATGCCGCCGTGCCGATCGCCCGACTCGAGCAATGGCTCCACGCCGCGGTGCTGATACCCGAGCATGATCTCCAGGTGCAGCACCAGCTCACCGTGCGTCTGAAACCGGAAGTGGCCTGGCTCGATGATGCCGGCGTGCACCGGTCCGACGGCGACTTCGTGTACTTCGTCGCCCTCCACACGATCGAACACGTACGGGCCACGGTCGGTCGCGGGCTCCGCGGTCCACGCCACCGGCCGGTGCGTGGGGGCGTGGCGGCGCAGCGGCTTCAACGGCCGCGCGGCCTCGATGATCGCGCCGCACTGTTCGGCGATCTCTCGCTCGAACCGCTGCGCCTGCGCGCACTCGTCCGAGAGGGCGCGATACCGCTGCCCGACCAGCGCCGTCGCGGCGCGGAGCTGCGCGCGGTCGTCGTCGGCGAGCACGGCGATCAGCCGGAGCTTCGTCGCGCTCTCGGGCGCGCCGAATAACGACACGATGCGCCATCCCGCGGCAACGCCATGTGCGACGGCCGCGCGCAGATCGTCGAGGGCGAGCGTCGGCACGTCGCGCAGCCGAACCGCCCGTCGATTCGCCAGCCGGAGGAAGCGCGACTCGAGCTCGACGCTCACGGTCCATGCCCTCCGAGCGTCGTCGCGGCCGAGGACAGCGCGGCCGCGAGCGGTGAGGGAATCCACAGCCCGAGCGCGAGCACGATCACCGCGAGCGCCGCCGGCGCGACGACGAGCCAAGGTCCGCGGCCCGCGCGCGGCTCCCGCGCCGGTGGCGCATCGCCCGCCGCGGTCGGCGCGTAGACCACCTCGAGCAGCATCGCGGCGATCGCGACGAAGATGATCGCGAGGAGCACGATCAACGCGCCGGCCAGCCAGAGCCGATCCGCGCCGATCGCC
>DASZUN010000284.1:0-7596 GCA_035547615.1 Gemmatimonadaceae bacterium | reverse complement strand
CTCGCGCTATCGCACCGCCCAGCTTTCGCACTACCTTCGCTTCTACAACTCCGAGCGGCGCCACAGCGCACTCGACTTCACGACTCCAGCTCAGCGTTTGGCTGCGAGACTGTGAACAACGTCTTCATCAACTACAGCTAGCTCGGCCGCGATCGCGCTACTGGTACTGGATGTAGAGCGGCCGTGGCCGCAACGCGAGCACCTCGAGGGGCGACAGCAGCGCGTCGCCCTTTTTCGTGTCGTTGTGGAAGAAGAGCTTGAACCCGGTGTACTGCACGGGCTCGGCTTCCTCGCAGCGCGCGTACGTGTCGAACTTGAGCCACGGCTGGCCCCAGCCGTCCATGTTGATCACCACCTGCACGCGCGGGTCCAGTTTGATCTGCTCCGAATGCTGGAGCATGTTGGTCGTGAAGCGGTGGACGATCAGGACCTTCGGCGGCAGGTGATACTTGGTGACGAGCGCGGCGAGCTGATCGATCGCGTAGTTCACGTCCTTCGCGTCCATCGACCCGATCTTCGTGCCCGGCGCGCGCCCCTCGCGGTTGTAGTGCATGTAGAACTCGGGGTCCATGCCCAGGTGCACGTCCGGCCGCTGGAGGAACGGCAGCAGCACCGGCAGCTCGGAGTCGATCGTGCTCTTGCCGGCCTGGATGTCGAGAATCGTGATGTACCCGCGGGCGTGCGCCATCCCGTAGATCTTCTCGATCAGATCCGGGTCGGACCGCTGCCGGTACATCCCATCCTTGCCGGGGAGTCCCTGCGCGACCGAGACGATGAGATGCAGCGCCGGCTGGACCGGGTGCGTGGGGTCGGCCTTGCGCCACCACCCGACCACCGTATCGAGCTTGGCGAGCATCTGATCGTACGGGATCTCGCCGAGGATGCCCATTCTTTTTGAAAGAGGATTTCCATAAAACGCCACGATGCGCTTGCCCGGCAGGATCGCGCCGGGCAGCGGCGCGGGCGTGTCCATCGGCCAGCGCGCGTCCTTGAGCCCGGCGCGCACCTCGGCGACGAGGGAGATGCTGTCGGCCTTCGTGCGGCTCTTGGGCTGTGTCGCCTGTTGAATGCGAATCGCCGAGTCCGGGCCGCCCAGATTGCCGCCCCATTGGGCCGGCGTGACCGGATGCGCCGCGGCGGTGGCGTCGCGCACCGCGCTCACGACCGTGATCTTCAGGCGGCCGGGATCGGTCACGTACGTCGGCGCGCGCGACGTGTCGCGGCCGTCCTTGGGCGGCGAGGAGTCGGTGCGGGCGGTGCTCTTCCCGCCGCAGGCGGCGGTCAGGCTCAGCAGCAGGACGGCGGTTCGTCGAAGCGTTGGCATCGAGGGGTGGTCAATGCAATGCATGCACCCAAAGATCGCGCGCCCCGCCCGACGATGGTACGCTGGACTGATTCCTGCCTGCCGGCGACGCCGATGCTTGGGTCGTCGATCTTCTATCACGGCGTCTCGCACCTGCTCCGGTCGGTAATCCTCGCGGCCACCGGCTTCGCCGGCCTGGTCACGATGGTCCGCATCGCCGGCAAGCGGACGCTGTCCAAGTTCAACGTCTACGACTTCGTGTTCGTCGTGGCGATGGGATCGGTGCTCGCGAACCTGATTCTCTCGCCCGACGTGTCGCTCGCCGATGGCCTGGCGGGCATGGCGACGCTGATCGTGCTGCAGGTGGTCGTGTCCTACGCGTCGGCGAAATGGGATGCGGCGGACCGCGTCATCAACGGCATGCCCTCGCGCGTGTTCGAGCACGGCCGCTACCTGGACCGCGCGATGAAGCGGCACCGCGTCACGTACGAGGAGGTGCGCGCCGCGATCCGGCAGCACGGCCTCGCGAGCGTGGAGGGCGTCGACGCGGTGGTCCTCGAAACCGACGGTTCCCTGTCCGTGGTGGTCGAGCACAAGGACGGGCACTCGAGCCTCGTCGATCTGCGGGACGTGCACGGATCGTCACGCCCGCAGTGAGCGCGTGCGCGCCGGCGTCCGCCCGCGCATAATAGGAACCGGTGCTTTGCGGTCGGCGTAAACCCTTGGCCGGCCCCGCGGGTCCAAGTCTCCGACGCAGGGCAGGGCGAGGGCTTGCGCGAGCCTCGAGCGGGTTCCCAACCATTGGCCGCCGCGGGCTCGCAGGCGCTGAGCGGATGCGCGGCACTCATATCGAGGTCTCGACTGGATGAAGTTCTCGCCACGCGGCGTGCTCGCGATCCTCGGGATCGCTGCCCTCAGCGCCGTCTCATCCCCGCTGCGCGCGCAGGGCGCGGACGTGATTCGCGGCCGCGTCACCGACGAGCAGAACGCGCCGATCGCGAACGTGCAGGTCTCGGCCACGTCGTTCTCGGGCAACGTCACGCGCCATGCGGTCACGGATCGCGATGGCCGATTCACGATCACCTTCCCGAACGGCGACGGCGATTACATGGTCGCATTCAACGCGCCGGGGTTCGGGCTGAAACGGTTCGAGGTGAAGCGCACGGCCGATCAGGACATTCTCGTGGCCGACACGCGGCTGTCCCATTCAACCGCGACGCTCGACACCGTCCGCGTCAACAGTCGCACGCGGCCGAACCGGTACGACAAGCAGCCTGACATCGGCGGTACGCAACAACTGGTCAATAGTCAGGCGCTCACCGCCGACCAGCGCGGCGACCTCGCTGCGATGGCCGCGTCGGTCCCCGGCACGCTGTATCTGCCCGGCGCCAACGGCGACCCCTCCGGGTTCTCCGTGCTCGGGCTCGATGGCAGCCAGAACGCGAATACGCTGAACGGCATGGACTTCGGCGGCTCGAACATCCCGCGTGACGCGGCCGTGCAAAGCTCGCTCAATACCGCGCCGTACGACGTGTCGCTCGGCGGCTTCAGCGGCGGACAGTTCAACATCCAGACGTCGTCCGGCACGAACTTCCTGCGGCGGACGATGAGCGCCGTCGTGGATGCGCCGTCGCTCCAGTGGACGGACGCCGCGGCGCGCGCACTCGGCCAGCAGTACACGAACCTCAACGTGAGCGGCGGGCTGTCCGGGCCGATCCAGTACGACAAGTCGTTCTACAATCTCTCATACCAGCTCGGCCAGCGGGCCAACCCGTGGAAGTCGCTCCTCAACACGAGCGCGCTCGGCCTCGAGACGGCCGGCATCGCGCCGGATTCGGTCACGCGGCTGCTCGGCATCATGCAGCAGGACGATATCCCGTGCAAGACGGGCGGCATGCCGGGGCAGCAGCTCAACGATCAGGGAGTCGTGCTGGGCAGCTTCGACTTCGCGCCGCCCAGCTCGACCAGCGGACAGGCGGTGAACGTGACCGCGTCGGGAACGTGGTTCAAGTTCAACCCGCTCTCGGCGTCGACCAGCGAGCTGCCGGCGCACAGCGGCGCGATGACCAGCTGGATGGGCGGCATCCAGGCACACCATTCGGCGTACTTCGGATTCGGCGTGCTCACCGAGACCGGCCTCTCGGTGAGCGCCGCGCATCGCTACGGCACGCCCTTTCTCGATCTGCCGAGCGCCTCGGTGCGGGTGAGCTCCGACTTCGCTGACGGAACGTCCGGCGTGCAGAACGTGAGCCTCGGCGGGAGTCCGTTCCTCAACACGAGCAATTCGATGCACTCGGTCGGCCTCAAGAACCAGCTCTCGTGGTTCACGCTCGACAACAAGCATCGGCTCAAGTTGACGACCGAGATGCGCCGCGATTCGTACGCGCTCGACCAGACGACCAATCAGCTCGGCTCGTTCAGCTTCAATTCACTCGACGATTTCCAGGCGGGTCGGCCGGCGTCGTTCACGCGCACGCTGCTCCCGCGCGATCGCGGCGGCAGCGAGTGGGTCGGCGCGCTCTCGCTCGGCGATTCGTACCGGTACAGCGACGATCTGCAGGTCCAGTACGGCGTGCGCCTCGACGGCGATCGCTACGCGGATGCGCCGACCGAGAATCCGCTCGTGGCGCAGACGTTCGGTGTGCGCAACGATCATGTGCCCGATCGCGTGTACGCGAGTCCTCGCGTCGGCTTCTCGTGGAGCTATGGCGTGGCGCCGGACATCGGCGCGTTCGCCGGCGCGGTGCGTGGTCCGCGCGCGGTCGTCCGCGGCGGCATCGGCCTGTTCCAGAACGTGAATCGCGTCACGGACATCGGCGCCGCGGCGGACAACACCGGACTCGCGACCGGTCTGCAACAGATCACCTGCGTGGGAACCGCGGCGCCGGTGCCCGATTGGAGCGCCTACGCCGGAGACCCGGCGGCGATCCCGGCCAGCTGCGCCGACGGTTCCACCGGTGGCGCGTTCTCGAACTCGGCGCCGAACGTCACGATGTACGCGCCGGACTACAACGCCACCCGGAGCCTCCGGTCGAATCTGCAATGGAGCGGGCCCATTCTGGGCAACCGGTTCAATGCGACGTTCAACGGGATGTACTCGCTGAATCTGAACCAGCCTTCGCAGCTCGACGTGAATTTCGTGCCCAACGTGGCGTTCACACTGCCGGACGAGGCCAACCGTCCCGTGTTCGTCCCCTCCGGCAGCATCGTCCCTGGCACGGGCGTGGTGTCGTCCAACGCGGCGCACGCGTCGAACCAGTTCAATCGTGTCACGGAGCTGCGATCGGACATGCAGTCGCGCAGCGCGCAGCTCGCCGCGCAGCTCGCACCGGCGTCGTACAACTCGCACTACACGTGGAGCCTCGCGTACACGTTCCAGGACATTCGCGAGCGCACGCGCGGCTTCGGCGGCGGCAACACGGCCGGCAATCCGCTCGCCGTCGCGTGGAGCCGCGCCAACTTCGACGCGCGGCATCAGATCCAGTACAGCCTCGGCTACAACTTCTTCGATTGGGTGCGGGTGAACTGGTACGGACGCCTGCAGTCGGGCATGCCGTTCACGCCGATCGTCGCATCGGACATCAACGGCGACGGCTACGCGAACGATCGCGCCTTCGTCTTCGATCCCGCACACACGTCCGACCCCCGACTCGCCACGGCCATGCAGTCGCTGCTCGCGGCATCCTCGGATCGGGTGCGGAACTGTCTCGAGCGACAGCTTGGCGCCGTCGCGGGCCGCAACAGCTGCGAGGGACCGTGGACGTCGACGGCGAGCATGTCGATCTCGTTCAACCCGATCAAGGTGCACATGCCGCAGCGCGCCACGTTGTCGTTCCAGCTCGCGAATCCGCTCGGCGCGGCGGACCTGCTGCTGCACGGCGAGAACCGAGCGCACGGGTGGGGGCAGTCGGCGTTCCCGGATCCGTCGCTGCTCTACGTTTCAGGCTTCGATCCGCAAACGCATCGCTACACCTACCAGGTGAACTCGCGTTTCGGCTCGACGCGCCCGCAGGTGACCGCCACGCGATCGCCGATCACGCTCACGGCCATGCTGCAGGTCGACGTCGGACCGACGCGCGAGCGCCAGTTGCTCACGCAGGCGCTGGATGAGGGGCGCACGCATCAAGGGTTCAAGCTGACGGCGCCCATCCTTCGCGCGCTCTACGGGAGCGGCGGCGTGATGAATCCGATGGCGGCCATCATGCGGCAGATGGACACGCTGCAGCTCACGCCGGCGCAGGCGGACAGCATCGCGACGCTCAATCGCTGGTACACGCTGCGCCTCGACTCGATCTGGACGCCGATCACCACGTACTTCGCCAATCTGCCCGACCATTACGACGAGGGCGTGGCGTACGACCGCTATCAACGCGGCCGTGAGGCGACGGTCGACATGCTGCTCGAGCTCAGCCCCAGAATCCGCGGGCTCCTCACGGATGCGCAGCGCCGCATGCTGCCCGACTTCGTGTCGAGCTATCTCGATCCGCGCTATCTGGCCGCGATCCGGTCGGGGACCGGTGGGCTCATCAACTCGGGATTTGGACCGGGCGGAGCCGGCGGCATGGGTGGTCCCGTGATGCTGGGTGGCGGCGCTGGCCAGATCGTCATTCGCAAGTAGAGTTCACTGAGCCGGAATCAACGGAGCGCAACATGACTCGATCGTTCCTCACGCTTGGCGTTGGCGCAGGGCTGCTGCTGGGATTCGCCGGATCAGCGGACGCGCAGCAGGCGCTGCCTCCAGTCCGGCCGCTCGGCTCGCTCGAGCACGTATCGAGTGCGACGTTCCGGGCGGTGTCCGGCGTCCGCGAGCTGCCCGATCGCCGCGTGCTCGTGAACGACATCGTCGATCACCGCGTGCTGCTCTTCGACTCCACGCTGACGACGGCAACGGCGATCGCCGATTCGACGCCGGGTACCGGCAGCGCGTACGGGAACATGCCCGGCGGATTGATTCGCTATCGCGGCGACTCGACGCTGTTCGTCGACCCGGCTTCGATGTCGATGCTCGTGCTCGACGGATCGGGCAAGGTCGCGCGCGTGCTCGCGGTGCCCCGCCCGACGGAAGCCATGTTCCTGATCGGCGGTCCATTCGGCGAGCCGGGCATGGATCCGGAAGGCCGGCTCGTGTATCGCGGCTCCGAGCGCCTGCAGGGCGTGCCGAAGGGCGTCGATCTCAAGACGTACGTGCCGCAGTTCCCGGACTCCGCACCGATCGTCCGGATGAATCTCGCGAACCGCGCCGAGGATACGGTCGCGTTCTTCAAGCTGCCGCCGACGAAGATGGCGATCACGCGCACGGAGAACGGGTTCAGCGCGTCGTCGATCGTGAATCCGATGCCGATCGTCGACACCTGGGCGCTCCTGCCCGACGGCACGATCGCCGTCGTGCGCGGGCGCGACTTTCACGTCGACTGGTATCGTCCGGACGGCACGCACGCGTCATCCGCCAAGATCCCGTTCGACTGGCAGCGGCTCACCGACAGTCTCAAGACGTTCGTGCTCGATTCCGCGAAGCAGGCCATGGAGAAGCAGCGGGAGCAGCGCATGGCGGCGCTCGATTCCACGCGCAAGCTCACCGGCGGCCGCGGCGCGACCGAGAGCGCGGTGACGGCGGGCCGCGGCATGGCCGACGGCGGTGCGCCGCAGATCGTGATGATGGTGCGTACCGGCGGAGGCGGTGATGGCGGCGCCGCGCCGCCGATGCGCGGTGGACCGGGAGCCAAGATCACGCTTCCGCCGCTCCAGATGGTGCAGCCGTACGAGCTGCCGGACTACCGGCCGGCGTTCACGGTGGGCGCGACGAAGAGCGACGCCAGCGGGAATCTCTGGATTCGTACGACCGACGCGAACGACGGCCGGCCGGTCTACGACGTGGTCAACGACAAGGGAACGCTCATCGATCGCGTGCAGCTGCCGCCGTTCCGCACGATCGTGGGCTTCGGCCGGGGCGTGGTGTACATGGCCGTCGTCGACGTGACGGGCGTCGTGCGGCTCGAGCGCGCCCGCATCAGCGCGAACTGAGCAGCCGATCGTCGGTCGGCTCGACGTCCTCGACGGAGCGCAGCTTCCGCTCGATGGCGCGCGTGCGGACCGCCGCCTGGTCGAGCGTATTAGTAGCATCTTGTAACTTATTCTTGAGCCGGTCCAGCACGTCCGCGTAGCGCCGGAACTCGGTCTTCGCTTCGCCGAGCACCGTCCACACTTCGCTGGACCGTCGTTCGATCGCGAGCGTGCGGAAGCCCATCTGCAGGCTGTTGAGCAGGGCGGCGAGCGTGGTCGGGCCCGCGACGATC
>DASZUN010000283.1:0-16149 GCA_035547615.1 Gemmatimonadaceae bacterium | reverse complement strand
CGCCGCTGTATGCGGAGAGCATGACGGCGCCGGCGGCCAGGGCGAGGAGCCCCGGGATGGCGGTCCACTTCCTTCGCTTGGTCATCGCGATCGGGTGATGTGGTCGGGTCAACAGCGGCTTGTGAAGAAATTCACAAGCGTTGGGACCGAGCGGTAAATCTGAACAGACCTATTCACACATGCAAGGGCGACAAACGGTGCATCGCCGCGTGTAATCCTAATCGATTCGATCGCGCGCGTCGTCATCCGACCTCACGCGCCCACGCGCGTCGACGACGCCGCCGCGCAGATCCCCTCGGCGCTCGCCAACGCCACGCCGAGCAGATCATCCGGCAGCAGATCGAGATTCGACCGCGGCGCCTGCGTCAGGCGCAGCGGCCACTGCGTCCCGTACACGAACCGCGGCGCGCCGATCGTGCGCAGGAGTTTCGCGAGATGGTCCTCCGGCGGACCCCAGATGCACGAGATGTCCCAGTACACACGCCCCTGCTCCGCCGGCGTGAGTCCCCAGTGCACCTCTTCGATCATCTCACGGCTCGCCGCGGTCACCACGACGCGCACCGCGTCGCCGGCGCGCGCGATCGAGCGAACCGCCGCCGCCGAGAGATCGCCGGCGACGTCCATCGCGTGCCGCTGCCGCAGGTCCTCGAATTTCACGGTGAGCAGGAGCGCCATGCCGCTCGCACCCGCCGCCAGCGCCAACTCGCGCATGCGCTCGTCGTTCGGGCCCAGGCCCCACTGCGGCGGATACGCACGAATCGCCGGCGCGCCCTCCTCCGCGGCGGCGCGCACCGCGTCCTCCCAGTGTGGCCAGTCCGGTCGCACCGTGGGTACCGCGCGCAGCCTCGCCGCGTGCGGCGCCAGCTGCTTCACCAGCTCCACGTTGCCCGGCGTGGGGTCGCGGTAGAACGCCGACGGCAGATGCCCAACCCACGCGGCATCGATTCCCTCGCGATCCAGCACGCGCAGGAGCACATCCGGCTCCGGATGCGGCACGAACCGAAAGGGATACGCGCCGATGAACGCGCTGACGTCGATCATCTCGCGGGTGCCCCCGCCGGCGTGCAGCGCGGAAAGCTCCCAGGCGGGAAGATGCGCGCCGCGTTCCGCCAGCGAATGGCGGAACGCTCGTCGTCGGAGAGCTCGATCGCGTCGAGCGCGCGGAGTTTCGCCAACCCGGTTTCCATGGTGAGATCGCAGCCCCAGAGGAGCCGCGAAGCGCCGAGCGCGGAGATCGCCGCATCGAGCATGCCGCGATCCACGCCGCTGCCCGAGAGATCGGGCAAAACGTTTGGATGGTCGACGACCGCGGGAAACGTGTGCATGTAGTCGCCGCCCCCGCCGATGTGCGCGAGGATGAACGACGTCTTCGGGTGACGCGCCGCGAGCCGCGCGAGATCGGCGCCGTCGGAAATCTCCTGCGACGGCCACTCCCGGCGGCGATGCTGCCAGATGTGGTGCAGCACGGGAAGTCCGAGCGCTCCAGCACGCTCCGCGATGGGATCGAGGAGCGGATCGTCCGCGCGTCGGCTCGCGAGCAGCTTCACGCCGATGGCGCCGCGCGCCACGCACCGTTCGATCTCGCCGAGTGCGTGATCGGTGTAGTTCGGGTTCACGGTCACGAACATCCGGACGCGCTCCGGCTCACGATCGCAGATCGCGAGCATCGCGTCGTTGCCGACGGTCACGTCGGTCGGCGACGGGAAATACGTGGGCGACGAGAAGCCGTAGCTCCCGAGGACCGACGCCACGTGGTACGTGATGCCGATCCGCTCACCGGCGCGGAAGCGCGCGGCATTGACCTCGGCCCAGTCGGCGCGCCCCGCGGCGGGATGATAGAAATGCGCGTGCGCGTCGATCAGCGGCTCGGTGCCGGCGAGGGGCGCCGCCGGTCCCGCGGTCACTGATTCGCTTCCTCGTCCCGCAGATCGACGAGTGCCGCGCTCACGCCCGCTTCGATCGCGCGCATCGCGTTCTCGTCGTGCGCCAGCGCCGGATAGTTGTAGGCGCCGCGCTTGATGAGCACGCCGTGCGAGGCCGCGAGCTCGAGGAATCGCCGCTCGCGGTCGGGCGAATCCCAGCGCAGCATCCACATGGGGTCGAGCCCATCGTCCGACACACCGGCGACCCCCGATGCGTCGATCGCTCCGCGCACGACGCTCCGCATCTCCGCGCCGATCGTCCACAGCGAACCGCACACGTCACCCGAGTCGTGCCAGTCGAGCACGGCGCCCGCTGCGGCGAGCGCCGAGGCCTCGCTCGCGAGCGTCGACGAGATCCACGTCTTGCGCGCCGCGTCCATCACGTCGCGATCGCCCATCACCGCGGACAGCGGGAAGCCATTCGCCATCGCCTTGCCGAACGCGGCGAGATCGGGCACGATGTCCGCGTACGCCTGATAGCCGCCGAGCCGCAGGCGAAAGCCGGTCTTGATCTCGTCGAAGATGAGCACCGCGCCCGAGGACGTGGCGAGTGCGCGCGCCTTCTCGATCCATTCTTTCGACGGCAGCCGCTCGACGACGGGCTCGATCACGATCGCGGCGAGCCGCGCACCGGCGTCGGCCACCGCGGACTCGAGGGCGCCGACGTCGTCGTACGGCACGCGGCGGATCGCGGCACGCGTCCCCTGCGGCACGCCCGCCGCATCGTCGGCGCACCAGTCGAGCCATCCGAAGTAGCCGCACGCGACCACGAGCTCGCGCGCCGTGTACGTACGCGCGATGCGCACTGCCGCGGCGATCGCCTCCGCGCCCGTCTTGAGAAACTGCACCTTGTCGGCGCACGGAATCACGCCGCACAGCCGCTCGGCGATGTCGACTTCCCGATAGCTCGAGAGCGCGCACACGTTGCCCGCGGCGATCGCGTCGACCACGGCGCGCGTGACGTTCGGCTCCGCATATCCCAGCGCGACGGCGCCGAGCGCCATCGTGCAGTCGACGTACTCGTTGCCGTCCACGTCCACCACGCGGCTGCCCACGGCCTGCATGAAGTGCGACGGCCCGTCCGCGTCCTCGGCGCCGTAGAGCGCGGCCGTGCGCTTGCTGCCCGTGGAGGCGCCGGTGGGCAGCACGGCTGCGGCGCGCGTCCGCCAATCCGCTTCGTCGTGTTCGGCGGGAACGCTTTCCGCCTCGACCGCGTCTGATTCATCGTCGCGTCCTTCGGTGACGCGCTCGGCGGGCGCTTCGGCGGTGGATTCGGCGGGCGCGTCCTTCGCGCCGCGATCGAAGAATCGGCGGAATGGCATAGCGAGAAACTACTCGCGCCGGGCCCGGCTCGAAACTCCGCTGGTGCTACTCGAGACGTCGCGTCCGGTTGACGAAGTTCACGACCTCGATCGCCATGGCGCGCAGCAGCGACAGCTCGCGCGCGTTGGGCGCGGCGCGGAAGGTGAGCGACCGGAGCGTGCGCATGATGTGCTCCGGATACCGCGTCTTGAAGAACTGGATCGTCTCGAGCGAGCGCTGCGCGTCGGCGAAATACTGCTCGAACTGCTCGTTGCTCGGCGGCGGCGCGTCCTTGCGCGGCGGCGCCAGCGCGCGCGTCGCGTCGGCGGCGCGCAGGTGCAGCTCGTAGAGCGCCACGAGCGCCGCCTGGGCCAGGTTCAGCGACGCGTGCTCGGTCGTCGGGATCGTCACCGCGGCGTGGACGCGGTCGAGGATCTCGTTCGGCAACCCGCTGTCTTCGCGGCCGAAGACGATCGCCACCGGCCCGTCGGGCGTCATGTCGAGCAGCTCGCCCGCCGCTTGCTTGGGATCGATCACGCGCAGCTTCGCCGCGCGCCGCCGTGCCGTGAACCCGAACACGCGCACGCAGTCGGCCACGGCGGTGTCGAAGTCCTCATAGCGCTCGATGCGCTCGATGAGGTCCATCGTCCCGTGAGCAATGCCCTCGAGGCGAATCACCTCGTATGCGACAGGGCGCACGAGACGCAGCCGACGCACGCCCATGTTCTTCATCGCGCGCACGGTGGCCGCAATGTTGACGGGGTCCTGCGGTTCGTACAGAACGACGACGACGGAGTCGAGAAGTGATTCAGGCATCGGGAAGCTGGAGCGCGAGCAGCCGGCTCGGTTCGTGGCGATCTCCACGAAGATACACGAACTCGCCGCGCGCACCGCTCAGCACGAGCTGGCCGCGCCGCCGCTCGCGGCCGGCGGGCATCTCGTTGACGATGACGTCGAGCGCGACCGGCCGCTCCGTTCCCGTGAACGGGAGCACGATCTCCATCCCGTAGCCGGTCGCCGTGGGATGCCACTCGGCGCGGATCTTCGCGGGCGTCGTCCAGTGCTCGATCGGGCGTGCGCGAACCCCACCGTCCGCGCGCGGCACGAGCAGCCAGGCGCTCGTGCCGGCCGCCGTCTCGACATAGAGCTGCACGCCGTCGCCGTTGATGTCCGGCGGCTCATTGTCATAGCGGTTCACGGGGGCGTCCGCCGCGAACGTCCGGTCGCTCCGAGGAACGTCGATGGCGACGTGGAGCCCATCCGCTCGCCAGTCGAGCGAGACGCGGGCCGTCGGCATCCCCGCGTCCGTCCACGTCTGCTCCGAACGGCGATAGTGCGGCTCGCCGAGTATCACGGTGGTCGGCACGGGCAAGGGCACGCGGCGATGCGGTTTATCAGTATTCTCATATTCTGAACCAAACGGTTCAGTATCGCACACTCCGCCGAGATCGATCGTGCTGCGCGCGGTGCCGGCGATCAGCGTCACGTGCCAGCCGGCCGCATCGCGTCGATGCTCGTGCACCGTACCGTCCCGCAGATGGACGCGAATGGGCTCGCCCAGCTCGACGCCCGCGACCTCGTCGCGCCACGACCACACGAGGCGGTATTCCCCGGATGGCGCAGACGCCCGGAGCAATCGGAACGCGTGCTCGCCACGCCCGGGCGCGCCCGGCGCAGCAGCGCGCCACCACTCGCAATCGGCCGAGGTGACAGCCCAGACATCGAGCTGCCGATCGGTCTCCGCCGCACGCGCGTGCACGACGTCCGCGGCGTGTACTCGCTGGACATTCGTGTCGTGCACGAACGCGAAGCCGTCTTCCGCGCCGGAGCCGCCGCGCAGGGCGGCGTCCTCGAGGGCTCCGGCGCCGCTCACGACCTGCGCGTCGACGTGGAGCGGCAGGTCCACGGCAACGGTGCGCTCGGCTCGCCAACGCACGATGTCGATCGCGTACGCCGGCATGACCACGATGGTGCGCTCGACGTCCACGTCCGGCGCGATGCCGCGCGCGAGGGCCGACGCCCACCCACACGCGCCGCGCTCGTCGTGCGCGAGCAGGATGCCGTTCACGCGCGCCTGCGACCGTCCGTCGACGAGTGGCGCGTTGTGCGCGAGCGTGCTCCGGTACCAGTGCAGCGAGCGCTCCACGTACGAGCCGGTTCCGTAGTCGTCGAGCCAGCGCGTGCTCCCGTCGGCCAGCAGCAGATTCAGCCGGTCGGGGTGGCCGTGCCCTCCGCCGGAATGCCCATAGTCCAGGGCGACATAGCCGCCCCCGCGGTCGCGCCGAAAGACGGCGATCCCCTGATGGTCGAGAAGCACCGATGCCGGCGAATCCGGCTCCAGCGTCGGAAGCACGGGCAACGCGAACAATAGAGCGCGCCAGCTCAGATCGGCGCGCGAGAGCGCGGATGCGGGTGCGTTCCGTTCGACATCCGCCGCCGACGAGCGTCGGCCGGTGTCGCGCCGCGGCACGGAATCGCCGTACAGGCGCGCGAGCGCACCGATGAGCAGTGGATCGTCCGCGCGCGCGAGTCCGAGCTCGAAATGCTCCGCGATGCGCCACTGGCGCAGTGAGATCGCGTACTGCGAGTCGCGCCGCGACGGCAGCGTGTAATCCGGCAGTGCGGTGAGGAGTGGCGCGGCGAAGCCACGCTGAAATCGTTCGACGAGCGCACGTGGAAGCTCGAGTCCCGCGCGCTCCGCCATCGTCACACCGTACCAGAGCCCGCGGTGCGCGAACAGGTGGTAATTCTCCCCCTCGTACCACGTGCCGTCCGGCAGCAGCCCCTCGGAGAGATGCGCGACCACTCCGGAGCGGCCGTGCACCGCCGACTCCGCGGCCCGAGCGTCGCCGAGCACGCGGGCCGCGGCGAGCAGCGCGGCGTCGTTCCACACCTGCCGGTTCGACGCGCCCTCGTCGTACGACGCGATGATCCCTCGGCTCGGCTCGATGATCTGGTCGCGAACGCGCGCGGTGAGGTCCGGATCGAACCGATCGAGCAGATCGATCGCGATGCAGATCTGCAGCAGCCAGATCGATTCGAGATACGTGCTGAAGAAGAGCCGTGTGGGCCCGAGGACGTTGTCGACGTTCGGATACGTGTCGTATCGGCGCGCGTAGCCGTCGAGGATCGCGCGCGCGAGCGGCGCGAAGCCCGTATCGCCGAGCGCGACGAACGTCGCGGCGTGGACGGCGCGCTCGGCGAGCCACAGCTGATACCAGTAGATCCAGAATCGATCGTGCAAGTCGCCCACGTACACCTCGCCGCAGACCGGACACCGGTGCGCGTGCGGGCTGAACGGGTCGAAGTCGAGCATGGCGCCATCGCGCGGACAACGGCCGCCCTCGCGCGAGAGCAGTGCCTTCTGCGTCGGGAAGTAGAGCTCCCGCTCGCGGAGCGCCGGCAGCTCGCCGGCAAGCGACGACGCCAGCGGCGCGAGCGGGCCCGCGGCCGCGGCACGGCGCGCCTGGAGCTGTCGGTCCGAGAGCAGCAGCGTCATCGCGCCGCCACCGCGACGCTCGAGTCGCCGGCGATCCGCCAGCGCGCGACGCTCACCATCTCGCCGCGGAGATCCATGACCACGTTCTTCAGCCGCGACGAAACGCCCTGCACGCCGCGCGAATGGTAGATCCACGCCACGGGAACGTCGGTCGCCAACTCGCGTTGCACGTTCTTCCACGCCGCTGCGCGGGCGCTGTCGCTCGCCGCCGTGCGGGTCGACGCGAACAGCGAATCGAGCCGCCGCGTGTGAAAGTCCGCGTAGTCGAGCGTGCCGCCGCGCTGCCGCGACTCGAACATGGCGCCAAGGTGCGAGAGGGTGACGTCGCCCGGGATGCCGGTGACGAGCGCATCGAACGTCTTGCGCGATGCGCGCGCCTCGGTGAGAAACGTTCCCAGCTCGACCTGCCGGATGCGCATGCGAATGCCGCGCGCCGCGAGGTCGGCCTGGACGAGCTGCTCGAGGGCGTTGTCGCCGCTGCCGACCGTCGAGAGCTCGAACGTGAACGGGGTCGTGCCGCGCCGCCGCACCCCGTCCGCGCCGCGGCGCCAGCCGGCGGCGTCGAGCAGCGAGTCGGCACGGGCGGTGTCGTGCGCGGGGGCGCCGCCGAGCGAGAGCGGGCTCTCGGGCGGCACCGGACCGGCGGCCGGTGTGCCGTACCCCGCGAGCGCCGCGCGCACGATCCGGTCGCGGTCGATCGACAACGAGATGGCCCGGCGCACGCGCACGTCGTCGAACGGAGGTTTATGAACGTTGAATACCAATCCTGTCGTGAACAGGACCGGATAGCTGACCACGCGAATCGACGGATCGCGCCCGGCGAGCGACGCCATGGTCGGCGCGATGCCGGCGACGTCCAGCTCGCCGCTCGCCAGTCCGGCGAACTTGGTCGTGGGTTCGTCGACCACGGTCACGACGATGCCGTCGAGCCGCGGCGGTCCGCCGAGCGATGCGGGGAACGCGGGGTTGCGCGCGAAGGTCCAGCGCGCGCCCGCGCGGCGGTCCACGAACTCGAACGGCCCGTTGCCGACCGGGTGCAGGTTGAACGGCGCGCGTCCGAGCGCGTCGTGGGGTATGCGCGCCAGGAGGTGCGCCGGCACGATCGGCAGCTCGCAGAGCACGAGCGGGAACTCGGTCTGCGGGCGCGTGAACTCGACCGACACCGTGGAGTCATCGACCGCGTCCACGCGGCGCACGATTGCAAGATCGCTGGCGCGGAAGAAGCCGGTGGCGGGGTCACGCGCCGCGTCGATCGTGTACGCCACGTCACGCGCGGTGGTCGGCACGCCGTCGTGCCAGCGGAGGCCGGACGCGAGATGGAACGTGAGCGTCCGGTGATCCGGGGACCACTCCCAGCGTCGCGCGTAGTACGGCGCGGGTGCGAGCGCCGAATCGTACCGGGCCAGCGTGACGAACAGCGCGTATCGCTGAATCTGCCGCGAGAGCGGATGCACCGTCACGAGCGGATTGCCGGATTCCAGATCGGTCCCCGAGGCGTACACGGCGACGTTGGCGGGGCGCGGCGCCGTGCACGATCCGCACGCGAGGCTCGCGCCCACGAGGCCGACGAGAGTTGACACGCGCATGAGCCCGCGCAGGTTCAAGGCGTGCATCCTCCGGCCGTGCTTCGCCGCGTGGGCGGCGCACTGGTGCTGCTCTGGCTCGTTCTCACGATCACGTTCGCGCTCATCCGCCTCGCTCCGGGTGACGCCGCGACCTTCCTCGTTCCGCCGGGCGCCACCGCGACCGACGTGGCACGCATCCGCACGCAGTTCGGCCTCGACCGGCCGATCGTCGTGCAATATGCACGGTGGGGCGAGCGCCTGCTGCACGGCGATCTCGGCGAGAGCTTCGCGTTGCACGTTCCCGTCACCCGCGCGCTCGCCGACGCACTGCCCGTGTCGCTGGGACTCGGCCTCGCGTCGCTCGTGCTCACGTTCGTGATCGGCGTCCCGATCGGCATGCTGCAGGCCGTCCGTCGCGGTCGGCCAGCCGATCACGTCCTCACGCTGCTGACGACCATCATCTATGCGGCGCCGAGCTTCTGGATCGCACTCGCGCTCGTCGCTGTGTTCACGTATGGCGCCGCCGCGTGGAGGCTTCCGATGTGGCTTCGGCTGCCGGCGTTCGGCATCCACGCGCCCGGCCTCAACCTGCACGGATGGACCGCAATCGCGGACGTGCTCCGGCACTCGTTCCTGCCGGTCGGCATTCTGGCCGCCATCGGCGCCGCGGGAATCGCGCGCTTCGCCCGCTCGAGCATCGCCGACGTGCTCGCCGCGGACTTCGTGCGCACGGCGCGTGCGAAGGGCGCCGCACCCGCGCGCGTCTACTTCCGTCACGTGCTCGCCAGCGTGCTCCCTGCCCTGGTCGTGCTCTTCGCGCTCTCGCTTCCCGGACTCGTCGCGGGCTCGATCTTCATCGAATCCGTGTTCGCGTGGCCGGGAATGGGAAAGCTGATGGTCAACGCGATCGCCGCGCGCGACTACCCGGTGATCATGGGCGCCACCGCGGTGTACGCGGCGCTCGTGATCTTCGCGAACCTGGCGGGAGACCTCGCGCTGCCCCTCGTCGATCCGCGGCGGCGCGCGTGAGGAGTCTCCGCGATTGGTCGGCGGCGCGCTGGTCGCTCGCGATGCTGGTCGGGCTCGCGCTCGCGGTCGTGCTCGTTCCACTCGCCTCGCATCAGGATCCGATCGCGATCGGCGACGTGCTCGCGCTTCGCCTCCTCGCCCCCGGCACCATCGACGCGCACGGCGCGTTCCACCTCCTGGGCACGGATCGATTCGGCCGCGACCTGTTCGTCCGCATGATGCTGGCAGGCCGCGTGTCGCTCGCCGTCGGCATCGTCGGCTCGGTGCTCGCCGGGGCGATCGGGACGCTCCTCGGCGCGACCGCGGCCTGGAGCGCCGGGTGGCTCGATCGCATGCTGATGGCATTCGCGGACGCACTGCTCGCCATCCCGCGGCTCGTGCTGCTCCTCGTGTGCGCGGCGTTGTGGCGGCCCGGGCTCACCACGGTCGTCGTCGTGCTGGTCGCGACAGGCTGGATGGGCGTGGCGCGGATGGTCCGCGCCGAGATGCTCGGCGTGCGCGGGCAGCCGTACGTGGATGCCGCGACGGCGCTCGGCGCGCCGCCGTTCCGGATTCTCTGGCGACACGCGCTGCCGAACGCCCTCGGGCCGGCGATCGTCGCGACGACACTTGGCGTCGGCAACGCGATCCTGCTCGAGAGCGGCCTCTCCTTCCTCGGGCTCGGCATCCAACCGCCGCAGCCGAGCTGGGGGAACATGATCGCCGGCGGACGCGATCTGATCGTGGTGGCGCCGTGGGTCGCGATCGCGCCCGGGCTCGTGCTGATCGTGACGGTGCTCGCCTGCACGCTGCTCGGCGACGCGCTCCGCGATCGGCTCGCCGGTGAGGTGGCGACGACGCTCCGCGACCGCGCCTAGCCGCACCGCACGAGAATCGTGACGATGCCGCGGGCCGGCGCGGTGAACGGGATCTCGCGGTCCTGGATTTCTAGTTCACTAATTATTGTTTCATCGAGCAGCGCCAGGCGCGCGGCGTGGGGCTCGAACGGGAGGCGCCACGCGCCCGAGACTTCCTCATCGCGGACGTTCACGCAGCGGAGCACGAGCCACGCGCCGTCCTCGCTCTCCTTGATGGCCGAGAAGGCCAATCCCGCGCCGAGGAGCTCCGGTCCGGCGACCGCGCGCGGGGTATCGAGCGCCGAGCGCAGTGTGGTGCCGACGATTGGGCTCAGCACGTCGTCCGCGATACGCTCGATCTCGTCGAGCACGGCCGCGGTGCGCGCGCCGTGCAGCAGCAGGGCGAACTCGCCCGCGAACGCGCCGAGACACTGCGCGTCTGGCGTGGGCGATGGCCAGCCGGCGTGCCCCGGCCGCTCGGGGAGGTCGTTCTTCGAGAGCTGGCCCACGGCGCGGACGAGCGTCACGAGCAGCGTGCCGTCGTCGCGCGCCTCGTACTCCGCGAGCCCGTCGCCGTACAGCGTGCAGCCGCGGTGCTCGTCGAATCGGGAGACGTACCGCTGCAGCGGTGCCGTCGGCAGCGGTTGCTCCGCCGTCCAGTCCGGCGGCGCCGCCGCGGTCGGCAGGCGGCGCACTGGACCGAACGCGGCATCGGCCCAGTGCATCCCGCCGGAGACATCCGGGCGGACGATGAGTCGGAGTCGATGGTTCGCTGCGCGATTCGAGCCCTCGACGTGCAGGCGCACGAACGGCGTATCGGCGTCGAGGACGAGGGCCAGGCGGAGATCCGCGACGATCTCCCCCCGAGCGGCCGCGCCGGCGCGCAGACGGTAGCGCAACTCGAGCTCTCCGCGCAGCGGCCCGCGATGGCGGATGCGCGCGCCGCGGAACTCGACGCGATGCACGCGTGGACGAATCGACGGCGTGTACAGATCGCCCGCATCCTCCTCGTCGACGAACCAGATCGCGTCTTCGATCGTGCGCCCCGATGCGCGATGCACGATCGTGATGCGGCCCGCATCGCTCACGGAGAGCGCGAGTGCCGCGTTGTGCATCGCGCCACGCTCCACGACCACGGGCGCCGACGGCCGCGGCCGGCGTGCTTCGCCGCTGCCGATCGAATGGCTCGTGATGCCGTACGCCGGGATCTCGCGCACCCAGGCGGCCACCGTCGTCACCGACACGAGATCGTTGTCCGGGTAATGCCGCGGCGATTCCGTGCGCGAATAGCGCGTGTCGCGCGCGATCACCTGGAGCGATCCCAACGACGGCACCGTTGGGCGATGGCGCGCGTCGGTCGCGATTCTCGCCGGCGCTGCGGTCGCCGAGCGTGGCCCGACGGGGACGTCGGCCAGCCATTCCTCGATCTCGATGAGCGCGACGCCGGCGCGCGCGCGCACGGCGGGATTGCGGAGCAGCACGACCGGCGTCCATGCGTCGCCCGCCGCGCGCGCCGCCACAGGATCGTGCTTCACGAGATCGAGCATCGAGTCGTCGCGAATGCCGTTCGCCTGCACGACGGCGGCGCGCTGCCGGAGCTCCATGCCGCGCGCGACTTCGTCGATCGAGCACCCGCACAGCGTGTCGTGCGGATGCGTGGTGAGCAGCGTGCGCCACGCCGCGTCGACGAGCGAACGCCGCGATCGGCCGGCGATCGCCGCGAGTGCGCTCCATGGCTCGGCTTCGCGGAGCAGCGCCCGTTCGGCGATTGCGTTGGCGCGCTTCTCGTGCGCGCGGGTGCCGAATGTCCCCTGGAGCGACCAGGCGTAGCCCGACGAATCGCGAAGCTCGCCGCGCACGACCGGCAGTCGATGCGCGGCCGCCCGGTCGGCGAGGCGGCGCGCGAAAGTGCCGAGTGCGCTGCGGTGCACCCCGTCCGCGGCGCCCGCGCGCTCGAGCGTCGCCACCGCGGCCTCGTGATTCGCCTGGCGTGCGTGATGATCCGCGCCGTGCGGCACGAGCATCACGCCGGTCGTCGAACGCGGGACGAGCTCCGCCCGCATGCGCTGCCAGCGCTCGGTGGCTCCCGCGTCGTCCGCCGGTAGGTGCGAGCCGAATTCGTAGCCGTCCCTGGGCAGATGAAACAACACGACCTCGTCGCCGTTCGGTGCGGCCCACCGCGCGGTATCGCCGGCCGGCCAGTGTGGACCGCCGTACCCGCGCCACAGCAGGACCACCGGCAGGCCGAACCCGGCGGCGATCGCGGGAAGCGCGGCTGGGTGGCCGAACGAGTCCGGGCAGTAGAGCACCGGCGGCGCGTGCGCGCCGAACTGCCGCAGCGTGCGAGCACCCGCCAAAAGGTTGCGCACGAGCGACTCCCCACTCGGAATGAGCTCGTCGGCGAGCACGTACCACGGTCCCGCCTCGATGCGGCCGTCGGCGAGCAGCGCCCGGAGCGCCTCGGCGCGATCGGGGCGCACCGCGACGTAGTCCTCGAGCACGATCGCCTGGCCGTCGAGCAGAAAACTCTCACCGCGGCGTGGCGGCGCGTCGAGTAGTTCGTCGACGAGCGCGACGAGGCGCTGCTGGAAGCGCTCGAACGGCAGATACCACTCGCGGTCCCAGTGCGTGTGCGTGACGACGTGCGCTTCGAGCGACATGAGCGTGGTGAGATCGTGAGCAACGAAAACGGCCGCGGCGATATTCGCCGCGGCCGCGCACTGCGCGCAAGTCAGCTAAACCGTCAAACGACCGGACGCCGTCCCGTGATCAGACGCACCACGATGATGATCAGCGCGATGACGAGCAGGATGTGAATCAGGCCGCCCGCCACGTGGAACGCGAGAAACCCCAGCGCCCACAGGATGAGAAGAATGATGGCCAGTGTGATCAGCATGTTGTTCTCCGGATTGACGGTTGTCTCGCGTTCGGCCGGCTCAAGGGCAACTGTCGTACCGGACTAAGCGGTCGCCGGCCGGATCATGGCACCGGCGGCGCCTTGCCGCCGTGGTCGCCCCGATCGCCGTGATCGCCGCGATCGCTGCGGTCGATCTGTCCTGGTGCGGGACGCTCGACGGCGATGTCCGCCGGCCGTGCGACGGGGCCGCGATCGATCGCCCGTTCGGCCGCCGTTCGCGGCGCCGTCAACGGCGCGATCTTCGCCGCGTGCGCCAGCCGCGCCATGAGAATGCGGCCGGCGCGCACGTCGTGCCCCACGTCGATCAGCAGGTGCGCCAGGTCGCCGGTGCCCCACAGCACGCCGGCGAGCACGATCAGCCGGCTGGCCTCGCCAAGTAGCGTCGGAATGGACGCGCTCCCCTGCGTGTAGATGCCCGTGACGACCTCGGCCACGAGCAGCAGCACGAGAATGATCGCCATGAACCGAAAGAGCTTCGAGAGATAGCGAAGCCCCGTGTACGGCTCGATGTCGGTCGCGCGCACCTCGCGGTACTCGCGATCCTGCGGCCGATCGGCCTTCACTTCGCGAACCTCGCCACTGGCGTCGCGCACTTCGGTCACCGTTCCCCCATCCGAAACCCGTCGCTGCTCCACCACATCATCCTCCTGAGGTCCCCGACCAGCGCGCCCGATATCCGCGCGCATCGATGTGAATGAAAGGTCCGTGCCCGGGCGCGGCCGTATAGACCCCCGCCCCACCCACCAATTCAGGATGCGCCGCCTCCACCCGATCCACAGACTGCTGGATGACACGCGCATCGTCGATGGTGATTCGCCCGTCATGGTTGAGGTCGTCCATCACGCCATCGCCGTTGTCATCGATGTAGATGTCCGACGCATCGCCGTACATGTGGCGGCTCAGGTTCGCGCGACCGGTCGTCACCCCGCCCGTGTAGTTGTACTGGGGGCTCCGGAAGCCACTCATGACTTTCACGCCATGGACGTCGTAGCCACGCGACTGCAGGTCTGACAACACAAGCTCGAGCTTGTCGAGCAAGCGCGTCTGCAGCACGATGTACTTGGGCCACACGTTCGGCTGGTCGTGCGTGACGAAATCGCCGAGCGTGAAGTGCTCCGATACCGGCGTGTTCCGATTCGCCTGCGTGACCTCGATGAAGCCAGCGGGATTCGCGTACGCCCACGCCGGTGCCTTGGACGGTCCGCGCACGCCGTGCTCGCTCGGCCAGCTCCCGACGAAGTACGTACCGATGTGCCCGTTCTGCTTGGCCGAGAACGGCAGCATCGCGATCACGTTGAAGCCGGCGACGGGCCGCACGGCGTTGCCGATGCGCACGATCAGGTTCCAGATGCCCGCGCCACGCGGCGCGGCCGCGAGCTGTCCGCCCCGTCCGTACTGGAGCTGCGCGCCGTTGGGCAGCGAATCCGCCGGCAACGGCTGCGGCGTCGCCTCGAACTTGGCCCGGAGCTTTCCGCTCGCGCCGCGTTCGTTCGCGAGCATGTGATCGACGGCGAGGTTCAGTGCCGCGTCGGTGAGGTACGCCGTACTCGGCGCGTGCGCGTGCGTCAGATCCGCCGTCACCATGCCGGCGGCGTTCAGCCGGCCCGGGGTCGCGGCGCCCAGCGTGCGGACGTTCGCGATCGACCACACCCAGCCGACAGCCAGCGCGAAGAGCACGAGCGCGCCGCCGACGTCCACCACGCGCTCACGGCGCGCCGCCGTTGCTTCAGGCCGCTCCACCGTCGAACTTCCGGTGCTCATCCGACCCACTCCACGTCCTCGCCCGCCTGCATGCATTCACTGCTGGACTTTCTGAATCGACTCCGCGACGTCCGCGCGCTCATCTCGTGGGGCGGATACGTCGGATTGACGGCGATCATCTTTGCCGAGACCGGGCTGCTGATCGGCTTCTTCCTGCCCGGCGACTCGCTGCTCGTCACGGCGGGCCTGCTCGCGGGGACGAGTGGATTGTTCAACGTGTATTGGCTCGGCATCCTCCTCTCGGTCGCATCGATCCTCGGCAACACGTCCGGATACGCGATCGGCCGCGCCACCGGGCCTCGCCTGTTCTCGCGCGAGAATTCGCTGCTGTTCAACAAGAAGCATCTCATCCGCGCGCACGAGTTCTATGAACGCCATGGTGGTGCCACGGTCATCATTGCGCGATTCATGCCGATCGTGCGGACCTTCGTGCCGGTCGTGGCTGGCATGGCCCAGATGAGCTACCGGCGCTACACGCTGTACAACGTGATCGGCGGGCTGGGGTGGATCTGGGGCATGCTGTTCATCGGCTACTTCCTGGGTCGCTACATTCCGGGAGTGGACCGGCACATCGATTCGGTGATCGTGTTGGTGATCCTCGTGTCGTTCCTGCCGGGCATCATCGGTTGGTTGAAGAATCGAACGAGGACGTCGGCCGCGTCGCGCGGATCCGGCGCCTGACACACAGGAGAACCGACATGGCCTTCACGCTGCCGCCGCTGCCCTACGCCTACGACGCTCTCGAGCCGCACATCGATGCGCGCACGATGGAGATCCACTACACCAAGCATCATCAGGCGTACGTGAACAACCTGAACGCGGCGATCGAGAAGGCGCCGGAGCTCGCGGGCAAATCGCTGGACGAGTTGATGCGGGGCATCAACAGCGTGCCGGAGGCGGTGCGCACGGCCGTCCGCAACAATGGCGGCGGCCACTGGAACCACAGCATGTTCTGGCAGATCATGGGCAAGGACAAGGGCGGCGAGCCCACGGGCAAGCTGGCCGACGCCATCAAGTCCGCCTTCGGCGACTTCAGCAAATTCAAAGAACAGTTCTCTGCAGCAGGTGCGGGGCGGTTCGGCTCGGGCTGGGCGTGGCTGATCAGCGACGGCGGCAAGCTCTCGATCGTCAGCACGCCGAACCAGGACAACCCGCTCATGGACGGCAAGCAGGCCCTCATGGGGCTCGACGTCTGGGAGCACGCGTACTACCTCAAGTACCAGAACCGCCGGCCGGACTACATCGCCGCCTGGTGGAACGTCGTCGACTGGGACGCCGTCGCCCAGCGCATGTAGCATCCGCGCGCACACCGGCCTTC
>DASZUN010000282.1:0-1762 GCA_035547615.1 Gemmatimonadaceae bacterium | reverse complement strand
GACGAACAATCCTTCCTCACGTGCGAGCCGCCGTGCGAGCGGGAACGCGTCTTCCTCCCACACCGGAATCACGCGTTCGACCACGCTCCGGTCGAAGTTTGCAGGCACGAACCCCGGCCCCATCCCCTGAAATTTGTGCGGCCCGCGCACGCCGCCGGACAGCACCGGCGAGCGCGCCGGCTCGACGGCGATCACCTGGATCGCGCGATCGCGTTCCTTGAGAAATCGACCGACGCCGCTGATCGTGCCACCGGTTCCCGATCCGTACACGAACGCGTCGATTCGGCCGTCGAGTGCGTTCCACAACTCGGGGGCCGTCGTCTGGTAGTGCACGCGCGGATTCGCCGGATTCTCGAACTGGTGCGGCATCCACGCGCCCGTCTCGGCGCTGATGCGCTTCGCCTCCTCGATCGCGGCGAGCATGCGCAGCTCGGGGTCCGTGTGCACGAGCTGCGCGCCGTAGGCCTCGAGCGTGCGCTTGCGCTCCTCGCTCGCCGACGCGGGCAGGCAGATGACGAGCGAATAGCCGCGCGCCGCAGCCACCTGCGCCAGGCCGATTCCCGTGTTGCCCGACGTCGGCTCGACGATCGTCATCCCCGGCTTCAGCACGCCGCGCCGCTCGGCGTCGAGCACCATGCCGAGCGCGGTGCGATCCTTGATCGAACCGCCGGGGTTGGTGCCCTCGAGCTTCACCCATACCTCCGCCATCGCCGGCTCGACCACGCGCTCGAGCTTCACGACGGGCGTGTCGCCGATCGCCGAGTCAACGCGCGTCATCGCGCAGCGCTCACGACGTGCGCCGCCGCGGGCATTCGATCGTCGCACACGGTGTCGACACGAATCACGTGCGCCGCGAGCGATACGCGAGTCTGCGACGGCGAGGGATCGATCGCCTCGGCGATGCGCGCCAAGCGGTCGTCGGAGAGCTGCAGATCGAACATGGCCCGCGCACCGAGGACCCCGGCGAGAACCGCGGCAGTCGATGCGCCATGGCCCGCGGCGATGGGGATGCTCGACACGGCGCGCACGCGGAGCGTGTCCGGGACGCCGATGCCGGCGGCCGCGCACGTGGCGCGTACGCCCGCGAGCAACAGGTCGTGCTCATCGTTCAGATCGAGCACCCGCAACTCACCGCCGCGCTCGAGGCGCCGCGCGCGAGACGCATCGAGCTCGAGCGACGCAGCGAACCACTCGTTCACGAGCGCGCCCGACGCGCGCGACACGCCGGGCACGCGGACCACGACGCGGCGGCTCACCGCTCGATCGGGAGCCGCACGCTGTTGCCCCACTCCGTCCACGAGCCGTCGTAGTTTCGAACGTTCTGATAGCCCAGGAGGTACGAGAGCACGAACCAGGTGTGACTCGAGCGCTCGCCGATCCGGCAGTACGCCACCACGTCGTCGCTCGGCGCGAGCCCCTGCTCCTGCTCGTAGATCGCGCGGAGCTCGTCGGCGGACTTGAACGTGCCGTCGGGGTTGGCGGCGCGCGCCCACGGGACGCTCTTCGCGCCCGGGATGTGCCCGCCGCGGAGCACGCCTTCCTGCGGGTACTCCGCCATGTGCGTCTTCTTGCCCGTGTACTCGTCGGGCGAGCGCACGTCCACGAGCGGCCGCTTCGCCGCGGCGTGCTGCAGCACCTCGTCGCGGAACGCGCGGATGCGCGCATCGTTGCGCTCCGGCGCCACGTACTGTGTCGGCGGGAATTTGGGTACTTCTGTTACTAATTCACGCCCCTCCTGCTCCCACTTGATGCGGCCGCCGTC
>DASZUN010000281.1:0-7315 GCA_035547615.1 Gemmatimonadaceae bacterium | reverse complement strand
CCGCCTGCGCCACCTGCCGCACCGGGCCGGCGTTCGGCTTGATGCTCATCGTCTGCCCGGCGTTCAGATCGTACCGCTGCGTGTTGCCGTCCTGCGACTCGCAGTAGATGATGTTCGGGTGGTCGACGTTGACGGCGGTGTAGAAGCCATCGCCGCCGCAGATGCCGAACCAGTCGTTGTTGGTGATGCCGCCGCGCCCGCGCTTCGAGCTCGGACCGCCCCAGCTGTTGTTGTCCTGGAGGCCCGTGTAGACGTTATACGGATGCTCATTGTCGGCGGTGACGACGTACGCGAGGCCGGTGGCCATCGTGTTCACGAAGTCCCACGTCCTGCCCTGGTCGTAGCTGATGTCGAGCCCGCCGTCGTTGCCGATCATCAGGTGCTTGCTGTTGCGCGGATCGACCCAGATCGCGTGCTGATCGACGTGCGCCGGCTCGCCGTTGCCGCCGGCTTCATCGAGTGTGGCGAAGGTCTTGCCGCCGTCGAGCGACTTCGCCACCGGCAGCCCGGCGACGTAGATCGTGTTGGGATTCTGCGGATCGACCCGGAGCTGGCTGAAGTACATCGGGCGCGCGTCGCAATTGCTGACGAGATGGAACGAGCCGCCCTTGTTGTCGGAGCGGAACACGCCGCCATTCGCGGGATTCAGCGCCGGCGGCTTGCGCGTCGTCGTCGACTCGGCCTCCGCGCCGCCGCGACCGCCGCGCCCCGCACTGAAGCCGTGCTCCGGGCCGCCGTTGTTGCACCAGTCGTAGCCGCCGCGGCCGCCGCCGAACTCGGCGCCCGCCGCGCCTGGCTTGAGCGCCGTGCCGCTCTCACCGGCTTCGATCTGCACGTAGACCACGTTCGGGCTGGACGCCGAGACGCCGAGCGCGATGCGGCCGTAGGTGCCCGGCGGCAGTCCGTTCGACAGCTTCTGCCACGTGCGGCCCGCGTCCTCGGTCTTCCACACCGCGCTGCCCGGGCCACCGCCGTTGAAGCAGCAGCTCGTACGGCGGCGCTGATAGCTCGCCGCATACAGCACGTTGCTGTTGGACGGATCCATGACGATGTCGGTGAACCCGGTGTTCTCGTCGACGTACTTGATCTTGTTCCAGGTCTTGCCGCCGTCGGTCGTCTTGAAGATGCCGCGCTCGGTGTTCGGCCCGAACAGGTGGCCCGGCGACGCGACGTACACGACCTCGGGATTGCGTGGGTCGATCACGATGCGCGCGATCGTCTGCGTCTCGCGGAGCCCGACGCTGGCGAAGGTCTTGCCACCGTCCGTCGACTTGTAGATGCCGTCGCCGAACGACGAGGTCTGACGATTGTTCGGCTCGCCCGTGCCGACGTAGACGATGTTCGGATTCGTCGGATGGATGGCGATGTCGCCGATCGACGCGCTGCCGTACGTCTGGAAGACCGGCTTGAACGTGACGCCGTTGTCCTCCGACTTGAACACGCCGCCGACCGCGTAGCCGAGATAGATGACGTTCGGATCGCTCAGCGACACCTCGATGTCATCGAGGCGGCCGCCCATGCTCGCCGGCCCGATCGATCGGAAGCGGAACGCCGAGAGCACCGGATTTGACGAAACGTTGAAGCTCGGCTCGGGTGCGGGGGCGCCGCGCCCTTGCGCGAACAGCGGCGTTGCGGCGAGCGACAGGGCCGCAACGGGAGCGAGACGGCGAAGGACAGTCTGCATGAAATCCTTCCTCGGGTGGTGGGTCACACGTGCGCGGCAAATATGCCCCACGAGGACCGACGTGGCGAGGATTCCGCGACGTCCTACAATCGCCCAACGTTGTAGACGAGACCTGCGTAAAGCGCGCGCGGCTGCGGACCCGTGAGCGGCCAGATCATGCCCGTGTCGAACGCGAGCGAGTTGCGCGCGAGCACGGTCGGACCGGCGAGTAGCGCGACGACGCCGCGTTGACCAGCCGGTCCGTGCGTGGCTGGATACCCGAAGCACTCCGCCGTCCAGCCAAGCTGCTCGCGGATCGGGCCGCCGAACGAGGCGGTCCACAGCGACGCATGCACCGGCGCGTTCGCGCCGCTGCCCGAGCGCCACGTGTAGCCGGCGTTGAGATCCATCGTCACCGCGCCCAGATCGTGACTGGAGATGAGCAGCAGCGATGCGTCCGTCGTCCCGGTGCCCCGCCCCGCGATCGACGATCCGCTCGGCAGCTTGATGGATGGCAGAACGGCAAAGCGCCCGAGAACGGGCGCCTGGTCGAACAGTCTCCACTTCACGCCGGCGGCAACGTCGCCCACGCCGATCCTGGTGCCGGATCGCGCGACCGCCGGCGCGAAGACGCTCAGTTGGGCGTGGCTCGCCAGCCCGATCTTGAACTCGGTCGGGAACGAGGTCGACGGACCCTGATCGCGCTCGATGCCGGTCTCGATCTCGAGATACCCCGGCGCGACGGTGTACGCATGCGTGGCGACCGTCGGGCGCTCCGGCTGCACCGCGCGCGGATCCGCGGCGCCGGTATCGGGCGGCGCGAGATCACCGCCCGCCGAGCGCGCCGAGTCCCGCGTGACGAGCACGCCATCCTTGATCACCGCGTGAATGCGCCGCGTGTTGCGGATGTCCTCCAGCGGGTTGGCGTCGAGCAGGACGATGTCCGCGTCGCGGCCGACGGCGATGGTTCCGCGCGCGCTGTCGACGCCGATCACGCGCGCCGAGGCACTCGTCGCGGAAACGAGCGCCTGCATGGGCGTGAGCCCCGCCTGCACCTCGAGCTCGAGCTCGCGGTGCAGCGTGGGCAGCGAGTCGCGGCGCGCATCGAACATGTTGTCAGTGCCGGCGACGATCGTGACCCCGAGGTCCTGGGCACGCTTCGTCACGGCGTTCATCCACGGCGTGCGGACTCGGCTCACCGAATCGGGCTTCTGTGCCTCGGCGAACACCCACAGCGTGGGGTTGAGCGCGACGTGCCGGTCGCGCATGGACTCGAGCAGCGTCTCGATCACCGGCGAATTCGGCGGGACGCCGAGAAAGTCGCCGGCGGCGCGCTTGGTCCAATCGCCGGTGCGCGCACTCCCCTGCCACACCAGATATGGCGTGTGCGCGAGCATGTCGACGCCGGCGGCGACCAGGTCGCTCGGCTTGGCGGGGAACGTCGTCGCGTGCGCGACCACGCGCATGCCCTGGCGGTGCGCTTCGGCGATCGCGCGCGTCACGGTGGCGGAATCGAGACTCGCGTAGAGCTTGATCGTGCCGGCTCCGGTGCCGTGCGCGGCGGCGATGATCCGCGCGAGATCGCTGTCCGCCGCGACCGCGTGGGCCCATGGCGCTTCGCCGACGCGGAAGCCCTGGGAAATTCCGATCGCGCGCGGATCGACGAAGAACGGCGGGCCGGCGAGCAGCGCGGTGTAGTAGATCGACGGCCCCTGGATCTCGTGCGTCATCACCGCGCGGGCGAGATCGCCGCTGATGCGCGTGTCGCCCGCGAGCTCGTACACGGAGGTCACGCCGCCGAGCAGCGTGCGGTGCAATTGATCGACGCGATCCTGCCACGAGCGGCCGGCCAGGTGCACGTGTCCGTCGATCAAGCCGGGAATCGCGTAACGCCCGCGGCCGTCGATCACGCGAACGGAGTCGGGCATCGCGCCGCTCGCCGGGCCGATCGACGCGATGCGGCCGTCGCGCACGATGATGCGCGCGTGCGCGCGCGGCGCGGCTCCCGTTCCGTCGATGAGCGTGACGTCGTCGATGACGATCGGCGCGGGGCGCGGCCGCGGCCCACGCTGCGCCTGAAGCGCCGATGCCAGCACCGCGACGACAACGAGCGGCCGCATCATCGCGCTCCCGGGGGCGAGCCCCACGGATTGTCGCTCTGCGTCTCGAACGCCTCGACGTCCTCGAAGTACCGCCGCGCCATGGCCGCGGAGCTCGGATTGGTGTAGACCTCCGCGACCGGGCGCTCGATGGCGCCCGCGATGATGTCCGCGACGTCCTCCACGCGCTGCACGTGCGAGCCCGAGTAGATCGGCGTGTCGGGCGGCGAACCGAGCGCGTTGCGGCCAAAGGCCGTGCCGACCATGCCCGGCATGATCAGCGTCACCGCGATGTCCGGGTGCGTCTTGCGCAGATCGACGCGGAGATTCGCGGTGAGCGCGTTGAGGGCGGCCTTGGCCCCGTTGTACGCGGATCGATGCGTGGCGAGCGGCAGCCGGCCGAGGAAGGATGAGACGTTGACGATCTGTCCCCTGCCGCCGCGATGCTCGACGAAGTGCGCGACCGCCACCTGCATCCCGTAGAGCGCGGACTTCAGGTTCACGGCCATGATCTCGTCGATGTCGGCGTCGGTCAGGTCGAGGACGTGGCGTGTGATGCCGCGGCCCGCGTTGTTGACCCAGACATCGAATCCGCCGAATGCGTCGACGGCGCGGTCGGCGAGGCGCTCGATGTCGGCGCGGCGGGTGACGTCCGCTTCGACGGCGACGGCGCCGGGAGCGCCGCGACGGACGGCCTCGTCGGCCACCGCCTCGAGCTCCGCGACGCGGCGCGCCGCGAGCACGAGCGAGTGATGGTCGGCGGCGAGGCGATAGGCGAGCGCCTCGCCGATGCCGCCGCTCGCGCCAGTGATGACGATCGTCTTGGACATGTCAGTCTGCTTTACGCGTCAGGGAGCGGGCGGTACAATGCTCTACGACCGCTCCGGTCGGAAGGCCTCATCGGCACCAGGAGATCTCGCTACATGCAGAAGCCTAACGCGGAGGTCGCGGCATCGCGCGCCGTGACCACCCTGCTCGTGTTGTGCGTGCTCGCCGCGCCCGCGGCCGCGCAGGATCGACTCAAGTCCATGCCCGGGTACGAGCAGTACCAGCGCATGGCGCCCCGCATTCGCGAGGCGGCGCTCTCGCTCGAACCGATCGGCAACTTCGCCTGGTCCACGGACGGGCGCCGCGTTGCGTTCGACAGCGCGGGCAAGCGCTACGAGTACGACCTGGCGAAGCGGACGACCGCGCTCGACACCGACTCCGCGGACGCGTCCACCGGCGGCCGTGGCCGCGGACGTTTCGGCGCGATGCCCGAGCGCGGCCGCCAGTTCGCGAGCGCCGTCGATCCGACGGGAAAGCATCAGGCGATCTACCGCGATCGCAACGTGTGGATCGGGGACGCGAACGGCGCGAACGCGGTGCAGATCACGAAGGATGGCAGTGCGGCGACGCGCGTGAAGTACGGCACGGCGAGCTGGGTGTACGGCGAGGAGCTCTCACAGCGCACGGCGATGTGGTGGTCGCCGGACGGGACGCGGCTCGCGTTCTACCGGTTCGACGAGAGCAAGGTGCCGGACTTCTATCTCACGCCGAATCTGACGCACATCCAGGACACGCTGGACGTGGAGGCGTACCCCAAGCCGGGCGTGCCCAACCCGGCCGTCGACCTCTACGTCTACGACCTGAACACGAAGCAGACGACGCGCGTCGACGTCCGCGACGGGAAGCCGTTCGTGAACGACGCGGTCGGCTATTACGTGTTCGACGTGAACTGGACCCCGGACGGCCGAGCGCTGACGTTCCTGCGCACCAACCGCCGGCAGAACACGCTGGAGCTGGCCGCCGCGGATCCCGCGACCGGCACGGTGCGGACCGTGATCCACGAGACCTGGCCGACGGGCTGGATCGACGACGACCCGGCGCCGACGATGCGCTGGCTCGCCGACGGCAACCGGTTCATCTGGGAGTCCGGCCGGACGGGGTTTAATAATTACTATCTCTACAACTTTAATACTGGAACGCTCATCACGCCGCTCAGCCGCGTGGCGGCGGAGGTGGCGGGCGTGGTCAGCGTGGACGAGCGGCAGCACGCGCTCTACTATCTCGCGCGGGACGGCGCGACGCACCTCGATCTCCAGCTCCATCGCGTGGACCTCGACGGCACCCACGACCGCCGCCTGACCGATCCGGCCTTCACCCACGACATCAGCCTCGCCCCCGACGGCAAGCACTTCGTGGACGTGGCGCAGACGCACGACCAGCCGCCGGTGACGCGCATCCTCGACGATCGCGGCAAGGTCGTGGCCGAGCTCGCGCACGCCGACCTGACCGCCTTCAACGCGCTCGGCCTGCACAAGGTCGAGCTGTACGAGTACCAGACGCCGGACGGGCAGATGACGCTGCACGGCTCCATCAGCTATCCGTCCAACTTCGATCCGAGCAAGAAGTACCCCGTCCTCGTGAGCGTGTACGGCGGCCCCGGCGTGCCGAACGGCGTGAGCGAACGGTTCACGATGCCGTCGCCGCTCGCCGAGTTCGGATTCATCGTGGTCGGCGTGGAGGCGCGCACCAACCCCGGCATGGGACGCAAGGCGCTCGACGCCGTGTACCTCAAGCTCGGCCAGACCGAGATCGACGACATGGCGGCCGGCGTCAAGGCGCTGTTCAACCGCCCGTACGTCGACTCCACGCGCGTCGGCATCTTCGGCACGTCGTACGGCGGCTACACGTCGGTGATGGAGATCCTCCGGCACCCGGAGATCTTCGCCGCGGCGTCCGCGTCGTCGCCGCCGACCGATTGGCGGAACTACGATACGATCTATACCGAGCGCTACATGTGGATCCCGCAGGAGAACGAGGACGGCTACAACAAGGGATCCGCGATGAGCTATGTGAACGACCTGCGCGGCCGGCTCATGCTCTACTACGGCACGCGCGACAACAACGTGCATCCCACGAACATGATGCAGCTCATCGCCGCGCTCCAGCGCGCGGGCAAGAGCTTCGACGTGCAGGTCGGGCCGGACATGGGGCACTCGGGGCTCAACCAGGCGCGCATGATGGAATTCTTCATCGACCACCTCGTGCTCGCGCAGTGAGCTCGCTCTTCACCGGCGACGCGATCGCCGAGGTGCTCGACGAGCTGGCGATCACGCACGTCGTCACGGTGCCGGACAGCACGATCGGCCAGTGGCAGTCGGCGATCGAGACGCGCGGCCGTGCGCGCCTCGTTCGCGTCTGCCGGGAAGGCGAAGCGTGGGAGGTCGCGGCGGGCCTGCATCTCGCCGGCGCGCGGCCGATCGTCATGATCCAGTGCACCGGGCTGTTCGAGTCCGGCGACGCGATCCGCAACGTGCTCCATGACTGGAAGCTCCCGATCTTCGCGATCGTGGGATACCGGAGCTATCTGAATCAGGACACGCTGCCCGGCGACACCTGCCTCGTGTTCACCGAGCCGATGCTCGATGCGTGGCGGATCGCGTACCGCTTGCTCACGGAGCCCGGGCAGCTCGGCGCCATCGCCGAGCACTATCGCGAATGCGAGGACGCGCAGTCACCGGGCGCGATCCTCGTCGCGGAGGGCAAGGCATGAGCGAACGCATGCCGG
>DASZUN010000280.1:0-15867 GCA_035547615.1 Gemmatimonadaceae bacterium | reverse complement strand
GCGTCGATCCTCGTGGCGATCATCCACCCGGCCGCGCCGTCGCAGGGCGCGCTCGTCGCGTTCGCGCTGTTCATCACCGCGATCGTGTTCGCGTGCGCGACGATCTCGAACGACAACCTGCAGGACCTCAAGACCGGCCAGCTCGTGGGCGCCTCGCCGATGCGCCAGCAGATCGCGCTGATCGTCGGCGTCGCGGCGGGTGCGGCGGTGATCCCGTTCGTGCTCAACCTGCTGGCCAAGGCGTACGGCTTCGCCGGCGCGGCGAACGTGGGCGTGCTCGCGCCCAACCCCCTGCCCGCCCCGCAGGCGACGCTGATCTCCGCGCTCGCCAAGGGCGTGATCGGCGGCAGCCTCAATTGGACGATGATCGGCGTGGGCGCGCTCGTCGGCATCGGCCTCATCATCCTCGACGAAGCGCTCGGCGCGATGCACAAGCTGCGCATCCCACCGCTCGCCGTGGGCATCGGCATCTACCTGCCGATGTCGGCGACGTTCGCGGTGGTCGTGGGCGCGGTGATGTCGTGGTGGTACGGCCGCCGCGTGCGGACGATGCCGGATCCGGAACGCGCCGAGCGGCTCGGGACGCTGGTGGCGTCGGGGCTGATCGTGGGCGAGAGCGTGTGGGGCGTGATCAACGCCGGATTGATCGTGGGCCTGTCGAAGGACGCGCCGATCGCGCTGGTGGCGGAGACCTTCGCGGCGGCGCCGTGGCTGGGCGTGGTTCTATTCGCCGGGATCATCGCGTGGCTGTACGCGTGGATGTTGCGGCGGGCGAGGGCGATGTCGCGTCAGGCGTGAGGGCGCGCGGATGCCGCGATTCGGCGCGAATACCTACTCCCGACGAGCAATCCGCATTTCCGAGACGATCTGGCAGATTATGCGACTTCTGTAAGTCGGATAATCTGCCAGATGTTGCATGAGGGCGCCGGTGCCAAGCGGCCGACGGGGCGAGACTTACGGGCGGTGCCGGGAGTCGCGGGTGGGATGTTATGCGACTTATGTATCTCGTGTTTGTCGATTGTAAGTCGTATAATGTCGCAGTCTAAGTAGCGTTAGGCAGCTCCCACGCACCATGACCAAGAAAGCACGCCATCGAACGAGCCCATACACTCCGGCAAAGGCGCCTGACCACGCGTCGGCATCTACGACGAGGAAGAGCGTTTCGTCGCGTTTCGGACATGGAGCCTTCTGGATCGCGCACAAGCTGCCGATTGCACTGTTGTATGGCGTCGGGCTTTACTTCAACGTCAGAGTCTTTCAAGACTTTAAGCTCGACACGACGTCGATCAGCAACGCGGCTTTCGCGGCGCTGGGCGCTCTAGCCGCACTCTGCTTTTCCGCGGCTCCGGTCATAGACGACCACCCTGATGAACGCCGACTCTTCGCTAAGGCGGGTGAGCGGTATATGTACGCAGCGTTCATAATGCTCGTAGCTTCGCTGCTTAAGTACGCCTACATCGATGCAATCAAGATCCCCGCCGTTCTTGTCATAAAACCGGTAGGCTATGCGGTCGAAAGCTTGGCGCTGTTCTTTGTACCGGGACTTTTTTTCAGAGCATTGCTGCTCACCCACGACGGGACGGTCGTACTAAACAGACTCTACCTAGCACGCTACTATCGCGACGGCAGTGAAACCTTGGCCTGAATTCGCGACCGAGCCGCCTAACGAACGCTGAAGCTGACGAGGGAGCTATTGAATGGTGCGGCCTGCGGCCGCACTCTTATATGATTCCCTCGCAGCTTAGCTGGGGCGTTAGGCAGCTACAAACGACCTCGTACGGAGATATGTCGCCGTGAAAGCACCGCCCGATCACTCTGCACTACTCGGCGGATTTACTCCCGACTGCGATCGCCCAGTCGAATGGCAGGAACACTCGTGGCAACGATTGATTCGGTTCGGTCGGTGGTATCAAGCTCTTGTCGCCGGAGACATTCAGCCGCTTTCCGATGCGCAGCGCGACTTCGTCGCATTGTTCCGCGGCGCAACGGAGCGCGAGCCCCAGAACGACGACGAATACCTCTGGGATGCGTACCAACGCCTACTCAAGTGCAAGGACGTTCCGCGCGCGCGACCGTCTGGACTGACTCTCCGGACCACGAAGGATCCGAATGCGCCGCCACGTCTCGAGAATGGGGACGATGATGCTGTCTACTTTACTCGGAGGCGTCGGCGGTAGCGTTCGCGTCGCGGACGCGCTGATGGCTCCAATCGCGGGGCCCCGCAATTCGAATCATTCGCGCAAGCTGCCTAACGATCGTTGAACCTGACGAGCGATCTTCGGATTGCTCGCTTCGCTCGCTTTTGTCTGACTCGCTCGCAGGTTAACTCGGGCGTTAGGCGGAATACACGCTCACCGATGTGGACAGTGAATGAGCTACAGTCCCGTTTGCGCGAGTCGCGCCGGCTAAAGCGCCGCCGCGATCGGCGTTTATTGTTGCTCGCAAGTCCCCTCGTCGTGTGGTTTGGCGTCGCCGCGCTGCTCGTAGCAGTAGGCAATCGTACGTGGGAAATGATCCTGAACGCATGGTTCGCAGCCATCGCTGCCTTCCTACTGTACGTCGTATTCACGGCCCGGCACGCCCGGTCGGAGAGAGCCACGCGGTGCCCGCACTGCCAGCAGCCGATCGATGCCGCATGGGAGGACAACTGGGATGAGTACGTCTTGCGGACCAATCCCCCGACAGTCGACTGCCCGGCCTGCGGTCAACGCATCGCTGCGCAATCCGCCTAACGAACGTTGCAGCTGCCAAAGGGGCTATTGACGGTGCTCACTGCGTGAGCACTCTTGTACATCCCTTTGCAGCTGAACTCGGGCGTTATGCGGGCGAGGCCATGCTATGAGGTGCGGTGCGCGGTCCAACATCGCGGCGAGTGGCTGCCGTTCGTCTTCATTCCACCTACCGCGCTGCGCTGGCCCTGAGCTCGCGCCTTGGACGGCCTCGGCGTCCACGAGCACGCGCGCCGGCCGATTGATGATCGCGATCGAGTCAGCGGCATCGCGCCAGATGGTGCGCCGGCCCACACGCGCGGGCATCCGACATCCCTCGCGATCCGTGGCTGGGAGACGTTCGCCTCGGCCACCACATCGCCCGCATAACGAAACGCTGCAGCTGCCGGAGCGCTCCAAGCGTTGCGGTCTGACGCCGTTGAAGTATTGTAAAGAGCACCCTGCTTGGCGCCCGTCGGCTCGACCGCCCGCAGCTGAGCTATGCGTTAGACGGCCTGACAGCCACCGCGGCGATGGGAACGTTCTTCGTTTCGATGCGCGCACGCCCTGACACATGCAGTCGATCGCCTAGACAGAGCGTCCCGCCCACGTTATGGTGACCGCGGAGGGAGCATCCACACCCGAGAAGTCACAACCGAACCGACTATGCCAAGCAGCGTCCACTTCCGCCGTTCTTCCTGGGGTGACTCTCCGGCCCGCGTGCGCTCGGTCGAACCCGGAGAGCCAGCCGAGAGCGATGGCGATTTGATCTACAGTACCACGCTTGTCGGCTATCCTGCGCTCCTGTTCTACAAATTCGCTAATGATGAATTGTGTGAGGGCACTTATGTGATCGACAACAGCGACGATGCTGCGGACGTCGACGCATATTTCAAGCTCCAAGAAATGCTGACCGGCAAGTACGGCGAGCCCGCCAACAAGGAGGCAAATTGGCGGGATCCGTATCGCGCACCCGACGTGAAAACCTACGCTCAAGCAGCAAAGGCCGTGGCGACCGGCGAGCTAACACTCCGAAGTGTCTGGTTCACACCCGATTCCCGAGTGCTGCTTGTTTGCGCGGAAGATAGGGAGCGTTACAACGCGATTGTATTCCTCTTCTATGAGGATCTTAGGCGGTTGCAAGCAGGCACGGATGTTCGCCACGAGTCCGACCTCGATCTTCTTTGAGACAGCGCAACGAGCATCGTAATACAAGAGGGGCACGGTTCGCGGGCGGATACGTTTCGTCGCGCGGCCGTCTAACGATCGTTGAACCTGACGAACGATCTGAGGATTGCGAGCGCTACGCGCTCGCTCGTGTTTGACTCGTTCGCAGGTTAACTCGGGCGTTATACCGCAACACCCTCCGATCTATGGCAAGAAAAAGCACCACGCAGGCTCCGGTGCCTGACCCCGAGCTCCGCGTTCCGCCGGAAGTCGCGGCCTCTCAAATCAATGACCGAATCGAAAAGGGCCGGGCGATATCCGGTCGTGACGTACAGACCGTCGAAGCACTTGAGCAGGCTGAAAACGATTACCGCACGTGGACATCGTATAACGGCGAGCTGCTCAATCGCCTCTTCACGACAGACAAGTACCAAGAGGAATACAACTGGTGGGGTGTCGGAAGCGTTAGTATCCGTCCGCCGTCGCCTCAGGAGCGCTTAGATGACCTTCGCAAAGACATCGCGGAGAAGATCCAGCGCCTGGAGTCGATCCGTGAGCGACTCGAACTGATCCCTCTGGCAGCCGGGGTATCACGAGCATCAGTAGCCACAAAGCGTCCTCATACAAACAAAGCCTTTGTCGTGCACGGGCACGACGAGGCCTCTCGCGAGACCGTCGCGCGATTCTTGGAAAAGCTCGGGATCACCGCTGTAATCCTTCATGAGCAAGCGACGGAGGGAAGAACGCTCGTCGAGAAGCTCGAGCACTATGCTGACGTCGACTTCGCGGTGGTCTTGCTGACTCCCGATGATATTGGCGCAGCGAGCAGCTCCCGGGACGACTTGAAGCCGAGGGCCAGACAGAACGTCGTCCTCGAACTTGGATTCTTCGTGGGAAAGCTGGGACGAAAGAATGTTTGCGCCCTTCATAGAGGCCCGCTCGACCTTCCCTCGGACTACCTGGGAGTCGGGTACGTTCCGCTCGACGACGGTGGTGGTTGGCGTCTTCAGCTCGCAAAGGAACTTCGGACCGCCGGCTTTGCTATCGACATGAACGAGGCTTTATAGCGCCTGCGGTATAACGAACGCTGCAGCAGACGGGCGATTTAGGGATTGCGCATGCTGCGCCTGCGCTTCTATTTGACTCGCCCGCAGCTGAGCTGGGGCGTTAGGCTGCGCACCCGGCTTCCGCTGTACATACGATGTATGTACATTGCGGTATGGCCGACCTGCACTTCGAGCGGGATCCCGCGAAAGCCCGCGCCAATATCCAGAAGCACGGTATCAGCTTCGACGAGGCTGAGACTGCTTTCTCGGACGAGCATGCGCTCGTCATGCCGGATCCCGAGCATTCGTCCACGCACGAAGAGCGCCTCGTTCTCCTCGGCCTCAGCGCCGCCCTTCGCGTGCTCGTTGTCATTCACTGCGAGCTCGAAGCCGGTGGTGTCATCCGCCTCATTTCTGCACGGCGGGCAACCCGATCTGAGCGCGCCCAGTATGACGCGCGGTGGAAGCGATGAAGAAGGAATACGACTTCTCCAAGGCGAAGAAGAACCCGTACGCCAAGCGCCTCAAGCAGTCGGTCACGATGCGCCTCGACAAAGCCACGGTCGACTACTTTAAGGACCTCGCCGAGGAGCTTGAGGTCCCGTACCAGACCCTGATCAACCACTACCTCCGTGACTGCGCCCTCACTGGCCGTCGGCCGAGCATGCAATGGCGGCCCTCCAAGCGCGGCGCAGCCTAACGAGCGCTGAAGCTGCCAAGGAAGCTGTGGATTGCGCCGGGCTCCGCCCGACGCTCTTATTAGACTTCCTTGCAGCTAGCTCGGGCGTTAAGCGACATCCAGGCATTTGACGCGCGTCACGTGACGCGTTACATTTCGCCATGATCAGGCCCTTCGCCGATCGCCGGACGGAAGAGCTCTTCACCACCGGCGCAGCGAAGCGATTCCCGGCGGACCGCCGAGCCCGCGCGGTCCGCAAACTCGAGTACGTGCATCTGGCCACCACGTTGGACGACCTCAAGGTCCCGCCGGGCAATCGCCTGCACGCGCTCAAGGCTGATCGGCAGGGCCAACATGCGATCTCGATCAACGATCAATGGCGAATTTGCTTTCGCTTCGTCGATGGGACGCGTACGACGTCGAGATCTGCGACTATCATTAGCAGGAGCGAGCATGCCGATTCCGCATACGAAGCCGATGCACCGCCGCCCGGTTCATCCTGGCGAGATGCTGCGCGAGGATTTCATGCCCGACTACGGGCTCACGGTCACCGCGCTCGCGAAAGCCGCGGGGGTGTCGCGGCAGTCCATGAATGAGTTGCTCCGCGAGCGGCGTGCGGTGAGTCCCGAGATGGCGATTCGCCTCTCGCGGCTCTTTGGAAACTCGGCGGCGTTTTGGCTCAATGCGCAACGGGCCGTCGACCTGTGGGACGCCGCGCAGAAGCTGAAAGGGACCGTCAATCGAATTAAGCCGCTCCGTGTCGCCTAACGTTGCAGCTGGCAAAGGGTCTCTGACCGTGCTCACTGCGCGAGCACTCTCATAGATGGCTTCGCAGCGGAGCTCAGGCGTCAGCTTGCAGCACGGAGGATAGTATCGCAAGCCTCAACCGGTCAGCGATCATCATTATCCCCAAGCAGCCGTACGCCGATTGGGCGAATTCGCTCGATGACGACGGCCCGCGATTCGCGATCTCAGAGGCTAGTGACGAGCTCACAGTTTTCCTCGGCCCTGATCTCGACACCGTCGAAGAGATCGAGGCGTTCGTCACGCAGCACTTTGACTACTTCTTCGAGCACTGGCTGTTCGGCTGGTCTACCGATGAAGCTCAATGGCCTCCGCGCCGAACGCGGCGCATGTTTCGCGAGTGGTTCGAGGTGCGCGTTCACACGATGGTTGAGGACGTCGTCGACGCACCCTACGAACTCGAGGACCTCTGACCTCCTCCGTCACATCGGTCCGCCCATTCCCGCATGTGCAAACTGACACTGAGCGTTGCCATCGCCGCCGCGATCGCGTTCGGCCGGGCGCCTCGGAGTAGCGCACAGGCAGGGCGACTCGTGCCGCGATGCTACCGCCTCGAGGTTGGCCCATGGCGTCCTGCTCTCGGCCACGATGACGTGTATCACCGACTCCCAGCCGACATCCGGCTGGATACGATCTCGTGGCCAGCGCACGGCCGACACCTTGAACCAAACATTGCATACCCGTACGACCACAATTTTCCGGAGACGCCGAGTTGGTCGGCGCGCGGGGACTCGGTGTGGCTGCTCTGGAGCAATGGCTTCAGCCCCACGCGAGTGATGCTCATCCAACACGGCGCTGACCTGGTGGGCACCGCCGTCGCTGAATCGGACGCTCATCCAATCCCGGAGCGGCCCGCGCCGCGTGCGCGAGTCACCGCCCGCGCCACTTCATGCGCCCGTTTCTCACGGATTCGATCCGGACGCCGCCGCACGAGAGCCGCCCAGCCGCGATTGGCGAGCCGGCATTGGACGGACAACGAATCGCTGCGCGCCGGTGTGAGCGTGAGCCGAATGCACACGATTCTCGATCACTGATGCTCGCCGTCCGCTACGTATTCGAGCACAGCCTCCGCGGTGATCGCGGGCCCCGGTTGCTCCGATACTTGCTCCAGCATGGCGCGGACGAATTTTCGATTACCGTAATGGCGCTCCAGGATACGCAGGCGCCGTTCGCTGACGCGTTCGAGGACGAGCTCGGCCCGTTCGAGCGCCCCGCAGCGCGGCGGCGGGTGATCACCGGTGCGGATGGGCAGGACCGCAGCCGGGACGTCCGACTATGGTCGCTCGACGAGACGTCACTCGAGCATCTCTCGAGCTTCATGGACAGCGGCATCTTCCACGTGCCCGCTGGTCCGGACGGTTGGCTCGAGGACTTGACGATCTATCGCCGGGGCGAGCTCGTGCTGGGACTGGTGTCACACGAGCAAGAGGGCGTCCTTGGCCTCACCGACGCCGAGCTCGCCGAGGTCGCCGCGCTCGACATTCCGTTCGAGCGCACCGCGGAGTGGATCAGCTACTAGCCCCGCACCCGCGTCAGGCGAGCGGTTGCATGTGAGTCCGGAACCAGTCCGCCAACGCCGTTTCGGAGAGCCGCCCCCCGGCGAATCGTTCGATCGTTGCGACCACATCAGGTTCATCGGCCTCCACGTCTATGCCATTCAGGCCGAGAAGAACGTACGCGGCCATGAACGCGACACGCTTGTTGCCGTCGACGTAGCCGTGGTTCTTCGCGAGGCCAAACGCATAGGCCGCCGCGAGCGTGGCAAGGTCCGGCGCCCGGACATACGCCCACTGCTGTTGCGGTCGCGCGAGCGCTGATTCGAGCAACTCGTCATCGCGCGCCCCAGGGGCGCCTCCGTGCTTCCGGAGCTGCGCGTCGTGCAGCACCTCAAGCATTCGCCGCGTCAGCCAGGTCGGCCCACGGCGCCGCGGCATCGGCGCGCAAGCTCACGAAGGGCGTTACGGTACTTCTTCGCTCCCCGTTCGTACGCGATCACGGCCGTGGCGAAGTCGGGATCGAACGGCGTGATGAGCAGCCCGTCGCTGGATTCGATCACCGTGACCTCGTCGCCCGCCTCGAGATGGAACCGGTCGAGCATGCTCTTCGGCAGGACGGTCGCAACCGAGCCGCCGATCTTCTTGAGGATCTGCCGCCGCACCATGACACGCCTCCGGCACGGGACTCTTCAAAGTAGCTACCATAGTTGTGCACCGTAACTCGGCTGACGAACGCGGCAGCTGACAGCGCGTCTATTGACGCTGCTCGCTTCGCGAGCAGTCTTATATGACCGTTTGCAGCCGAGATCAGGCGTTTAGGCGGCAACCCAGCCTTTGGTGTGCACATGCATTCATCGAGATGCCTTTGTGGACAGGAGTTGTACTTCCTATCTGAGGAAGCCGGCCGCGCGGCGCGGTGCTGGACCGGATTGCCACAAAGTACGGAGCCACTTCTGCGATGGCGAAATCCGATTCAACCGGCCTTCGCCCATCGTCTACGCAGCCGAAAGTCCGGATCCACTTCAGATATATAACAACAATTGCGTTGACGATCGTTCCAGCAATTGTGAACACTGCGCATGCGTTCTCGCTTACCTCGATTGCAGCGCACTAAGTAGTACGACGGGAAATTCGCCGTTCACTTCACGAACTGACCTGCATGCCACGCGTATTTCTGTCCTACGTCTCAGAAGATGCCGAACATGCAGCGCGTCTCGACGCGGCGCTCTCCCAACGCGGCATCGAAGTCTGGCGTGACAAGACCAAACTCAGACCAGGCCAGCGATGGCAGAGCGAGATAAGGAGAGGCATCCAAGAGGGTGACTTCTTCATCGCCTGTTTTTCGACCAAGTACTCTGCCCGGTCCATCTCGTACATGAACGAGGAGCTAGCTCTCGCGGTCGACCAGCTTCGCCTTCGGCCGCTGGGCAAGGAGTGGTTCATTCCTGTTCGCCTAGACAACTGCTCCATCCCAGCTATACCGATCGGTTTCGGGGAGACGCTTGGTAACCTGGAGTATGTCGATTTGTGGGCTGACTTCAACGCCGGTGTAGATCGCTTAATGCGTACGCTCGCCCCATATGGTGGCGAAGCATACCTCCACCATCGCTACACGTACGACTTCACCATTCATGCATCCGGTCGGGTTGACATCCGCACGGAGGCCGAACTCACAGTCTTGAGGGATTCGATCACAAAAGGCGGCTCCGGATGGCACTATGAGCCGCGAGAGCTGCACGTTGAAGTGCACGTCCTCAGCGGTCGCTCCACGAGGATCATCACGCCGACCGTATCGCCCCCGGTGCGCGAAGGCGCAGCCTATTGGTGGGAGACGTTCTACGACACGCCGTTGCGGCGCAGTGATCGGATAACGGTTGTGACGAACTTCCACATCCACACAGTCCTTGACGATTTCACCAAGGATTCAATTCACGCGCTTCGGCCGATTGAGGCGTTTGATTGGCGAGTGGCATTCGCAGACGGCTTGCGAGTCGCCAAGTGGGCGGCCACATGTGACTACGTAGCGTCCTACGGCGATGGCCACCGGCTGTTCGGCTCGGACGGGCCGGCTCAAGAGATCAATCATTCATTCGGCAAGCTGGATAAGGGCGGCGTATACTATCTATCGTGGCAGTACGAGTAGCACCGCCCGCTTTCGTGTCCCGCGTCCTCGCTTACGCTCCAGCGGATGCAGTCGACGCGTATCAGGCAGTGCGCCGATCCTCAGCAATAGCAAGAGCCAGCGTTCCGGGCGCTTAGAGTTAAGTGCTCGACAGCAAAGCAGGGGCGCTACCCGGCCCTGCACCTGCATTGCCGATCAGACTCTCGCCGTTTGTCCCGCTGCACTCGCTCTATCCCATTACAACTCCTACCTGCATATTCTGGTTCGCACATTCAAATTCTATCGGAGGCGACATGCGCCGCACCATTCTAGCTCTGCTACTCGTGGGGATGACTGCTTGCGGCAGCGACAGTACTTCGCCCAGGGCGAGCCTCACCGGGTCGTGGGCTGGATCCACGACCGGCATTAACATGACCTTGACGCTGAGCCAAGACGGCAGTCAGGTGACGGGTAGCGGCCAAATCAACTCGGGTGGCACCGCAGTCGCGCTAACCGCCAACGGGACCTTTGCTGCTCCAAGTGTATCGCTCAACCTTTCGGCGACGGGGTTCGAGGCCATGAACTACACCGGATCTTTATCGGGCAACACGATTGCCGGCACGATCAACGGGTCCGGGTTCAGCAATTTGAATTTGACGCTCACGCGCCAATAGGGTGCGTGCAGGCCGGCAGGAACGTGCCCACGGGCTGGAGGCTCGGGCGTCTCAACAATACCTGATTGCGAGTCAGCGGCGCGCCCTCGATGTCCGTTACGCGTCTCACCCACTCAAGCCCTCACCTCGGCACGACCGAACGATGACGAAGTACCTCATCTCCTTCCCGGGATCCGCGATGGACATCCCCGCCGAAGACATGGCGGCTGTCGGCGACGCGGCGCACGCGGTCATGCGTGAGGCGAAGGATGCCGGCGTCTACGTGTTCGGCGGTGGCATCAACGCGGACGTCGCACCGCTGATGGTCGCCGCCGGCGGCACCACCACGAACGAGATCTACCCTCAGACCAGCGGATTGGACGGCGGCTTCTGCGTCCTCGAGCTCCCGTCGCGTGAAGCTGCCGTGCAATGGGCCGCGAAGGTCGCGACGGCCTGCCGCTGCTCGCAAGAGCTCCGCGAGTTCGGGTACGACCCCGAGAGCTGACCGACGAGATCGCAGCCCGATGACGAGATCCCACGTCGCACGCAACGACACGCTGCCTGCCATCCTCGCGGCGCGAGCACGCGCCGCGTCGGACGGCCGGCTCGCGCTCGACGTCGCGCTCGGGGTGATCGCCGCCATCGGCATCGCGCTCTGGCAACCGCCAGCGTGGGCGTTCCTGCTCGGCGCCGCGATCTTCCTCGCCATGTTCGGCCTGTGGGGCATCGCCGATCGCGAGATCACCGAGCGCGTCAACGCGTCGAATAATCGCCTCGTTGGCGCGTTACGCGTCGTGCAGCTCGTCACGATCGTTGGCGGCATCGTGGCGGCGACGATCGCGTGCTTCGCCGTTCTGAGCGTGGCGCTCGGCACCTGGATCAGCTAGCGCCCATTCGTCGTCGCGTGGCTGCACATTGCATTGTGAAGACATGAATCGAGGCATTCGAACATTCGGCGTCAGCAAGACGCGCCCTCTCTGCTTCCTCGCATTGGCTTCGGTGATTGCGTGCAGACAGGAGCATCCCCGCACGGACACCGTCTCACGCCAAGCCGCCCCAGCGGCGACGGCGGACCGCCGTGCCGATTGGGTCGTCACGGCACGTGGCATCGGCCCTCTGCTCGCTGGCATGACGCAGAGCGAAGCGGAGCGCGTCATCGGCGGATCGCTCGCGATCGAAGGCGACAGCGGGTGGAAGAACTGCGGCTACACGCCGACTGCGCAGCTGCCTCCTGGCGTTCACGCGATGGTCGAGGATGGAAGGATCGCCCGCATCGAGGTGAACGACGGAACCGTGCCGACGGCGGAGGGCGCGCGCATCGGCGACTCCGAGGATCGCATCCGGCAGCTCTATCCGGGTGGCGTCGTCACCACGCCCCACAAGTACACGAGCGGACACTATCTGACCGTGACTCCGAGCGCGCCGTCGGACAGTCTGTACCGCCTCATCTTCGAGACGGATGGCGCGCGCGTAACGCGGTTTCGCGCCGGCCGCCTTCCACCCGTCGCGTATGTTGAAGGCTGTGGCTAGGCGGCTCCGCACGGCGACGGTGCGCTCCGTTCGCCGGAGCCGGTTTCTGTTTTCGCTCGTGATCGCAAGCGTCGGTCTCGCGTGTGCTCGCCCCGACTCCTCGCGCCGCGGGGGCGCGGCCACTCCATCCGTGCATCGCGCTGCTTCCTCGGCCATCTGCGATGCGCCGCGCGGTGGCATCGTCGTGAGTCTCGATCACGTTGGACCCTTCCCTACGCAGGCGCCGCTCGCTGAGCTCGAGCGGCTCTGCAGCGCCGGTGACACGACCTTGTATGACGCCGTCGGCTGGCAGGCCGCTGCGCGTGAGTTTCCGTTCACCGGCGCGCGCGTGCTCGCGGTGCAGTCGAAGCATGGCGTGGACGACCGGCTGCACCTGGACGAGCCCGCGGATTTGTGGATCCTCTCCGGCGATTCTCTTCGCCTGGCTGATGGTCAGCTCGTGCCGCGGACACTCGGCGCGCTTCGCGCCCGATACGGTCGCGCGATCGCAGACGATGGCGTGGACGGGACCAGCGATGACTTCAATGGTTTCGGCGCGCGCTCGTGTCGACTTCCGTACATCGAGTTCAAGCTCGGGTTCAGCGGGCACGGCATCATCCCGGATTCCACGCGCATCACGAGTCTTGAAATGTGGATTCCGGTTCCGCGAGGCACGGAGCGTATCTGCGCCACGGAGCGTCGGCGCGATGACCGCTGATGCCTCGGCCGGTAGACCTGCTCCAGATGCCGGGCCGCTTGCCCCTGCCTCTGATGCGCCGTACATCCTGGTGTTCAGACTGAATCGCGCATCCCGCAGCCTACGCGGAGGGCAGGAACATGAACAGCGTTGCCTCGCTCGTCGTTGCCGTCGCGGTCGCCGTCGTGTTCGCGGTCCTGTATTTCAGGAGTCGGGCGCAGACCGAGATGCTCCTGCGCAAGATCTCGCAAAGCGACATTCCGGACACGCTGCTTCCGGACGTCCAGCCCCCGCCGCAGCGATCAGGCGAATCCTACCTGCTGCTCGTTTACGATTCGCTCACGCACCGACGATCCCGCCAGGATATGGATGATCTCGCGGCATTCAGCGGGAGCATCGATCAGAATCGCGGCGCAGTCCTTCGCCGAGGCCTGTATACCGGGAAGTTCGTGCGCGTACGCGACGGCAAGCTGTCGGTCACGGATACGTCCACCGAGCGCGCACAGGAGATCCTGACGGAATTCTGGGTGGCGAACTATGCGAAGGATCTCGACGAAGCGATTCAGCTGGCCGCTCGCAATCCCGTCGCGCGCTGGGGGACGATCGAGGTCGCGCGACTCGTCGGCCACGTGTAGCATGGCTTTGAATGCCTATGATCTATCGGCCGGCGGGTTCGTCCGCGGCCTGACCAACTTGAACGCGCAGTTGGCGAAGGCGAAAATCCATGTCGCTGCAAGCGGCCTGGATGAGGCGACGTTGCTGCAGGCGCGACTCGCTCGAGATGCACAGTCCGGCGTCGTCGCGGGCGCCGCGCAGCATGACTTGCACAAGTACACCCTGGCGGCTCACGTCCATTGGGCCGCCGAGGGGGCCAGGTTAGCGATCGCACGCGTGCTGGGCGCACGACCGGCGCCGACTGCGAGTGATGCGAAGACCTTTGCGGATTTGCACCAACGCATCGATGGAGCGATCGCATATTTGCGCGGCATCGCGGCATCCGACCTCGAGGCGGGTCTCGGTCGACCCATCGTGATCGAGCGGAGCGGCGGCTCTGTGTCATCCAACGGCGGCCAGTATCTCGTCGCATTCGCGATCCCGCACTTCTTCTACCACGTGACCACCGCGTATGGCATTCTGCGCAACGAGGGCGTGCCGCTCACGATGGGGGACTTCGTGGGCAACTGGGGTGTCGCCTAGCCGGCGCACGTCGGTATCGGTGGCGCGGCGTACCCGACGTTCCGCGGAGGATACGCTGACTGCTTTCAGGATCCGGACGGCCATCTTGGGAACGTCGTGTGGCTTCCCGCGTGGTCGTCGGCAGAGTGCTCCGTCGCCGCATCGCGCCCTGGCGCCCCACACCACATATTCGCGTCGATGACAGCTTCCTGGCTCGGCCTCATCGCATGGCTTGTCGCCTCACTCGCCGCGGGCGGCGTCGGCGCGCTGGCAACGCGGAACGCGCGCTCGTTCTACGCCGGCCTTGTGAAGCCGGCGTGGGCACCGCCCGGTTGGCTCTTCGGCCCGGTGTGGACGATTCTCTACATCCTCATGGGCGTGGCCGCCTGGCTCGTGTGGCGCGCCGCGGGATGGGCCGGCGCGGCGGGCGCGCTGTCGCTCTTCGTCGGGCAACTCGTGTGCAATGCGCTCTGGAGCTGGATCTTCTTCGCCTGGCGTCGCGCCGCGCTCGCGTTCGTCGAGATCATCCTGCTGCTCGTGCTCATCGTCGCGACGCTATTCGCGTTTGCTCACGTGCGGCCGCTCGCCGCGGTGCTCCTCGTGCCGTATCTCGGCTGGGTCATCTTCGCGACGGCGCTGACGCGGGCGATCTGGCGAGCCAACGGAGACCGGCTTCCGGCGTGACGGAGCCTACCGCCCGGCGGATGTCGGCGATGTGAATTCTGTGTAGATTGGCTCCGGTTTCGCGCGCGGCACAACCCCTGGAGGGATGATGGCGGACGCAGCTCCCACGACTCCCCGCGACCCGTCGCGCCTGGATGCTTCGCGCCATCCCGTGGCGTATGCGCTGTTGCTCGCCACGTCGTACATCGGGATCAGTTGGTTGATGGCTCCGGCCTTGACGCGACTCGGCCTCCCAGGCGACGTGTCGCGACCGCACCAGATCTTTATCGCCGCGATTTTTTCGGCGATCATGACGGTGGTGGCTCGGCGCGACGCGGCAGCGTCCCGACCCACTGGCTGAAAGAACAGTCTCTGGCTCGCCGGCCTCGCGGTGCGGCCGGCAGCCCGCTGAACGCCCCCTTCCCATCGCATTGGAGATTACTCATGCAATGCTCGGCTTGTCAGTCTCCGCTGCAGCCCCTCGGCCAGGTGCCAATCCGCGTCGGCGGCACGTCCGGCGGCTGGCATCTGCTGCTCGGCGAATGGGCGGACATGAGCGAAGGCGTGTTCCCGCTCGACGTGTATCGGTGTCCGCGCTGCAAGCGGATCGAGTTCTTCGATCTCGACGAGAGCCTGCCGGAACGATGAGCACACCACCGAACGACCGGGGGCGTGTCACCGACGCCATCGCCCGCGACCTGCTGGCTCGCGCCGCGCACATCGACCAGGACAGCACGCAACTTGCGCATCTTCGTGCCGCCGCCGTCGAGGCGGGAATCTCTGAAGCCGCGTTCGACGAAGCGCTCCGCGAGTGGCGTGCAGACTCCACCCGCGCTCGCATGACGACCTCGTGGCATCAACGCATTCTGCCCAATCTGGGCGGGTTCGTCGTCGGCTGGGGTGCGCTCGCGGTGCTCGCCGCCGCCGACCGCCTGCTCGATGCCGCGCCACTCGTGCACAAGATGACCGACCCGCTCGGACTGCTCGTCGGCGCACTGGTCGCCGCACGGCTTCGGGCCCGCACCGCGACAATCATCATGGGCGGACTGGCGGTATCGCAGGGCGCGGAATTTCTCATGGACCTGCTCGCGCATGGGTCGGCGATCCAGGGCTTCTACGCCCACGTCGGGCTCATGGTGGCGGGGATCGGCGGTGTCGCGGCAAGCCA
>DASZUN010000279.1:0-7432 GCA_035547615.1 Gemmatimonadaceae bacterium | reverse complement strand
ATGTTGCCGCGTCGATCTCGCCTGGTACTTCTCACGGGAGTCCCACTGCTGGCGCTCGCTCTCGCATGCGATCGCTCGTCCTCCTCCGCCCGACGCGTATCCGCCCGCTCGACGGAGCACGGCGACATCACGCCCATCGATCCCAAGGACACCGCCGCGTATGCCGAGGCCGGACCGGAGGCAATCGCGGCAGTGGCGCGATGTCATCCGCCGGCCTGCCGGCCAGACATCTTTCGAGGGCCGCAGCCGGGCGAACTCACCGTCGGACTGGATTCAGGCGCAGGCAAGGCGAGCGGAGAGTTTCAGTGGCACGTCGTGACGGAATCTCCGCCGGGCGGACAAACATTTCAGGATTCGGCTTGGACCGCGATGCTGACGCGCTGGGAAGGTGAGCGGCCACGGCGGCTGCTGCTCGTCGACAGCATCCCTCGCACGTTTGCCTACGTGCGTGAGCACGTGCCCTTCTCCTCGGTCTCGGGGATGCAGGAGCTCTCAGCGAGTCAGGCCCGGGGGCTGTCGACCGATCCCGCGGCCGCGCACGGCGCGATCCTGATCACCACGAAGTCACACGCAGTACGTTCGCCTTGATAGGCGGATAACGTGACCGCACGGCCCCTGGACGTCCTCGCGCCCCCGCTGCAAGATCTAGCCGCTCCCCGTCGCATCATCCTACCACGTCCCGGCAGGACTCTCATGGGTGCAAGCGTCGCCGCCGCAGCAATCGTCGCACGGGAACGGCACATCGTCGACGCGTACCGTGCCGCCGGTGCCACCACGCCCGACACCGCGGCCGCGCCCGACGCACTCGGCGTCGCGCAGCGGCTCGCCTTCCGCATTCTCGTGCGGGACGCGGTGCTGCGGGAGACCAAGCCAGGGTACTACTATCTCGATGAGCCGAGCTGGCAGGCCAAGCGCGGCACGCGACAGCGGGTCGCGCTGATCATGTTGATGATCATGGCGCTGCTTCTCGCCGGCATGGCCGTCGCCGGTGTGCTCCGCATCGGATCCTGACGCTGGCCGCGCGTCGGCGGGCTACTTCTTCAAGCTCCGCTTCCAGTTCGCCAGCCAGTTCTCCACGACGATGATCGTCGCCGGCTGTGCGACCGACGCGCCGGTGAGCGAGCGGGCCATGATGAAACGCCCGTCGCGCGTGATGTCCCACGGCGTGTAGTACGCCGTGAAGTCCTCGAGGCCCACGCCGGTCATGCTCGCCGGCACGTGGAACAACGCCTGCGGCTCGCTCAGGCCAAGCGTCGCGCCGGGCGTCACGCGCACCATCATCATCGTGTTGTCGCCGCGCAGGTCGTAGAGCTTCGTGCCGTCGCGCGACCAGAGCGGCGCGCGGCCGCCGTCGCGCGACACCTGCTGCTTCGCATCGTTCACGTTGGGGAAGGGGCGCACGAAGACCTGCGTTTGCCCCGTCTCGTCGGACTGGTAGGCCACCCAGTGACCGTCAGGCGACGGCATCACCGCTTCTTCGTCGAACGACGTGGCGATCAGCGGCTGCGGGACGCGGTCGATGCCGGGGCGGAAGCTCAGGATGTCGCGGCCGCCCGCCTGCGCGCCGAAGGCACCATGGCGCAGCAAGTACGACGTGCCGTCGACGCTCGCGATGCCTTCGTCGAAGGCCCCGGTCACGATCGTGGAGTCGGAGCCGGTGCCGTCCGCGTGGTGCATCGCGAAACCACGCGTGATCGAGGCGGTGTTGAACGTGATGAACTGGCCGTCTCGGCTCCATCGCGGACGATAGGCTGGCACCGTGTCGTACGTGATCCGCTGGAGCGCTCCGTTCGGCAGATGCTTGACCCAGATCGCGTCGCCGGCGCTCGTCGAGAGCCCAATCGCCAGCCGCTTGTCGTCGGGCGAGAGCGACCAGCCTTCGTTGCCGAGCAGCGACGTGAGCTGGAAGGTCCAACTCGTATCGACGGGTGTCATGCGCCCCGTCTGATCGACCCAGTCCATCTCGTAGCGGGCCGCGGTGAGGCCGCCGCCAACCGTCATGACGAGCATCCCGGACGCCGACACCTGGAATGGCATGTCTCCGGAGCTCACGGGCGGCGCGACGCTGTCGGCGATGGGAATCGGTGGTCCCGTGATCTGCAGCCGATCGAGGTCGAACGGCACCGCGATCAGGGAGTGGTCCGCCGCCACGTACGCGAGATGTCCGGTCGGCAGGTATACGGCCGGGCTGCCCACGCCGGGCACCACGAGATGTGCGGCCTTGGTCCGCATGTCGAAGGCGTACAGCTTCCCCGTGACGCACGTGCCGCCGCACGTACCGAACAGCAGCCCCCGCCCGTGCGGCAGCGCCGATATCCCGAAGGAGCGCGGCAGCGAGTCACTCTTCCAGAGCAGGCGGGGGGAACCGCCACTCGCGGAGATCTCGCTGATCCCGTTCGCGTCGTCATTCGAGAAAATGAGCGTTTTCTGATCGAGCCACGCGAGGCCGAGTGAGAGGGCCGCCCCCTGGCCGACCAGCACCGATGAGCCGCCGTCGACCGAGATCTTGCGGATGGTGCCCGCCGCCGGGCCGGTGAACGCGATCCACTTGCCGTCGGGCGAGATGGCAAACGTGCCCGCGCCTTCCGTGCCGCCGAGAGGGACCGGTTCGTAATGATCGCGGCGCTTGATCCAGATCTGGCTCTGGCCCGCTGGTCCGGGCCCGAGATAGGCGAGATACGAACCATCAGGCGCCGGCACAGGCGCCGACGCGCCGGGCTGCAGCGCGGCGTTCGGCGGCAGCGCCAAGCCGTATCGGAGTTCCGACGCGGGCGCGGGCGAACGGAACCAGCCCCACCCAGCGACGACCACGAGCAGCGCACAGATCGCCGCGAGCGCCGCGACGTGCCGTCGCGACGACGCGGGCGCGGCGCCGCTGCGCGCGCTCACGCCGCCCGTCGCATGAAATGCTGGATTCGCGAGCGCATCGGCGAACGCATGAGCACTCTCGAATCGATCCGCCGGCAGCTTGGCCAGCGCGCACAGCACCGCCGCTTCGACGTGCGGCGGAATCGACTTGCGCACCACCGTGGGTCGCTCCGGCTCGGTGCTCATGACCTTGGCCACGATCGCCTGCACGGTCGTGCCCGTGAACGGCGGATCGCCGGTCAACATCTCGTAGGTCACCGCGCCGAGCGCGTAGATGTCGGCGCGCGCGTCGATCTGCTTCTCGCCCATCGCCTGCTCGGGGCTCATGTACTGCGGGGTGCCGAGCGAGAGCCCCGTCTGCGTCATCCGCGCGCCGCTCGCGGTCTGCACGGCGAGGGCGATGCCGAAGTCCGCGACCAGCGCGTGGCCGCCGTGCAGCAGGATGTTCTCCGGCTTGATGTCGCGGTGGATGATCCCCTGCGCATGGGCGGCGCCCAGCGCGTCCGCGACTTCGCGCGCGATGCGCAGCGCGTCGTCGATCGGAAGCTGCCGCTCGCGCTCGAGTCGGCCGCGCAGCGTCTCGCCGGCGACGTACGGCATGACGTAATACAGCAGGCCGTCGGCGTCCCCCGAGTCGAGCAGCGGGAGGATGTGCGGGTGCTGCAGCCGCGCCGTCGTCTTGATCTCGCTCAGGAAGCGGTCGCCGCCGAGCGCGACGCCGAGGTCGGGGTGCAAGACCTTGATCGCGACTTCGCGATCGTGCTTGAGGTCGTGCGCGAGATGGACCGTGGCCATGCCGCCCGCGCCGAGTTCGCGTTCGATGCGATAGCGATCAGACAGGGCGGCGGCGAGCGTGTCGGGAATCGGCATGGGCAGCGGGAAGGTGGTGCGACGTCGGCGACGGAGGACGGGCTGGGCACGCCTATGGTTGGCGGTCGGCGCCTCCGAGGTGCTGCAGACGATTCGTCTCCACGAGCAGCCGCGACGTCACGGGCATGGCGATGACGGCGAGCGTCTTGCCGTCGGGACTGACGTCGGCCGACCGCGACGCGACGATCTGGTCGTAGACGGAGCCGATGATCGCCCTCGGCGGCCCCGCGTGCAGCTCGCCGTTGGCGAAGCGCACGCCGGAGATTACAGCTTCGTAATCACCGTTCTCATATACGAGGGCGGAGTCCGTCGCCCACACCGGATAATCCCCGCCGGAGGTCGAGATGCGGTAGCGGGCGCCTCCGTTGGGAAAGGGCTCGACGTAGATCTCGGTGCGTCCCGTCTCGTCGGACTCGTACGCCAGCCACTTGCCGGACGGCGAGACGGCCGCGAATTCGGCGTGAGCCGCCGTTTGCAGGAACGGGCGGGCGTGCGTGCCGTCGGGGTTCATGACCCACAAATCCGTGGTCTTCCCGTCGGGGCTGTCGACGGAGAGCGGAATGAGCCCGCCGACGCTGGATGGAAAACCGAAGCGCACACCCTTGAGCCCTTCGTGGCGCGGTGCTCCGGCGAACGTCGTGTCGCCGAACGGGGCCGCGGGCGCGCTCTGGTCCGCGGGGCGGCTCATCATCCGGCGCACACCATTCCGGTCTTCGAGCCAGCGCACGCCGCGGCCGTCGGCGGACCAGATCGGGTCGAGCGCGTCTCCACTGTCCGAGAGCCGTGTGTCCACGCCCGACTCGATGTCGTAGACCCATACCTGCTCGTTGGTGCCCGCGACGTTGTAGTCCCCCTGGGTGTACGCGATGCGGTGACCGTCGGGCGAGAAGCGCGGCGAGTGCCGCGCCGCATCGCCGGGAACCGCGCGCATGAGCTGCCCCTGCGTCGAATAGAGCCGAAGCTGGCTCAGGTGCGCGCCGACGGCTCGAATCGCCATCGGGCCGTCGGTCGCGACGGCGTATTCCGCTTCGGAGTAGTTGTGAGTGAGCGTATGATCGCTCAGGGGGATCGGCGAACCGGCGACCGCGAACGTCTTCGGGTCGAACCGCCGCGCCATGAGCGAGCCGTCCGCCAGCGCGTACGTGAGATAGCCGTTGGTGGAGTAGTACGGCTGGAAGCCGGGCGTCAGCCGATGCGCGACTTGATGATCCATGTCGAGCGCGACGACCCACGCGTTGGCGTCGCCGCCGCTCTTGGGGGCGGTGGCGTAGAGCAGCACGTGGCTGCCCGGCAGCACGCGCGGCACGGTGCGCCCGTGCTCGGTCGCCGTGTCGGGGCGCGAGTAGACCTTCGGATCGCCGCCCTCGGCGCTCACCCGATAGATGGACTGCGGCCCGTCGACGTCGGGCGTGAAGTAGACGTAGCCATCGTCGCCCCACGACGCGCCGCGCACTTTTATCGCGCCGGCGGGACCGATCGTCATCGGTGCGCCGCCGTTGGTGACGTCGACCTTCATGAGCATTCCCTGACGCAGGAATCCCAGCCAACGCCCGTCGGGGGAGAGGAACGGGGTCACGCCGTTGCCGGTGCCGGGAATCGGATGGGCGGTGGCGTCGCCGAGGTCCCGGCGGTAGAACAGCGTCGTGTCACCCGTCTGTGCGATGAACACGATGCGTTGGCCGTCGGCCGAGATGGCGAGCGACGGACCGCAGCAGTCGTTGGTGACGGAGAAACTCGAATCGCCCTGCACGTACAGTTGCAGCTCGGTCGGCGCGGCCGCCACTGGTCGCGGCCGCAGCCATCCCCAGAGTGCCACGCCGAGCAGGGCGACGACGAGGGCGCCGGCGCCCTGCGCAATGGATTTCCACCGTGTGTCAGCGTCGACGATCGCTCGTGCGCCGATCGCTGTCGCAAAGTTTGGATCGTGCAGCGCATCGGCGAACGCGCGTGCGGAGAGAAAACGGTCGGCCGGCAGCTTCTCGAGCGCGCGATGCACTGCCGCCGCCACGGCCGGCGGCGTGTTCCGCCGCAGCATCGTCACCGGTTCGGCGTCGGCGCTCATCACCTTGGCGACGATCGCCTGCACCGTGGAGCCCGTGAACGGCGGATCGCCCGTGAGCATTTCATAAAGGACCGCGCCCAGCGCGTACACGTCGCTCCGGGCGTCGATCTGCTTCTCGCCCATCGCCTGCTCGGGACTCATGTAGTGCGGTGTGCCGAGCGAGAGCCCCGTCTGCGTCATCCGTTCGCCGCCCGCGCTCTGCACCGCGAGGGCGATGCCGAAGTCCGCGACGAGCGCGCGGCGGTCGTGCAGCAGGATGTTCTCGGGCTTGATGTCGCGGTGGATCACCCCGTGCCGGTGCGCGTAGTCGAGCGCGTCCGCGACTTCGCGCGCAATGCCGACGGCGTCATCGATGGGGAGCGGCTTCTCGCGATCGAGCCGATCGCGGAGCGATTCGCCCTCGACGAACGGCATCACATAGAAGAGGAGCCCGTCTGCTTCCCCGGAGTCGTGCAGCGGGAGGATGTGCGGGTGCTGCAGGTTGGCCGTGGTCTTGATCTCGCTCAGGAAGCGCTGGGCGCCGAGGGCGGCGGCGAGGTCGGGGTGCAGGACCTTGATCGCGACTTTGCGATCGTGCTTGAGATCGTGCGCGAGATACACGGTGGCCATTCCGCCCGCGCCGAGCTCACGTTCGATGCGATAACGGTCAGCGAGGGCCGCGGACAGGCGATCGGCGGCGTCGCTCACATGCCCGCCCTGGCGTGCATCCGCGCGCGCAGCTCCGTGCCGAATCCGTACACCACATCGTACTCTGGCGTGACCGTACCGCGGATCACGAGCAGGCGCGTGCCGTCGGGTGAGACGTCGTAGTTCGCGTGCGGCGCCGTAGCAAAGACGTAGTGATCGGGGATGACGTCGGTTCGACCGGTGACGGCGAATCCGCCGCTCGTGGACACCGTGGCCGCCACCACGTTGTGGCCGTCACGGTAGAACAGGCGGTGCCCGTCGCGCGACCACACAGGCTCGGTGCCGCCGCCGACCGATACCTGCACCACGCCGCCGGGGCCGGGGAAGGGCTGCACCACGACCTGCGACGTTCCCGAGGCGTCGGTGACGTAAGCCACCCACTTGCCGTCGGGCGATACGCGGGCCTGCGCTTCGACGAAGTGCGACGCCGCGATGGGGTGAGACGTCGTGTCGCCCTGCAGAGCGCGATACATGATGTCGGCTTGATCGGCGCCGGCGTCGTCCACCTGGTACACGAGGTTCCGGTCGTCAGGCGTGACGACGGCCTCGTAGTAATGACCATTGCCCTCGATCAGCGGTGTGGCGGGCGCGCTCAAGTCCGCGGGCTGCCACCAGATCGCGGTGCTGGCGCCTCGGTCGGACCGGAAGAGCACGCGGCGGCTGTCGGGAGTCCACTCGGGACGGTCGTTCTGCGCGCCGCCAGTCGTGAGCCGCGTGAGGGTGGCAGAGGCGATGTCGTAGACCCACACGTCGTTCTGTCCCGGAGAACCGATCGACACGACGACGCGTTTGCCGTCGGGAGATATGCGCGGATAGGCATACGCCTGGGGTTGGGCGATGAGGGGCGTGAACGCCCCGTGCATGTCCACCCAGCCGAGCACGCCCTGCGCGTCGGCCGGCTGGTAGACGAGCGTCCCCGTCGGCGACATCGCGGCCATGCTCGCT